>JBBJLY010000137.1:0-21433 GCA_037720695.1 Kofleriaceae bacterium | reverse complement strand
GTAGTAGACGCGCCGGACTCGCTCCTCCGGGAGCCCGCCCGTCTCGCGCAGCATCCGCGCCACCGCGTCCGAGATCGCGATCACGCGGTCGGCCGACCGTGACGCGGCGCGGGCCGGGACGCCGAGGCGCGAGTGGTCGTAGTAGTCGTCGGTGTTACCGCAGAACCCGAGCCGCTCGAACAGGCAGTCGCTGATCGCGCGGGCACGGCCGATTCCACCGGTGGCGCGCGCGACCTCGGGAGCTGCGTAGCTCGCGATCGCGTCGAGCTGGTCCCGATACGTCTCGATGTTGCGCTCCGGGTAATCCCAGGCGCCGATCAGCAACGCGGCATGGTCCAGCGCGAAGTCGTCGCGCAGCACGACGTCGCAGAATCGACCAAGCCCTGGACTGGGCTCCATCGGTCCGAGGGTAGCATTCCCGCGACGTTCACACATCGAGATCACCCGTCGGAGATTCCCCGATCGGAGGACGCGTCGCGGGTTGTATGCGATGCTCGGTCATCCATGGCCGAGGAGCCACGACCAGGACTGATCGTCGGCGGTCGGTACGAGCTGATCGAAGTCGCCGGCCGCGGCGGGATGGCAGACGTCTGGCGCGGACGCGTGCGCGGAGACTCGGGCTTTGTCCGCGACGTCGCGGTCAAGCAGATGCACGCGAACCTCGCGAGCCAGCCGCAGTACGTCGCGATGTTCGTCGAGGAAGCGCGCCTCGGCTCGTCGCTGCAGAGCCCCAACGTCGCCGAGGTGCACGACTTCATCCATGACCGCGGCCACTACTACATGGTGCTCGAATGGATCGATGGGATCGACCTCGGGAGCTGGGCCAAGTGGCACTTTGCGCGCGGTGAGCAGACGCGATGGGAGCTGGTCGCGGCCGTTGGCGTCGGGATCCTGCGCGGGCTCGCAGCGGCGCACGAGCGGCTCGGCACCGATGGTCGACCCGTGCCCGTCGTCCACCGCGACGTCTCACCGCACAACGTGTTGCTGACGACGCGCGGGATGGTGAAGCTGATCGATTTCGGGCTCAGCCTGGCGCCGGATCGAACGCAGGAGACCACCGATCCCGGGGTCGTGAAGGGCAAGATGTCGTATCTCGCGCCGGAGATCGTCGCGGGGGGGCGTCCGGTCCCAGCATCCGATCAGTTCGCGTGTGGCTCCGTGCTGTGGGAGTCGCTCGTCGGCCGCAAGCTGTTCGACGGCGCGACCGACTACGAGACGTATTGCCGGCTGCGCGACTGCATGGTGCAGCCGCTGCGGCCCCTGCGCCCGGACGTGCCGCAGCCGTTCGCCCAGATCATCCACCGCGCGCTGTCGCCGGGCATCGAGAACCGGTTCCCATCGTCGCGCGAGATGGCGCGTCAGATCGGCACGACGCTCAAGAAGGTGCAGCTCCGCAAGGATCTGCACACCGTGCTCGCGCGCAGCGTGGGGGAGGCGCGATCGTCGCTCGGTATCGGGCCACGCGACAACGATCCGTCGGCCGCGACGCCGATCGCCGAGCTGCAAAAGGGCACGGATCTGACGCCGGTCGGGTTTCCGCGGCCGCCGACGCAGGAAGAGGAAGAGGGCGGGTGGATGGATAACGCGGTGCGCGGTCTGCGCCATTACCTGCCGTTCTTCGGCAAGAAACGCTGATCTGGGAATCGCCCGCCCGTGCGAAGTCCCACGCAGGGGGACCGCGCGGTGATGCTACCGTGCTCGTCGCATGATGCTTCGACGTGTTGTCCCGTTCGTCCTCGTCGTCGCGTGCGCCGACCCGCAAGGCTCGCCCGACCCGACGTCCCTCGTGACCGAGACCCCGGCGATGCGCGCGATGGCGCTCGGCGCGACGCCTCTCTCGGTCGATGATCGCGGGCGACCGCGGCTGATGCAGGTGCGAGCGGGCGCGATCGCGCGCGCGGCCACCCCGACGGCGTCGGCGAAGCTGCATGTCGAGCGGCTCGCCTCGGCGTGGGGCGTGCCGGCGACCGCGGTCCCGGTGCTCGAACCTGTCGGTGAGGTCCGCACGCGCGGCGGCACGATCGCGCGGCTCCAGCCCGTGATCGACGGTCTGCCCGTCGAGGGTGGCGAGCTCCGCATGTTGATGCGCGCCTCGGGGGAGCTGGTGACCGCGAGCGGCACGCTGGTTGGTACCGACGCACCGCGCAGCGCCGCCACGTTCGTGGACGACGAGGCCGGTGCGATCGCGCGCGCGCTCGAGCACGCGTACGGTGCGCCGTTCGATCGCGCGGGCTTGCGGACGACCGCGCAGACTGGATTGCACGCCGGCGCGAGCGCGCAGGTGCACGTGTCCCTCGCGCGCGCGCGCAAGATCTGGCACCAGCAGGACGCGGGCCTCGTCGCCGGCTGGGTCGTCGAGACCTACGCGAGCAAGGCCGGTTCAGAGGACGCGTTCCGGACCCTGCTCGCGGCCGACGGCAGCGTGCTCGCTCATCGCAGCATCGTCGTCGACGCGTTCGACTACCGCGTGTTCGCCGAGACCACGGGCGAGAAGCATCCGAAAGACGGCCCGATCGCCGACGTCACGCCGCATCCGACCGGCGTGCCGAACGGCACGTTCCCGGGGTACATCGCGCCGTCGACCGTGCGGGTCGAGGGCCTGAATGACCCGGTCGATCCGTGGCTCGTCG
The DNA here is from genome assembly GCA_037720695.1 of Kofleriaceae bacterium. Taxonomy (GTDB): domain Bacteria; phylum Myxococcota_A; class Polyangia; order Haliangiales; family Haliangiaceae; genus JABFXX01. Next base: position 18,803 of record JBBJLY010000137.1, on the reverse strand, counting down.
CCGGCGCGACCGAGACTAGCGGCAACAACGTCGATGCGTACACCGACGTCGAGCAGCCCTCGGGTTTCAGCCCGGGTGACTTCCGCGCCAACGTCACGTCGCCCGGCGTGTTCGCGTACTCGTACAACACCGCCGCCGAGCCGATGGTGTCGGTCAACCAGCAGAAGGCGTCCGTCGTGTCTCTGTTCTACGGCATCAACTGGCTGCACGACTTCTGGTACGACGCGGGCTTCACCGAGGCTGCGGGTAACGCGCAAGCGGTCAACTACGGCCGCGGCGGGGTCGAGGGCGATGCGATCCTCGCCGAGGCGCAGGACAACGCGAACGGCGGCTCGCGCAACAACGCGAACATGGCGACCCCGTCCGACGGCATGCCGCCGCGCATGCAGGTGTTCCTGTGGACCGGCAAGGACGATCGGACGCTCCGACTCGCGCCATCCAATCGCATGCCGCCGACCGGCTCCGCGGCGTTCGGGCCCAAGAGCTTCGATCTCGTCGCGAGCGTGGCGCTCGCGTCACCAATCGATGCCTGCACGACGCTGACCGCACCACAGACCGGCAAGATCGTGCTGGTCGATCGAGGGACGTGCTCGTTCAAGCTGAAGGCGCTGAACGTGCAGAACGCCGGCGGCGCCGGGATGCTGCTCGCGAACAACGCGCCCGGGGACACGCCTCCCGGCATGGGCGGCGACGCGATGGTGCCCGAGACCATCACGATCGCGTCGCTGTCGGTGACGCAGGCGGAGGGCGCGCAGATCAAGGCCGACCTCGCAGGCGCCGTGACCGCGACCATGCACCGGCTCGCCGGGGTCGAGCTCGATGGCGGGCTTGACTCGACGCTGATCGCGCACGAGTTCGGTCACTACGTTCACCATCGCCTGAGCCAGTGCGACACCCGCATGTGCGCGGCGATCAGCGAGGGCTGGGGCGATTTTCTCGCGCTCATGTTGATGGCGCGCGACGGCGACAACTACGCCGGCGCGTATCCGTTCTCGATCTACACCACGCAGAGCTTCACGGCCGACGCGGCGTACTTCGGGATCCGCCGTGCCCCGTACAGCATCAATGCCGCGATCAATTCGCTGTCGTTCCGGCACGTCTCCGAGGGCGAGCCGCTGCCGACCTCGCATCCGTTCCTCGGCGCGGGCAACAACTCGGAGGTCCATAACGCGGGCGAGGTCTGGGCCGCGGCGCTGTGGCAAGGCTACGCCGCGCTGCTGCAGGCCGGGCCGTTCGTCGAGGCGCGCCAGCGGATGGCTGAGTATGTCGTCGCAGGCCTGCTGATGACGCCGGTTGACGCGACGTTCACCGAGGCACGCGATGCGATCCTCGCCGCGGCCCACGCCGCGAGTCCCGCCGATCACGACCTGCTGGCGCGCGGGTTTGCCGATCGCGGGCTCGGCAGCTGCGCGATCTCGCCAGGTCGCGAGAGCGCGGACTTCGTCGGGGTCGTCGAGAGCACCGAGGTCAAGGGACGCGCGACCCCCGGCGCGCCGCTGATCGCCGACTCGTCGCGATCGTGCGACGACGCCGGGATCCTCGACGGTGGCGAGACCGCGCGGATCTCGTTCCCCATCGCGAACCCGGCCGCCACGGCGGTGGCCAACGTGCAGGTGTCGCTGGAGTCGACGACGCCGGGGATCACGGTGATCGGCGAACCGGTCATGATCCCGAGCCTCGCCGCCTACCAGTCGCAGGATCTCTCGTTCGAGATCCAGCTCGATAACTCGTCGGACCAGCCGGTCGCCGCCGAGCTCTCGATCATCGTGTCCTCCCCTGGCATCTGCTTCGACTCGGTGCCGATCACGATCCCGCTGCGGATGAACGTCGACGACCGCGCCGAACAGTCGACGATGGATCGATTTGACGCGGTGTCGACGCTGTGGGTCCCGGCCAGCACGGGCCCGAACGTGTGGGCGCAGAGCCGGACGACCGCGCTCAATGGCCACTGGCATGGAACCGATGTCGGGACGCTCACGGACTCCGCCCTCGTGTCGCCGGTGCTGACCGGCAAGTCGGGCGCGCGACAGGTGCTTGCGTTCCAGCATCGCTACTCGTTCGAGTCTGGCGGCGGGATGAACTTCGACGGCGGTGTTGTCGAGGTCTCGGTCGCCGGCGGCGACTGGATGGACATCTCGACCTACGCCGACCCCGGCTACACCGGCGAGCTGACGGACGTCTCGGGCAACCCGCTCGCGCTTCGGATGGCGTTCACCGGCGCGAACGAGGGCTACCCGGAGTTCACGAAGGTCACCCTCGACCTCGGCACCTCGCTCGCCGGCAAGTCGTTCCAGCTGCGGTACCGCATCGGCACCGATCAGGCGGCGGGCGGCCCGGGATGGGATCTCGATGAAGTCGAATTGAAGGGCATCGTCGGCACGCCGTTTCCGGCGCAGGCCGCAGACGACACCGAGTGCAAGCTGCCCGGCGACAAGGATGACGACGGTGGTTGCTGCGAGGCGGGTCCGCTCCGGCCGCAGACCGCGATGCTCGCGATCGGGATGCTCGCGCTGCTGCTGCGTCGCCGCCGTCGGTAGCTACAAGCTGCAGCGATGGATCGCGCTCGCGAGTGCGCGCAATTCCGGAGGCGCGAGCTCGGGACGGTGATGGAACCGCACGAGATCGGTGATCGCCGGCGGCAGGCCCCACAGCCCGAGTAGCCACGCGCCGAGCTCGGCGTGGGTGACGCCTTCGAACCGCTTGCGCTCCAGCTCGAGCAGCTCGACATCCGTCGGATCGGATTGGATGTCGTCACGGTACTCGGCATCGTCCATCGCGAGCACCATCCGACCGACATTGCGTAACAGCGCGGCGGTGTAGACCTGATCGGCCACCACCGGATCGCTCGGGAACATCGTGTAGGCGAGCTTGGCCCCGAGCACCGATCGGCGCTGGAGTCCTGCGAGCCACGGCGCCGCGGCCTCGGACCCGATCAACTCGAAGATCGACGCGGTCGCGCGAAGCTCGCGTAGCCGCTCGAGCCCCAGCGTGGTCACGGCGTTCTCGATCGAGAGATCCGGGCCCGTGGATGCGAAGAACTCCGAACAGGCGAGCTGGAGCACCTTCGCGGCGAGGCCCGGATCGGTGCGGATGATCGCGATCGCATCGACGAGCGTGCCGGTCGGCGCATCGAGCACGCGCCCGAGCGCGGCGATCGTCGCGGCGGGCGAGGGCAGCCGATCCAGGTTCCCGATCGTCGGCCAGGTTCCCGAGGTCGCCTCGAGGCTGCGCTCGATCGAGGTGCGAAGCTTCGCGCGATCACAGGGCTTGGCCAGCAGCTGGTGAAGCGCAGGAAGTGCGCGTGCGATCGCATCGGGATCCGCGGAGCCCGACAGCATGATGCGGGCGGTCGTCGGCGACTCGTGCTTGATCTGGTTCAGCAGCGCCGCCCCATCCATGTAGGGCATCCGCATATCCGAGACCACGACATCGACGTGCTGGGTGCGGATCTCGATCAGCGCTTGCTCGCCGCTATCCGCGAGCAAGATGTCCCAGCGATCCCGATCCTTGCGCATCAAGTTCTTGAGCGCGTTGAGTATGGCAGGGTCGTCGTCGACGAACAGGATGCGTTTCTTGACGCCCGGATCTACGGTCACGTTCGTAGAATCGGCCTCTCGGGTGCAGCGAGTGGGTGCGGCCGGGTAGGCGCCGGGTACGGGTTGGCCTGTCAGCGCGGGACCAGCTGACGCAGCTGCCACGCCTGGATGTGAAGCTGACGCTGGGCCTCACGGTTACGCCGGCGCAGGGTCTCCGCCATCGCACATGCACCTGCGATCAGCAGCACCATGTACAGCACCCCGACCGCGAGCACGGCGCCCTCGTTACCCGCGACCGCGGGGGCGGCCAGCAGCACGCCGTCATTCGACACCGAGATCGTGCGCGACAGCAGGCCGAGCCGCTCGAGCGCGAACGGTGTCAGCACGGCGAAGATCATCGCGAGCGCGACGGTGAACCCGGACTGCATCCACGAGAATCGCGGCGTGAACACCATCGCCATCGCGAGGATCGAAGCGAACCCCGGCGCGATCAGGATCGGCGAGAACATGCGCGACACCAGCAGGCACAGCACGGCGTTGCCGATCACGATCAGACCGGTGCGCGGCGTGAGCGCGCGGTAGTTGTAGACGCTGATCGCCCCCATCACGATCAGCACGGCGGACAGGATGCCTAGATAGGGGAAGAAGCCCGGCGCGATCCACCACAGCAGCGGGAGGTAGGCGATACCCGCGAGCACCGCCCAGATCCCGGCGCCGGCGTTGACGCGGGCGGCCTGGAGATCCTCGACCTCGATCAGGGCCTCGACCTCGCGTGGCGTGGCTTGCGGTGGCTGGATCATCAGCCGGCCCACCAGCTCGGCCGCGCCGGCCAGGGCGGGATCGAGCGCCAGCGCGGAAGCCGACTCGCGCATCGCTACGCGCCGGAGATCCTCCGAGTCACCGGCGGCGAACGCCTCGCACGCGCGCTTGAAGTGGTCCTGCGCGAGGCTCTTGCGAAGCGCGAGATCGCGGTCGCCATCGAGGAACCGCTGCACCCGGTCGCCGAGCTCGCGCGCGGTCTGGATCCGGTGGGCTCGATCGACCGTGGTCGCCGCGACGCAGATCGCGTCGAGCTCCGGTGGGATGGTTCGTCCGGGGGAGCGCACCGACGGCCGGGCATCGATCCCGGCCAGTGCGCTCGCCAGCCCTTCGGCGCCGCGCGGGTGGAGCGCCTCGCCGGCGAGGATCTCGAACAGCAGGCAGCCGAGCGTGTAGATGTCCGCGCGGCCGTCGATGTCCTGCTTGCCGCGGACCTGCTCGGGCGCCATGTATCCAGGCGTGCCGATCGCGGTGCCGACCGCGGTCTCGAACTCGCCGCTCGAGCTCGAGTTGCTGCCGACGTCGGCGAACTCGCCATCATCATCGCCGATCACCTTCGCGACGCCCCAGTCGAGGACGTAGACCTCGCCGTAGTCGCCGAGCATGATGTTGTCGGGCTTGAGATCGCGGTGAACGATGCCGCGCACGTGGGCGAGCTCGACCGCCAGACAGACGTCGGCGAACGCGCGCAGCACGCGCTGCAGCGACACGGTCGCCTGCTCGTCGGTCAGGATCTTCGCGAGCGTCGTGCCCGTGAGCTTCTTCATCGCGAAGAATGGCTGGCCGTCGGCGTCGCGGCCGATCTCGTGGACCGGGCAGATCGCCGGATGTTCGAGCCGACCCTGGATCGAGGCCTCGCGCAGGAACCGCTGGATCGCGCGCTCGGTCGGGCTGGCGGCGCGCATGCGCTTGATCGCGACATCGCGCCCGACCTGGTCGTCGCGCGCGGTCAGCACTTCACCCATCCCGCCCTTGCCGATCAGCCGCGAGATCCGGTAGCGGCCGATCAGGTCCTGGCTCGAGACGCGCTCTTGCTCGACCGGAGGCTCGACCGCAGGCTTGATCAGACGCTCGTCGACCGTGCCGAGCGCGACCTCGGTCTGGACCTCGTCATCACGGGACATGCCCGACGATACCTACGGCGCGTCGTCTTCGTCGAGGATCTCGTCGCTCTTGGTCTCGTCATCCTTGGGGGCCGGGCGGATATAGATGTCGTCGACGCGCCACTCGTCTTCTTCCTTGCGAAGCACGATGCGATAGCGGATCCCATTCTCGTCCCACCGGAGCTCGGCACGGTCCTCGCCGAACTCGTCGATCTTGTCGTTGACGCGCTTGCCGATGCCGGCGACGAAGCCCTCGATCTGCTTGGTCAGGCCCTCGCGGCGGCGCTGGGTGAGCACGCCGAGCACGCCGCCGACGTCCCGCGCGCCGATCGCATCAGCGAACAGGCGGATCGCGTCGCGCGGGCGCTTCGCGCGCGACCGGCTGACCAATTCGGACTCCAGCCGCCAGGTCCGGCCCTCGCGCTCGAGCTGCACGAGCTTGCCATCGGAGAAGCTGATCACTGCGCGCTCGCCGACGTCCGGGTTCCCCTTGAGGCTGTCCTCGAGCATCTTGACCTGCCACTGGCGCTCCTTCTCGCTCTGCTTCCATTGCAGCGCGAACTCGTCGTAGCTCATCCGCTTGCGCGTGGCGTCCGACAGCAGCGAGTAGGCATCGCGGGGATCGTTACTCTTCAGGGCGGCGAGGTAAGCGCGAACCCCAATAGCGGCGGGCGACGAAGGCCCGCGGGGGCCACCACAAGCGGCGAGCCAGAGAGCGGTGATGACACCCGCGACGAACAACCGGACCATGGCTCGCAACAGTAGCGCTCCGCACCGACCGGGGCCGGTGGAAAGCCGAAAAAGCAAAGCCACCGAAGCAAAATCGCCTCGGTGGCCCCCCCAGCGCTGCGTGGCCGTCCGTCAAGATCCGGCAGCGAGGAGTATGGGGAGACGTATTGCGACCGAGATGCCAGGTGTCCGGAGGAGACAACTTGGCCGCAAGTGCGCACGAAGCGGTCGCGCCGCGGTGGCGTAGTGAACGAACGTTGACTCCGCGTGGTGTGAATCCACAGCTGCCGAATGCTGGGGATCATCAACGCTGTGGCGAGCTACGTCGGTGGCCCGTTGGTCAGCTGGAGCTCGGAGTGCCGGGCTTCCGCCAGCTTGTCGGGATAGTCGATCGTGAAGTGGAGGCCGCGTGATTCCTTGCGGCGGCGGGCGCTCTCGATGATGAGGTGCGCGACCAGTGCGAGGTTGCGCAGCTCCACCAGGTCGCTCGTGACCTTGAAGTCCAGGTAGTACTCGCGGATCTCGTCGCGCAAGATCTCGATCCGTCGCCGCGCGCGCTCGATGCGCTTGTCGGAGCGCACGATCCCGACGTACGACCACATGAACCTGCGGATCTCTTCCCAGTTGAGCGCGACGACGATCGCGTCGTTGGAGTCCGTGGCGTCGCCGGCCGACCACGTCGCGACCTGGGACGGGCGGATGCGTGGCGCATCCTTGACGGCGGTCGCGGCGCGCGACGAATACACCATGCCCTCGAGCAGCGAGTTCGACGCCAGCCGATTGGCGCCGTGCAGCCCCGTGAACGCGCACTCGCCGATCGCGTAGAGGCCGGCGATCGTGGTGGCACCGGTATCGTCGGTCTTGATGCCGCCACACATGTAGTGCGCCGCCGGAACGACGGGGATCGGCTGCTTCGTGATGTCGATGCCGAGCGACAGGCAGCGCTCGTGGATGTTGGGGAACCGGCCGCGCACGAACGCAGGCTCGAGGTGCGTCATGTCGAGGAACACCGCATCGGCGCCCGACTTCTTGAGCTCGTTGTCGATCGCGCGGGCGACGATATCGCGCGACGCCAGCGACTTCATCGCGTGATAGTTCTCCATGAACGTCTCGCCGCTCGCCAGCCGCAGCACGCCGCCTTCGCCGCGCATGGCCTCCGACAGCAAGAAGTTCCGCGCGTGCGGGTGGTAGAGCACCGTCGGATGGAACTGGACGAACTCGAGGTCGCAGACCGCGGCGCCGAGTCGATACGCCATCGCGACACCATCCCCGGTCGCGACGTCGGGGTTCGAGGTGTACACGTAGACCTTCCCGGTCCCGCCCGAGGCGAGGATGGTGGCGCGCGCGACGATCGTCTTGACCTCACCGGTCCGGCGGTCCAGCACGTACGCGCCGAAGCACGCCGGATCGCCGCCGTACTTCGCCATCGACAGGAGATCCACCGCGATGTGCTCGTCGAGCAGCGTGATGTTGGCGTGCTTCGCGGTCGCCTCGATCAACGCGCGCTGGATCTCGCGGCCCGTGACATCCTCCCAGTGCACCACGCGATGGCGTGAGTGCGCACCTTCGCGCCCGAGGTCGAGCTCGCCGCCAGTGTCGCGCGCGAGTCGCACGCCTAGATCCAGCAGCCGCTGGACCTGCGCCGGACCGTCTTGCACGCACAGCTCGACAACCGAGCGATCGCACAGGCCATCGCCCGCGACCAGCGTGTCCTCGACGTGGCGCTCGAAGCTGTCATCGTTGGCGAGCACCGCCGCGACGCCGCCCTGGGCCCAGTTGGTGTTGGTGTCCGCGGGTTGCTTCTTCGTGATGACGACGACGCGCCCATGCTCCGCGGCGAGGAGCGCGAAGTTCAAACCCGCGATTCCGGAGCCGATGACCAGGTAATCGCACTCGAGCGCGTCGGACATGTGTGAAGGGACCATACAGGATTTGCGACCTTCGAGAGTTGCGCGCTACGCTTTGGCTCGTGCGCGTGTTGGTGCTTTCGATGCTCGTCGCGGCTCTCGCGATTCCGCGCAACAGCGAAGCCGACGTCTACTCGTGGACCGACCGCGATGGCGTCGTGCACTTCACGAACGTGAGGCCTCGGGGCGAGGGCAAGTGGAAGAAGGTCCTGATCGGGGAGCCCGACAAGGGTTCGAAGGCGAGCGCGAAGCGCGGGTCGTGCGAGCGCTGCGACAAGATCTCCTCCTCCGACAGCTCGCCCGAGCGCTTTCACCGCTACGACGCGTACATCCAGGAGGCCGCACAGCTGTACCGGATCCCGGTGCCGTTGATCCGCGCGGTCATCAAGGTCGAGAGCGACTACGACACCCGCGTGGTGTCGGCGATGGATTGCAAGGGACTCATGCAGGTCCACCCCGCGGTCGAGGTCGACATGGGAGCCACTGGGGACATCTTCGATCCGCGTACCAACATCATGACCGGGACCCGGTTGCTGCGGTGGCTCGCGAACCGGCTCGACGGCGACCTCGTGCTCACGATCGCGGGCTATCACGCGGGCCTCGGCTCGCTCGCGAAGTACGGCTACACGGTGCCGCCGTTCAAGTACACGCGGCAGTACCTCAAGATGGTTCTCGACAAGTACTACCAGTACAAGTCCGACGCCGTCGCGACGGGTCGATGACGTGCTGCGGTTCGAGATCAGCGAGTCAGGGAATGCGGCGCTGCCGCCGCTCGACCTCGCGGATGACGATCCGATCCTGATCGGCAGCGGATCCGACGCGCGCGTCCGGTTGCCTGCGCGGATCGCGCAGCCGGCGCACGTCCGGATCGCGGACGGCGTGTGGGTCGTGATCGCAGAGATCGTGGTCGAGGGCACCGCGCGCAAGCCGGGCGAGGGGGGCGCGCTCGGTGACGGCATCACGCTCGAGCTCGCGGGCTACACGATCCGGGTCACGCTAGCGTCCGCGACCACGGCCTCGCCGCCGCAACGCACCGAGAGCCTGGCACGCGAGCTGGTGCGGAGCCTGCTCGGAGCCAACGCGGCACCCGCCTTCGAGATCGAGCGTGGACCCGGCGCCGGTTCGCGGCGCGAGCTGCCGGTGCCACCCGCGAAGGTCGTTATCGGCCGCGGAGACGAGGCCGAATGGTTGATCCTCGACGAGGATCTGTCGCGCGAGCACGCGGAGATCCAGCGCGGCTGGGACGGGGTCACGATCCGCGATCTCGATTCCAAGAACGGGACGCGCGTCGACGGCGAGCCGCTGGATCGCGATGGGCGCGAGCTGCACGACGGCGCGCGGGTCGAGCTTGGTAATGTCGTGCTGGTGTTTCGCGATCCCGCCGAGCGTCACATGCACGGTCCACCTTCGGATCCGCCGGGCACGCGCCTCGCCTCGCCGCGCAACGACGAGCCGAGCGTTCGCGCGGTCGCGATCATCGAGCCCCCGAGCCCGTGGCCGTTCGTGATCGCAGCGGCGATCGCCGGCATCGCGATCGTCGGGCTGGCCTGGATCCTGGCGAGCTGAAACCCCGACCGAGCTGAGAGCCACCGCGCTGGTGATCAGGGTCGTGTGTCGAGCGTCGAGCGGACGGTGTGGCCGAGCGTCTCCGGCGTGAACGGCTTCTGCAAGAACGCCAGCTGCGCGTCGATCACGCCGTGCCGCACGATGCTGTCGTCGGTGTAGCCCGACATGAACAGGACTGCGATCTGCGGCCGCAACACCGAGATCTTTGCCGCGAGCGCGGGGCCGCCGAGACCCGGCATGACGACATCGGTCAGGAGCAGATCGATCTGACCCGGATGCGAGCGTGCGATCAGCTCGGCATGCTCGACGTTCGACGACGTCAGCACGGTGTAGCCGAAGCGCCGCAAGATATCGGCCGCGACCGAGCGCACCGAGACCTCGTCTTCGACCAGCAGGATGGTCTCCGTACCGCGGAGGTCCCCGATCACGGGCGGCGCGCGCGAGGTCTCGGCGTCGCTCACGGCCGGAAAGTAGACCTTGAACGTGGTCCCGAGGCCAGGCTCGCTGTAGGCCCACACCGAGCCACCGGCGGACTGCGCGATCCGAACACGGTGGCAAGGCCGAGCCCGGTGCCCTTGCCGAGCTCCTTGGTCGTGAAGAACGGCTCGAAGATTCTCGACAGCGTGGCCTCGTCCATCCCGCTCCCGGTGTCCGTCACGGCGAGGCGGACGTAGCGACCCTGCGGCACGCCGAGATGCGCCGCGGCAAACTCGGCGTCGAGCTCGGTGTCCTCGGTCTCGATCAGCAGCTTCCCGCCCTGCGGCATCGCATCGCGGGCGTTGACCGCGAGATTCATGATCACCTGCTCGAGCTGACCGGGATCGATCCGGATCCTGTTGGGGGACGTGACGCGGCGGGGCCGGAACTCGAGCACGATGTCCTCACCGATCAGCCGGTGAAGCATCCGCTCGAGCTTCGCGATCACCGAGTCGAGGTTCAGCACCTCGGGGGCGACGACCTGCTGCCGGCTGAACATCAGCAGCTGGCGTGTCAGGCCGGCGGCGCGCAGTCCGGCAGTGCGGACCTCCACAATCTCGTCGTGAAACGGCGCACCGGGCGCGAGCTCGTCGAGCATCATGTCGGCATAGCTGAGGATCACAGACAGCACGTTGTTGAAGTCGTGGGCGACGCCACCTGCGAGCCGGCCCACCGCCTCCATCTTCTGAGCCTGTCGGAGCTGCTGCTCGCTTTGCTGCAGCGCGGCCTCGGCTCGCTTCTGGGCGGTGAGGTCGATGATGAACACCACCATCGCCGAATCGTCGAGCGTCGCGCCACCGATCAAGATCGGGACGCGCGTTCCGTCGATCCGAAGCAGCTCCTTCTCGTACGGCGCCATCACGCCGTCGCGCCGCAGCAACAGCTCCGAGGTGCGGTCGCGCTCGGCCCATTCCGGTGGCGTCAACGCACGCCAGGCGACGTTCGCGGACAGGAAGGCCTGGCGACTGGCGTATCCGAGCATGGTGGCGAGTGTCTCGTTCGCATCGAGCACGACACCGCTCGCGTCTGCATGGCAGATCGCGACCAAGCCGGAGTCCGCGAGTCGCTTGAACCGGGTCTCCGCAGCACGCAGCGCGGCCTCCGCGACGCGTCGGTCGGTCACGTCAGTCACCATCCCGAGCGTGCCGCCGCCTTCGGCGTGGTCGATCCGCGTCGACTCGATGATCACGAGGCGGCGACCGCCATCCTTGCGAACCAGCGTCGACTCGGTATACCCGGACTTGCCGGTGCGCCGCTTGTCGAGGTGCGCGATCGTGGCGGTCCGAAGTGAAGGATCCACCAGCTCGAACACCGACCGGCCGACGAGCTCGTCAGGTGTGTAGCCAAGAATCGCCGCCATCCGGCCGCTGACGAACGTCGTGGCGTGATGCTCGTCGAGCACCCACACGCCCTCATTGGTCGTCTCGATGATCATCCGGTAGCGCGCCTCGCTCTCGCGCAGCGCGTCCTCGGCGCGCCTGCGTTCCGTGATGTCATGCAGGTTGCCGACGACGCCCGCGACCGCCGGATCGGCGAGCAGGTTGGTCTCGGTGGCCGACAGCCAGCGCAGCGCGCCGTTGCGATGCAGCGCGCGAAACTCGATATTCACGCTGCGGCCGGGTGTTGCTAGCAGCGTGTCGTGGTGCGCTTCCACCGCCTCCCGATCCTCGGGATGGACGAACCCGAGACACGACCGATTCGTGACCTCGTGTGGCGCGAAGCCGAGGACCCGCTCGATCGCCGGACTCACGTAGACGAGCTCGTGGGCAGCGTTCTTGAGCGTGATCACGTCCCAGCTGTTCTCGAGCAGCGCGCGAAACCGCGCCTCCTGTTCATGCATGCGTGCCTCGGCGTGGCGGCGGGCGGTCCGCTCCTCGTGCTCGCGCAGGCTGCGATCGACCGCGGCGCGCAAGCGCCCGAGCTTGTCCTTGAGGACGTAGTCTTCCGCGCCCTCGCGGATCGCCGCGACGGCCGTCTCCTCCCCGACGGTGCCCGACACGATGATGAACGGGAGGTCGAGCCCACTGGCCTTGACGACACGCAGCGCCTCGATCCCGGAGAACCGGGGCAACGACCAGTCGGACAGGATCAAGCTCCAGGCGCTTCGCGCGAGGGCCGCCTGCATCGCGGGCGCCTCCTCGACCCGCTCGTACTCGATCTCCCGGTCGAGCTTCCGCAGCTCGGCGATCACGAGCTTCGCGTCACTCGGCGAATCCTCGACGAGCAGGACACGCAATGGCCCGCTCACGCCTCCTCCGTGTGCGGTGCCGTGGGGAGCGTGAAGAAGATGGTGGCGCCCTGATCCACCGCTGCCTCGGTCCAGATCCGGCCGCCGTGGCGGTGGACGATCCGCTGCACCGTGCTGAGGCCGACGCCAGTGCCGGGGAACTCCGACGCCGTGTGCATGCGCTGGAACGGTGTGAACAGACGCTGCGCCCGTGCGGGCTCGAAGCCCGCCCCGTTGTCTCGGACGTACAGCACCCGCATCCCGTTCGCGAGCCGTTCTCCGAGCTCGATCTCGGCGCGAGAACGTCGCGCGGTGAACTTCCACGCGTTGCCGAGCAGGTTGTGGAGCAGGACCCTGACCAGGGTCGGATCGACGTCGAGCATCAGGATGTCCGGGATTCGGACGTCGTGCGCACGTTCGGGCTCGAGGCGCGCGAGCTCCGCGATAATCTCGCGCGCGATCGCGGCGAGGTCGGTTGGCGTGCGATGCAGCGGGGCACGCGCGACCCGAGCGAGCCCGAGCAACGCCTCGATCAGCGCACGCATCCTGGCAACGTTCTCGACGATCTCCTGGAGCCAGTCGCGTCCGTCTTCGTCGAGGGTCTGTTGGCTCTCGAGCAGCATCTCGGAGAAGCCATTGATCGCGCGTAGCGGTGCGCGCAGATCGTGCGCGACGGAGTACGAGAATGCTTCGAGCTCGTCATTGGCATCGCGCAGCGCCGTTTCGATCCGCCTGCGGTCGGAGACGTCCCGGACCGAGGCGGTCACGAACAGCCCCTGATCGGTGTGCAGGGGGTTCAAGCTGACCTCGATCGGAAACTCGGTGCCGTCCTTGCGACGACCGCGCAGCTCCTGCCGGACTCCGAGCTGACGGTGATAGGGATCGCCGACATAGCCCGCAACGTGGTGCACGTGTCCCTCGCGCAGGTGCTCGGGGACGAGCATCTCGATCGGCTCGCCGACCAGCTCTTCCCGCGGATAGCCGAACAGCTGCTCGGCGCGCAAATTGACGAGCGCGATCTTGCCTTCGTGATCGATGATCACCGTGCCGTCCGGTGCGGTCTCGACGAAGGCACGGAACTTCGCTTCGGAGGCCAGCACCTCGCGCAGGTGCTCGAGCGCGCCGCGTGCCCAGCGCTGGCCCTCGAGGTCGATGATCACGCGCAGCGCCAGGTCCTCGTCGGGCAACACCGCGGCACCGGTGACCACCGGTACGCGACGGCCGTCGGCGTGCATGTATTCGATGTGGCGAGCGCGATCGATCCCGAACGTCCGCAGGTTCTGGATCGAGATCCGCTGCTGTTCGGACCACTCCGGTGCGACCATGCTGGACCACACGACGGAGCTCAGCTCCTCTCGCGAGTAGCCGATCAACTCGAGGGCAGTCTCGTTGATCTCGCGGACGTGGCCACGCGGATCGACGAGTACGACCCCGAGAAGCCCGGAGTCGAACAGCCGATCGAAGCGGGCCTCCGCGCGTCGGCGCGCGTGCTCGGCGCACGTGCGCGCGGTGACGTCGATGATGATCACGAAGCGCGCCGGCCGACCGCCGATCGAGCTGACGTGACTCGTGCCCTCGACCTCGAGCACCGTGCCGTCCTTGCGGCGATGTTGGCCCCGCGAGGTGAACGGCGCATCGCCGGCGGCCTGCAGCCGTGCAGCGAGCTCCGCCTGCTTGACGGGAAGCCGGAGATCATCGATGCGCAGCTGGCGCATCTCGTCGGCCGAGTAGCCGTAGAGCTCGACGGCGGCATGGTTTGCCTCGAGGATCGAGTGGGTCTCGAGGTCGAACGCGAACATCGGCACCGCGGTCAGCTCGAAGAACGCGCGCGCCTCCCGCGACGCGGCATCGAGCGCGACCCTCGCGGCTTCGGCGTCGCGTAGCGCTCGCTGCTCGGCGGCGTAGGCGCGTGCGTTCTGGATCATCAGCGCGGCATGATCTGCGAGCGCTCCTGCGAGCATGGTGTCGCGGTCGCTGTAGCGAGGTCGGTCCGCGCCGTGCCGGACCAGGATCAGCATCCCGATCACGCGATCGCGCCCGCGCAAAGGCAGCATCAACATGCCCCGGAGCTCCATCCGGACCAACAGGTCGTAATAGCGCGGTGTGGTGAGCGGTGGCTTCAGATCATCGGCGCGGAGATCCACGCCGAGAAACGGCTCGCCGCTCTCGATCACCCCGCGCGCCACAGGTTGCCGGTCCAGCAAGATCGGCTCCATCATCGCCTCGCGCGCGAACCCCATCGTCACCAGATCCGGATCGTGCAGCGCGACCGGCACCAGCTCGCGGGTGGTGGGCTCGAGCATGAACAGCGAGCAGCTATCCCCGAGCGCCTCCGCGATCCGCTTCGCGACCACCCCGATCAATCGATCGAAGTCGCGACCGTGCTCCACGAACGCACGGGTGACATCCGCGAGGAGGACAAGCCGCTGTTCAAGCTCGAGTACCTCCCCCACGTCGTTCATCACCACTCCTCGATCGCACTCGAGTATCGCAAGCTGGGGTCGCGGCCGACAATGGCGCGACCCGCATTGCAGCCGTGGCGGAAAAACACGACGCGGAGCGGATACGAAAAGGTCTCAGAACAACGATAGCTGCGGAGTGGCCCGGGGCGGACGACGGAACGTCGTCGGCTCGCCGTCCTCATCGTGATTCTCCGCGCGAAGGTTGATCCCGAGCCGCCTGGTGGTGGTCGAGAACATGGTCGCGATCATGTCCGCGTATGGACCCTGACCGCGACCGCGGACGTGGAACGTCGAGTCATAGAGCTTCTTGCCGCCGCGGGTCTCGCGGATGCGATGCAGGATGTTGTCCGCGGCGAGCGGCAACGCGACCCGCACGCGATCTTCGAACACCTGCTTGACCGCGCCGGGCAGGCGCAGCAGTGTCCACCCCGCCCACGTCGCGCCGGCGTTGACCGCGCGCTCGAGCAACTTCACGAGCTGGTTGTCATTCACGCCCGGGATGATCGGCGCCATCATGATGCCAACCGGGACGCCTGCCTTGGCCAGGGTCTCGATCACCTTGAGGCGGCGCTCCGGCGAAGGCGCCCACGGTTCCAGCGCTCGCGCGAGCTCCGCATCGCCAAACGCGAGGCTGACGCTCAGGTGAAATCGCGCGTGCTTCGCGAGCTCGAGGAACAGATCGATGTCGCGCTCGACCAGCGCGCTCTTCGAGATCACGTTGACCGGGTTCCTGTACTCGAGGCAGACCTCGAGGCAGCGCCGCGTCAGCTCGAGCTCCTTCTCGACCGCCTGGTAGCAATCGGTGACGCCCGAGAACATCACGAGCTCGCCCTTCCAGCTCGGCTTGTCGAACGCGGCGCGGAGCAGGGCAGGTGCCTCGCGCTTGACGACGATCTTGGTGTCGAAGTCCGTGCCGGCGCCGAGATCGAGATACTCGTGCGTCGGGCGTGCGTAGCAGTTGTGACTGATCACGCCGTTGGCGACGAAGTCGCCGCTCCCGGTCGTGATGTCGAACAGTCGGCGCAGTCCGAGCGGCTCGACCGACACGACGCGCAGGTCCACCGATGACTTGATTGCGATTCCGTCGAGCGACCACTTGCGCGAGATCGCCGGTCCCGCGGTGTGCAGGAACCGCAGGTGCTCCGCCAGCCCGCCGCGGATGCGCACCGTGAACATCGGCGTTGGCATGCGCTCGATCCGCTCGACCACACCGTCGAACCCGAGGCTGCCCAGCGCCGCCATGATGCGCTCGATGAGGACCGGATCCCCGTTCGAGATCCGCAGCACGTGCTGGCTGCGGGAACCCTCCGCGTCGAACATCCCGGCGAGGAAGCCCTTGTGCCAGTCCGCGCAGGGAACGACGGGCAGCTCGACGAGCTGTTCGATGCGATGGAACGAAGCCCGACTGCGGGTCCGGAGCGCCTGCATCGCGCGGTAGCGGGGCCGGGCCGGTGCAAATTCGAAGGACTCGGTCTCGACGCCGAGCTCGGCGAGATAGCGGCGCGACCGTGCCAGGCCCTCGGGGTCGGCGAGGGCAAGCCGGAACTGATGAAGTACGTCGGAGCCGCGCCGCCGCCCCGAGTAGTCGTATCGCTTCAGCGTGCCGTCGCCGCGGATCATCCCGGCGAGATAGCCCCGGCGATAGGTCACCGACTCGTTCGGCGGCGCAGCGAACCGGCCGACCCCGAGCAAGGAGTTGTTCGTGGTGAGGTGAGGCCGCTGTGCGGGCCTCTCGGCGGGCTGGACGTGCTTCCAACCGCGTGAGGTGAGGAACCGATGATCGCCGCTCGCGACAAGCTCCGTCCCGTCGGCGAGCAGGACCTTGTAGGCCAGCTTCAGGGTCTGCCAGTGCGCCAGCACCTTGGTTGGCGTGTAGCGGCGATACTTGCCATCGAACGTGGTTCCGTAGATCGCGTCACCCACCACAAGATCAGCGAGCACGCGTGTCCGGCCGTCCGCTAGCAAGATCGGGGTGGCGCCATCGAGGCAATAGGCGCACGCATGCAGGCAGCCGCGATACGGATTGGCGCTCCAGCGGAAGCCGAGATCGGGCGAGTCGTTCTCGCTCAGCAGCGTGCGCGAGTGATCCTCGAGGATCGTGACCTGCGCCGGCGGCGGACCCTCGCCGTCCTCGTACGCGACGACGACACTCGCGAACCGGTTGGGTGGGTTGGCGACCTCGCGCGACTTCACGCGGAGACTGTACTGATGATCCGTTCAGGTGTCGAGCTGGGGAAACACGCCGTCGATCCGGGAGTGGGTGGCCGGCGAGAGCGGGCGCGCGGAGGCGGCCGCCACCGCGGCATCGACGTCGGCGACCCGGTGCAGGCGCGGCAGCGCGATCGCGCCGGCATCGATCACCCAGCGCAGCGCGAGGTCGGCGAGCGTGGTGGCCTCGACATCGGCGGGGCGACGGCCGCGGGCCAGCACGGTGCGTGCGGCATCGCAGGACCGGGCGGCGGGCGGCTCGTTGCGGACCAGCGGCGCGAGGTGGGCCGCAGCGATCGCGAAGCTCTCGAGCGTCGCGGGATCGATCGCGAGGCGATCGTCGCGCAGCGCCAGCGTCGTCCCGGGTGCGAGGGTGCCGGCAAACGCGCCGCCGGCGAGCGGACGGCGGGCGAGGGTGACGACCCGGTCGCGCTGGCACAGGTTGAACGTGCCCGCCGTGGCGACGAACGGCTCGGCCGCAACACCGGACGTATCCGGTGCTGTAGCGGGTTCGTCGTCGAGCAGGTGGGCCCACTGCATCACCTTGCCCTCGCGGACCAGACGCATGCAGGCACCGGCCAGCTCGGGCCACGCCGTCGACTCCCGCCAGCTCGCGCGGAGCGGGAGGATCGCGAGCGGCAACGCGTCGAGCCGGGTGTTCCGGAGCGTCGCCTCGATCCGCTCCTGGACGTGGCCGAGCGGGAGCTGCTCGGTGAGGATCTCGCGGCGGGCGATGCCGAGCCGGTGGGCAAATCGGGGGAGGTGGGTCGCGACCACGACCCGGTCACGCATCCGTAGCGCGCGGATGGCGTCCCCGGCGATCCGCTCCGCGCCTTCCTCGGCGGCGACCTCGACCAGCGAGATCCCGACGGCCACCGCGTGATGGAGCGCACGGGTCAGCGCCGTGAGGTCGAGGTTGCGCGCCGCCGCGACCACAAGTGACAGGTCGCCGCAGCCGACCGCGCTGACCGTCGCGGCGCCGAGAGTTCGCGTTCGCACGCCGGCACTGTACCGGCCGGGGCCCGGCGCGACTATGATGCGCGACCATGCGTGTATGTCTAGGCTTGCTGATCCTATGTGCCTCCTGCGGTGACGACCCGGTCGGGAAGCTGCCCGACGCGCCCCCACAAGACGACGCATCCGACGCCGCGACCGATGGCCTCGTCAGCCTGACGGTGATCGAGAGCTTCGCGCCCCGGGCTGGCGTGAAGGTCTACTTTCAGAACGCCGACTCGACACTGGTGTCCGCCACGGTGACCGGCACCGATGGCGTCGCGTCGGCGATCATGGAGCCCGGTGGCTTCGTGACCGCGCTCGATCCGTTCATCTCGCTACGCCAGGAGTTACTGGAGAACCACACGTTGCGCACGTTCGCGGGCGTCAAGCCGGGCGATCAGCTGAAGCTCGAGCGCAGCAGCCGCGACGGCGCACCGGGGGTCGACGTCAGCCTCAGCATCCCGCTCGACGGCCGCGCGTTCCTGTACACGCTGTACACGAACTGCGGCTCGTACGACATCACGAACGGCGGCGGGTCGGGCTCGGGCTCCGGTTCGCCCGGCGGGCCGGTGACGCTGTATGGCTGCGGCCCGGCGACCGACATCCTGATCGAGGTGCGCGACGGCAACTTCCAGCTGGTGTCCTCGCTCCACAAGCTCGGCGTGGCGATCAGCGCTGGCGCCACGATCGATCTGACCGCGCAGGCCTACGTCGATGCCGCCGATGCGACGTGGACGTACTCGAACCTGCCGGCCGACACCGACAACCTCACG
>JBBJLY010000357.1:0-6966 GCA_037720695.1 Kofleriaceae bacterium | reverse complement strand
ACGTTGCCGATGCAAACCCGCGTGCGCGTGACCAACACGAGAACTGGCCGCTCGGTGGTGGTGCGGATCAACGACCGGGGTCCGTACGGCAAGAAGCGCGAGCGCATCATCGATGTTTCTGAGGCCGCGGCGGAGCGGCTCGACATGATCGACGCCGGCGTCATCCCGGTCACGGTCCAGACGCTCGGCCGATGAAGTCCGGACGATGACCCTGATCCAGCTCGCGAAGCTGACCAAGCGGTACGGCTCGGTCACCGCGCTCGCGGATCTCGATGCGACGATCGACGGCAAGATCATCGGGCTGCTTGGCCCCAACGGTGCCGGCAAGTCGACGCTCCTCAAGTGCCTGCTCGGCCTGATCCCGTACGAGGGCGACGCGCGCGTGCTCGGGCTCGCCGCAGCGACGCACGGCACCGAGATCCGCGATCGCGTGGGCTACATGCCGGAGCAGGAGTCGTTCCTCGCCGGCATGAGCGCGGTCGAGCTGTGCACCTATGCCGGCGAGCTCTCCGGGCTGCCGCGCAGCGAGGCGATGCAACGCGCGCACGCGGCGCTCTACTATGCCGGGCTCGAGGAGAAGCGCTACCAGCCGATCGAGGGCTACTCGACCGGCATGAAGCAACGCGTGAAGCTTGCCCAGGCGCTGGTCCACGATCCCGAGATCCTGTTCCTCGACGAGCCGACCAACGGCCTCGACCCGCGCTCGCGCGACGACATGCTGGAGTTGATCGCCGATCTCCCGACGCGACGAAACTGCGCGATCGTGCTGTCGACGCACCTGCTGCCCGATGTCGAGCGCGTGTGCGATCACGCCGTGATCATGCATCACGGGCGGGTCCGGTTCGTCGGCTCGATCGACGAGCTGCGCGGCGCGCGCGGCGACGATCGCGAGCTTGTCGTCGAGGTCAAGGCAGACGCGGCAGGGCTCGCCGAGGCGCTGACCGGCGCCGGCGCGACCTGCAAGGTCACCTCGCCCGTGACGCTCGAGATCGATCTGCCCGAGGCCGCGACCACCCAGCTCGTGTTCGCGAGCGCGCGCGATGCCAGCGTCCAGGTCCGCGGCATCGGTGTGCGACGCGAGACCGTCGAGGCGGCGTTCCTGCGCGTGATCGGAGACGCGCCGTGAGCGACGAACCACCCGCACCCGCCGGCACGATCCACGACCTCGGGTACAAGCGGTACCTCGGCACGCGGCGCGATCCGAAGACGCGGTGGCGCGTGATCGCCCGCGAGCAGATCGCGAGCGCCTGGAAGTACTGGTGGCGGTTCAAGGCCCCGCTCGGGCTCGCGGTGATCACCACCGCGATCGCCGGCGGCATGATGCTGTTCGCGAGCGATCGCAAGTCGAGCCTCGGCCGCGCGCAGGGCTTCGTGATGCAGCTGATCGATACCGCGCTGCCAGAATCGATCATCTGGTTCTGCCGCGCGGCCTTCGTGGTCAGCTTGACGATCGGCGCAACCGTGGTCGCGAGCGATGTCAGAGTGGCGCGTTCGTTCTACTTCGCGCGCAGCGTCCGGCCCCATCACTACGTGCTCGGGAAGCTGGTCGGGATGTGCGCTGGTCGGCATCATCCTGATCGGCGGACCGCTCGTGATCGCGGGCCTGCGCCTCGGCGTCGCCGACGACGTCGATCAGCTCGTCGACCTGCTGCCGATCCTGTTGAAGGCGATCGTGGTCGGTGGCACGGCGACCCTCGCGTACGCCGCTGTCCCGCTCGGGTTCTCGGCGCTGATGCCGAACCGCCGCCACGCGCTCGCGCTGTGGGCGACCTACTACCTGGTGTTCGGCGCGATGGTGTACGAGCTCGGCAAGGTGTCGTCGGGCTCGATCGCCGCGCTCGATCTGCCGCGCGCGGTGCAGACGATCAACTATGCGCTGTTCGACCTCAAGTTCCGCAGTCGCGATGCCCAGATCCCGGTCGCGGCCGCGGTCGCGTCGCTGGCGGCGCATGCCGGGCTCGCGATCGTGCTCGTGTTCTATCAGGTGCGTCGCGCGCAGCGCGCCGGTGTCGGCGGTGCGTCGTGAGTCACGTCGTCGACGTCGATCGCTGTAGCAAGTGGTACGGGCAGGTACTCGGGATCTCCGACATCACATGGCACCTGCGCGGCGGGATCGTCGGCCTGCTCGGGCCAAATGGGGCCGGCAAGTCGACCCTGATCAAGCTGATGGCGGGTCTGATCCGGCCCTCGCGAGGCACGATCACGGTGTTCGGCCAGGTGCCGTTCCGCGAGCCCGACGTGCGGCGGCGGATCGGCTACGCACCGGAGCACGAGAAGACGTGGGACGAGCTGACCGCGCTCGAGCTGGTGACCGCGATGGCCCAGCTGGCCGGCGTGCCGGGCGCGCGATCGCGAGCCGCCGCCGAGCAAGCGCTCGCTGCGATGGGGATGACCGGCGCGATGAACCGTCGGGTCAAGGGATTCTCGAAGGGCATGCGGCAACGCACCAAGCTCGCGACCGCGATCGCCCACGACCCGGACTTCCTCTTGCTCGACGAGCCACTGACCGGTGTCGACCCGATCGCGCGGATCGACATCGTCGAACAGATCCGCAAGCTCGCCGCCGCGGGCAAGACGATCGTCGTGTCCTCGCACGTGCTGTACGAGATCGAGGCACTGACCCAGGAGATCGCGGTGATCTACCGCGGCCAGGTGCTCGCCGAGGGCAACGTCCGCGAGATCCGGCGGCTGATCGATCGCCACGCCCACCGGATCCGGATCGAGTGTGACCGCCCGCGCGTGCTGGCGACCACGCTCGCCGCCGAGGAGCACGTCACGCGGATCAACTTCGAGCGCACCGGTGTCCTGATCGAGACCCGCGATCCGGACCGCTGCTACGACCAACTCGCCGCCGCGGTGCTCGCGCACGGCGTCACCGTGACGTCGCTCGACTCGCCCGACAACAACCTCGGCGCGCTGTTCGAGTACCTGACCGGAGAGCGCCGATGATCAGCGGGCTCGCCGCGACGCGCCTGATCGCCAGCGTCACGCTGCGCCGGTTGATCCGCGGCCGCGCACTGTGGGTCGGCGGCATCGTCGCCGCGCTGCCGATCGCATTCGCGGCGCTGCTTCACGAGCACCACGCGAAGGTCGCGTCGACCATCTTCGACGTCACCAACTTCGAGACCCTGATCCTCGCGGTGCTGCCGGCGCTGTTCGTCGCCTCCTCGATCGGCGAGGAGATCGAGGACCGCACCACCACGTATCTGTGGTCGCGCCCGATCCCGCGCTCGGCGGTGTTGCTCGGCAAGCTCGCCGCGCTGGTACCGGTGATCGTCCTGCTGGTGCTGACCAGCTGGTTCCTCGCGATCGAAGTCGGGGCCCGCGTGATGCCGTCGGCCGCCAGCTTCGGCGGGATGGCGGTCGGCGCACTCGCGCTGTCGATGGTGGCAGCGGCGATCGCGACGCTCGTGCCGAAGCACGGGATGGCCCTCACGATCTGCTACATGCTGTTCATCGATCTGCCGGTCGGTGCCCTGCCCGCTTCGTTGCGCGAGCTCTCCGTCACCCATCACGTCCGCGTGATCTCCGACCTGCTCGGTCGCACGGAGGAGTCCGCCGCGATGGCGACTCTCGGGTGTTTCCTAATCGGCGCGTTCTGGCTCGCGATCGGGCTCCTGCGCATCCGCCGGCTCGAAGCCTGAACCCATCTGCGTTAGGCTCGCCGGCGTGCGGCTGTCGATCTACGAGCGGTACGGCAATGCGCCGCCCCGTCGCGAGATCGCCAGTGACCCCGCGGTGTCGATCGGCCGCGATCCCGAGAGCGGCATCGTGCTCGACGACCCGAGCGTCGCGCAGCACCACGCGCTGATCACCGCCGACGGCGACAGCCTCGTGATCGAAGTTCTCGACAGCCAGCACGGCACCTACGCCGACGGTCAGCGACTGCGCGGCACCACCCGCGTGCGCCGGCAAGCGGCGATCGCGATCGGCCGCAGCATCCTGATCTTCGATCACCTCCCCGTGCAGTTCCCCGAGAGCTTCGAGGACGCCGTCACGCGCCCGTACGCGAACGACGAGTGGGAGAACCACATCACGCCGAATGACGTCGACACGCCGATCGAGCAGCGCTTCCTGCTCCACGTCCGCGACAACCCGAGCGACCTCGACATGCGGATGGTGTTCGCCGACTGGCTCGAGGAGAAGGGCCTCGCGGCCAAGTCCGAATTCCTGCGCCTCGTGCTCCAGGCCGGCGACCACCCCAATCCGGTGCTCGAGGTGCGGCTGCGCATCCTGGCCGAACAGCTACCGCTGCAGTGGCGCGCGATCATCACCCGCGCCGCGATCGAGAAGTGCGACCCACGGTTCGCGAACCAGTGCCCGCGCACCTGGGAGTCGCTGGTCAGCACCGACGACCCGGCCGTGCGGCACTGCGAGATGTGCCACCGCCCGGTCCACTTCTGCGTCGACCTCGCCGCGGTCCGCCGGCGGGGGCGCAGCGGCGACTGTGTCGCGTTCTGCACCTCGCTGCTGCGCGACCACGCGCTTCACACCTACGAGCACGATCCGGTCGACGAGCTGGTGCTCGGCGAGATCGCGCTCGAGGACTAGGAGTCTGTAGGTCGTTAGGCCCGTTGCTGAGGTGCGGCGTTTTCCCGGCGTGCAGTCCCACGTGGGACTGGCGCTTCAGGTCGCTGCCGCGAGCCGGAGCCGCTGTGCTTTGGTCGCTCGCCAGAGCTTGAGCAGGTTGTGAGTGGCGCAGATGAGCAGCCACTCGCATCGATTCTTCCAGATTCCCCGGAAGGACATCTGGCGGATTCCTTGGCAGGCTTTGATCTGACCGAAGACGGGCTCGACGGTGGCTTTTCGTCGAGCGTAGGCAGCGTGTCCGCGAGGTGTTTCCAGGACCGCCCTCATCGCCTGTCGGGCGGGAGTTTTCCATTGGACGTGGACAGACTCCTCGTCGGGCCGGCCGTTGCGAAGATGGCCGCCGACGGCGATGAAGGGTTCGGTTCCCATCGCTTCGGCTGCAGCGACGTTGCTCGCAGAAAAATATCCGGAGTCGGCTGTCGTGCGTTCTGGCACCGCGCCACAGTTCTCGACGACGCGTCGAAGCATCGGCTCGAAATACTCTTGGTCCGGGCCCTGATTGCTGAGCGCGGCGGCAACGATGATCTGATGGTGTTCGTCGACGGCAATCTGACCGTTGTAGGCCTGCACGAAGCCGCCGTCGCGCACCATGATTCTGCTGTCCGGATCCGTGAAGTTGCGCTGCGCCTTGGGTTTGGGCGTGCCATCGGGTGTCTTCGCCGGCGTGTTACGCGGCAAATCGTCGTCGGCGGTGGGTGGTGGCAGGTCGTCATCGTCGTCGCGGTCGAGCTCTGCGGCTTGTTGATCGTGCTGCGCCGCAACGGTCATGAAGGTGCTCTGCTTCCGGGGCGAAGTGGTCGGATCTTCTGCCTTGGTGCGGAGCTCGTCGGCGAGCCGCTGCAGCTCCGCGGCACGTTTCTTCGCGGTCTCTTTCTTGAGCGCTTCGCGGACTTCGCGGATCTTCGCTCGTCGATCTTCACGACGACGAAGCTCTGCGGGTAGGTCGTGCTGCTGCTCGCCGACTCCGTACAGCTTGTCTTCCGCGGCATCCTCCGCTTCGGCTTGGTCGAAGTAGGATTGGATCTCCGCCGTCAGCCGAACATCCTCCTTCTCCATCCGGTCAAAGCTCATCGCTTTGTGCTTGCTCGCGTTCGCCTTCATTTTGGTTCCGTCGATGGCCACGTGGCCGAGCTTCACAAGACCGGCTGACATGCACTCCGCGAGCAGCTGCTGGAACAGGTTTCCAAGGGCTTCGCGGTGGGTCGCCCGAAACTCGTTGATCGACGTGAAGTGCGGATGCTCGCCGCCGGAAATCACTCGAAAGGCGACGTCTTGGTGGGTCGCTTTCTCGAGCTTTCTCGACGACGTCAGCCCGACGGCGTAGCCGTAGAGCAGCACCGCCGTCATCATCCGTGGCGAAAACGGACGCTCACCACGAGCATCCCGCCGCTGGATGACCTGCTCGATCTCGCTCAGGTCCAAGTCCTCGACCAGCTCGAGGACGAAGTACGCTAGGTGATCCTCAGGCAACCACTCGCTCGGCGACGGCGGCAACAGGTACGACTGACCGGGAGCGTACGGGCGGTAGGTCTTCACTAACCCATTCGATCAAAACCGGATCGATCTGTCGATCCGTAATCAACCATCTATGACCTACAGACTCCTAGCTCCTTTCCGCCATCGCATTCCGGTCGGGCGTGGGACGCCGTCCCAACCGCTCGCGCTCGGTCGCGCGACCGGTTGCAAGCGCCAGCAGTCCGCGCCGTGGCAATCGGCGCCCGACTCGAGGCGACCGCGACATTGCTGCCATGCCCGGCTCGAAGGATCTCCAGCCGGCTCGACGAGACTCCAGTCGCTTACGTCATACCTTGTCCGGCCACCGGACAGCCTTGCGCAAGTTGCGCACTAATTCAGTCGTACTCGATTTCCGATTTCCGCGTGCGCGCGGCACCTCATCCACATGTTCGCCCCCGCATCTGCACCACGGTTCCGATCTTGTTCGGCGACCGCGACATCTGGCGGGTGCCAGCCTCATTCAGGAGTTGGATACGCGACCGTGCCAACGAGTCGCCGAGCCATCCAACCGGAGCTGGATGTGGACGTCGACCACGTGACGAACGAACCGTCACGGGCAGAGAGGTCGGTTGACTCGGACGGGGTGTCTTGCCACCCAGGTACGTTGGTTGCGAAACGTGAAGTGCGCGCTGGATCTCGACGAGCGCAGCACCGGCCGCCGCATCGTCCACGCGCGGGGACGACGACTCGCTGGCATGTTCGCGCACGACAAACGACGCGAGCACCGCCGCAATCGCCTCGTGATCGCCGCCGAGCCGACAGGCCGGGCACACGTGGACGCGACCGGCGAGGCGCTTCGAGACCCGCTGCACGCGCTGCACGCGCTGCACGCGCTGCACGCGCTGCACGCGCTGCACGCGC
>JBBJLY010000356.1:0-6975 GCA_037720695.1 Kofleriaceae bacterium | reverse complement strand
CGCTCAAGGCGGCCGAGGTGCTGCGCAAGGCGCGCGTGCGGGCGCCGCAGGTCGCCGAGCTCGTCACCGACCACGCCGCGGCGCTCGCCGCAGCAGGCGAGCTCGATGCGGCCCAGCGCGCGATCGGCGAGGCCCTCGCGACGGTGCAGGACGAAGGGCGCACGGCACTCCTGCTGCTGCGCGCCAACTTCCGGCAGCAGCTCGGCGACGATGCCTCGGCGGTCGCGGACCTGACGGAGGCGTACGAGCTCGACAAGGAAGGCGTCACCGAGACGCTCGTCAACGGGCTCGAACGGCTGCGCGTGCGGGCCGAGCGCGATGGCGATCTGCCGACCGAGCGCAGCGCGACGCTGCGACTCGCGCACCTGCTCACCACCCACGGCGAGCTCGAGCGGGGCCGCGCGTTCCTCGTGACCTGGATCGAGCGCGATCCGCGAGATGCCGAGCCGCTGTACATGCTGTGCGATCTCGACGAATCGATCGAGCACTGGGACGGCGTCAGCGCGGCCGCGACCCGGCTCGCGTATGTCACGGATGGTGAAGGCCAGGTCAATGCGGCGATGCGCGCCGCGACGGCCTCGACCAACGCGGGCCGTCCCGGCGACGCGGTGCCCGTGCTCGAGCTGGTGCACCAGCAGCAGCCCGGGGTCGAGATCCTGCGCAACAAGCTGCGCGAGGTCTACGAGGCTGCGGGTGAATACCGCCTGCTCGCCGGCGTGTTGATCGCCGACGCCGACCACGGCGACGATCCGGTCTCGCAGTACACCAACTACCGGCGCGCAGCCGAGCTGCTGCTGTATCACCTGGAGGATGCCGCGTCGGCGCAGGTGCCGGCGCAGCGCGCGCTCGAGCTCCAGCCCGAGGATCACGCCGCGTTGATGCTGAACGTCGACGTGCTGATCGCCTCGAACGCCCTCGAGGACGCGGGGCGCACCCTCGACGCCGCGATCTCGGCGCAGAAGAAGCGCACGCCCGAGCTCGCGGTGCTGCAGCAGCGGATGGGCCGCGTGTCACTGATGATGGGTGACAATGACGGCCAGCTGAACTGGCTGAAGAAGGCGTTCGACGTCGACCGCAAGAATGCCGAGGTCGCCGCCGAGCTGGCGCAGCTCGCCACCGGATCGGGGACTACGAGCAGCGCCAAGCGCTGCGCGCGATCACCCTGATGGACAACCCGTCGCCGGTGACGCGCCCAGGCGCTGCTGTGGAAGCGAAGATCGAGCACGCGCGCGGATCGCGCAAAGGCGAGCTGGGCGAAGAGGGCGCGCGAGGACCCGGCGTTCGCCGACGCGCAACAGTTCCTCGACGAGCTCGGCGCGCCGTGACCAGCGGACCGGCGGTTCACTCGCACGCAGGGCGACGTCGGCGTGCTGGCTCGATCGGCCCGCCAATCGCAACAGCATGACGCCCGAGCTGCTCGATGCCTTTCTCGCGGCGAGCGAGGCCGCCCGCGCCGACACGGCACGCTGTGTCGTGGTCACCGGCAGTGGGGACTCGTTCTCGCGCGGCGCCGACTTCAAGGCCACGCTGCAGCGCGAGGGCGACGATCGGTCGCCCACCGATCGCTCGTTCGCGATGTACGAGCCGTTCCTGTCGCTGCTCGAGCTCGAAGTCCCCGTGATCGGCGCGCTCAACGGCCACGCGGTCGGCGGCGGATTCGGGCTCGCGCTGGTCTGCGATCTTCGGATCGGCGCGCTCGATGCCAGATATGGCGCGAACTTCGTGAAGCTCGGGCTCGCGCCGGGAATGGCGATCAGCTACCTGCTGCCGCGGCTCGTCGGCTCGGCGCGCGCGTGCGAGCTACTGTTCACGGGCCGGCTCGTCGACGGTCGTAAGGCCGAAGCGATCGGCCTGCTCAACCGCGCGCTCCCGGCCGCCGACGTGTTGCCCCATGCGCTCGAGCTCGCGCGCACGATCGCGGGCAATGCGCCGTTCGCGGTGCGCGAGACCAAGCGTGCGATCCGGCGCGGGCTCGGCCTCGCCGTGACCGATGCGGCCCGCGCCGAGGCGAAGGTGCAGGCCGCGTCGCTCGTGATGGACGATGCGCGCGAAGGCATCGCGGCGCTGCTCGAGAAGCGGACGCCGACGTTCACGGGACGGTAGGCGGCACGCCCGAGCTCAGGCCGCGCGGCGGGACCGGTGGTGGCACGGTGCCGGGCGGCGCGCAGCTCGCGAGCGATTGCACGTCGGGGCCACCCGCCGCGAACGTGATCGGCCCCCACGGCGTATCGATCGCGACATCCCACCACCCAAGCTTGCTGCCCTGGGCGAGCTCGACCGCGACATCGCCGACCAGGTAACCGACCGGGTCGCCACCGGCACGCGCGTGCAGGCACGTGCCGCTCGGCAGCTTCACGTTCGCGGTGATCTTCGGCAGCGGCACGTCTGGATCCGTGAACCGGTGCGCGCGCCCCGGCGGATCGCGCTTCGAGACGAAGCCGTGCACCTCGAGCTCGCCATCGCGGTAGATCACCTCGAACCAGCCATCGCCGCGCTCGGCGACGGTCTCGACGAAGTAGCCGGTCGACATCACCGCGAGCTGACGGCCAGTCCACTTCGGCTCGGTCCGGATCACCGCGCCGGGGCTCAGCATCAGCGTCTTCCTCGGGGACGCCATCCTGCCACCGCGCCGCAGCTGATCGCGCGGCCACTGCTGACCGAGCGACGCCTCCGGGATCCAGCCCTCGAGCGAGAGTGGCCCGATGAAGCGGACCTGGGTCCACGTGGTCTTGCGCGCGAGCCGCTGCACCTTCACCCCCGGCCGCAGCGTCACGGTCATCTCGCTCGGGCCACCGCCGCCGCCCGGGACCGGCCGCACCAGCTGCAGCTGGGTGACCACGGCGAGCAGATGCGACTGCTCGGTCCACACCGAGAATCGCGCGTGATCGAGCCGGATCGCGACGCGAACGAGCCTACCGCGCTCGTCGATCACACCGACCTCGAGCGGACGATTCCCGGTCGGTCCCTCGATCGGTGCACCACCTGGCTCGAGCTGGATCCGGCCCGGCACCAGCCACGACACGGGATCGCGATCGGCCGGCGCCAGCGGGGCGATCGGATCGACGGGAGCTCGCAGCGGGAGATCGCGCGCCTGCGCGGGGGCGACCGGGGATGTGGGTGCACGCGGCGGCGGCGCGGCGACCGGGGTCGTACACGCGGCGATCACGAAACCCAGCAGTGCTCGCACCCAGCGAGTATCCGCGAACGACCTTCGAGGTGCACGGCCTGCCCGAGCCCCGTGGGAGCTCGAGCAATTTCCCGATCCTGCCTGGTCGGACCGTCTCGCGGTTTACTCAGTCAGCGCGTAAGGCGCTACGCACTCGTCGGCAATTGTGTCGATCCCGTCACATGATCTTGACGACTTACGACGCATTGCGTCTCGCCCGACAATTGCAATTGCCGCAGCCCGATGGAAATCGGTGTCATCACCAACCCGAACAGCCGGAAGAACCGCAACCGCCCCGACCGGGCCGAGCGGCTGCAGCGCATCGTCGGGTCCTGCGGTGAGGTGCACCAGACCGAATCGGTGGCCTCGATCAAGCCCGTCCTGCGCGACTTCCTCCGCAAGCGTGCGCGGTACTGGGTCGCCGACGGTGGCGACGGCGCGCTGCACTGGATGCTCCGCATGGGCATGGAGGTCCTCCAGGAGGAGGAGTTCATCGGTGACCGGCTCTCACTGCCGCTGACGCTCCCCACCAAGGGCGGCACGATCGACTTCGTCGCGAACAACGTCGGCATCGAAGGCGATGCCGAGGGCATCCTCGGTTCGCTGCGCAACTCGGTCGAGTGCGGCGGCATCGTCGAGGACACCGAGGTCGACTCGATGGTGATCGACGGCATCCAGCTGGTCGACGGCCAGGAGGTCCCGTTCCGCACCTACGGCTTTGCCTCCGCGGCAGGCGGTGTCGGTCAGCGGTTCTACGCGAAGTACTACGCCGATCCCGATCCGAACCCGCGCACGATCATGAAGGTCGTCGCCAACACCATCGCATCGGCGCCGATCGCGCTGTCGCCGCTGTCGCGCCTGCCGTTCGGCCCGTGGAAGAGCTACGCGAAGGAGATCTTCGAGCCCACGCCATGTCGCGTGATGCTCGACGGGATGCGCCTGCCCGGCGACGAGTTCACCGGCGTGCATGTCGCCTCGATGTCGATCAACCTCGGCAACGTGCTGCGGTTCTTCGGCAAGGCGGACCAGCCCGGCCTGATGAACGCGCTCGTCGGCACCCCGTCGCCGTGGGGCATCATTCGCAACCTGCCGCGCATGGCACGTGGCGAGGAGATGAAGGGCCGCAACATCCTCGACCGGCCATGCCGCGAGATGATCATCGAGGCCAACACCAGCCAGCTGCTGGCGCCGATCATCGACGGCGAGTTCTATCGCAACGTGAAGAGGCTCGTGTACCGCATCGGCCCGCGCGTCCGGATCCCGAAGGTCGTCGCGCCGAAGGCGGCCTGAGAGACGACAGGGCTACTTGCAGGCGACGGTCGCCGGGCCCGCGCCGGCGGTCTGACACTTCATTGGAGACCTGCACTTCGCGGCCTGGCAGGCGGCGTTCTCGCGCTTGAAGCAGCGCCGGCCCACGACGTAGAAGCAGTTCTCGCGATCGCCGCTGTAGCGCCACGTGCCCCAGCTCTTGTCGCGCGCGTCGAGATTGCCCTTCTGCTTGGCCTCGAGCGCCTGCTTCTCCTTTGCGGTCTGCGGCTCATCCGAGCTGGTTTGGATGGTTCCGTTGCCGCAAGCTGCGAGCACGAGCACGACTACGATCGACCGCAGCGACATTCGACCGGATCATGCCATAGTCCAGGCCGTGTCCGAAGACGACCGCGCCGTGATGGATCGGCTCGCGGCGCTCGAAGCCGAGGTCAAGGCCGACGCCGACAAGCAGACCGCTCGCAAGGCGGCCGCGATGGCCAAGGTCCGCGAGCATCGCGCCGCCCAGGCCGCCGAACGTGACGACCTGCGCGATCGCCAGGCCGCGATGGTCACCCGCAGCAAGCGGCCATCCGCCCAGGCTGATCACACGGCCGACGAGGTCGGCGGCGCACTCGAGCTCGCCCGGCGCGCTCACGGCATGAAGCAGGAGCTGTCTCGCGTGCCCAAGGAGGGCGAGAAGTCATGGGTGAAGTCGGGCCTCGCGTCGATGCTGCTCGGCCCGGTTGGCTGGCTGTACGCCGGCTCGCTGCGTGAGGCGGTCCCCGCGACGGCGTTGTGGCTGGCCTTCGGCGTCCTCGCGAGCAAGCTGATCCCGATGTTCCTCCTGATGCCGGTCCTGCTGGTCGCATTGCCGCTGTCGGGCATCGCAGGCGTCGTCTATGCTCTTCAGTACAACCGCGGCGGAGGGCGGCAGCGGCTGTTCAATCGCGACAAGAAGGCCAAACAGCTTCGCGAATGACCCGAGACTCCGGACAATGACGACCACGGCATGACCAGCGAGTCTCGACCCGAGAAGCCACCCGAGAAGCCGACCGGCCGGCCATCCGACAGGTTGATCGGCGAGGTGCTGGCCAACCGCTATCAGATCGAGAAGCTGCTCGGCGAAGGCGCGATGGGCGCGGTCTACCGCGCGCGCCACGTCAAGGTCGGCCGCCCGTTCGCGGTCAAGGTGCTCCACCCCCACCTGCTCGAGGATCGCAAGGTCGCGCAGCGGTTCGAGCGCGAGGCCGAGCTCGCCGGCCGGCTGCGCCACCCGAACGTGATCGGGGTCGTCGACGTCGGCGAGATCGACAACATGAGCTACATGGTGATGGACTTCGCCGAGGGCAGCGATCTCGCGGTGCTGCTCGACGAAGCCCCGATGCCCGCGCCGCGCGTCAGCTCGCTGACCCGACAGATGCTCGAGGGCCTGTACCACGCGCACGAGGCGGGCCTCATCCATCGCGACTTCAAGCCCGAGAACGTGATCGTCGAGCGCGACGACCACGACATGGAGGTCCCGCGCATCGTCGACTTCGGGATCGCGATCCTGCGCGAGGGCGGCGAGTCGCCCAGCGGTGCCGGGCGGCTGACCACCAACGGTCTCGTGCTCGGGACGCCTCACTACATGGCGCCGGAGCAGGCGGTCGCCGACCCGATCGATCACCGGATCGATCTGTTCGCGCTCGGCATCGTCGTCTACGAGATGCTGTGCGGCAAGCTGCCGTTCGACGGCACCGGTGCGGAGGTCGCGCGGGCCAACCTGCTCCTCGACCCGCCGGCGATCTCGAAGCGCGTCCCGCACCTCGAGGTCGACCCGTTGCTCGAGGCGTTCGCGCGCCGCTTGATGGCAAAGAAGCGCGAGCACCGGCCGGCCACGGCAAAGGTCGCACGCGAGTTACTCGACCTGATCGAGCGCGATCCGCAAGCCGCCGCGACGGCCCTCGGCATCACGCTGCCGAGCGAATCACGCCTGCCGCAGGTCACCCAGCCGTCGTCGCCACAGCGTCCCGACGCGACGGGGATCACGACGAAGCGCGCCGCCCACGTCAGCGCTCCCGCGATGGTGGCCACGCCGGCTGAATCGACGCGATCACTCGAGGCGCCCGTCACGGTCGTGCCGCTGGTCGAGCCCGAGTTGCCGCGCGCGCAGCACTACATGCCCACCGCGCCGGCCGATCCGCTGGCGTGGCAGGGCAAGCGACGGCGGTGGATCCAGATTGGCGCGCTCGGTGGGATCGGGCTCGCGGCGGCAATCGCGTTCGCCGTGCTCCGCTCCTCCGACCAGCCGGCTGCGCGGCCGAACGAGCCACTCGTGGCAAGCACCGGCACCCTCGCGGACGCACCCACGCCGCTCGCGGACGCAGCGATCGCCATCGTGGAGGACGCGACGCCGGTGGTCACGGTCGACGCATCCGAGCCCTTGCCGGTGGTCGACGCCGCGCCGATCAAGCGACACCCGTCCAGCAAAAAGCCGATCAAGCCGATCGTGAAACCGATCGAAAAGCCGATCGAAAAGCCGATCGAAAAGCCGATCGAAAAGCCGATCGAAAAGCCGATCG
>JBBJLY010000355.1:0-6996 GCA_037720695.1 Kofleriaceae bacterium | reverse complement strand
TCCCGCGTGATGACGGCAGCACGGACGACGGCGTGCCTGGTGAAGGCGCCCAGGAGGGGGCACAGATCCTCGTCCGGCTCGCGTACATCCTCGCCGCGCGGCGCGACGCCGCGACGCCGGAGGCCAGCTACACGCGGTCGCTGCTCGACGCCGGGATGCCGAAGATCCTCGCGAAGATCGACGAGGAGCACGGCGAGCTCGCGGTCGAGCTGGCGAGTGGACCTGAGGCCAAGGTCGTCCACGAGACGGCCGACCTGCTGTTTCACGTGATGGTCGGGCTGACCTCGCGCCGGATCCCGATCGAGGCGGTGTTTGCAGAGCTCGCGCGTCGCTTCGGCACCAGCGGTCACGTCGAGAAGGCGTCTCGTTGATCGACCTGCTGGCGCCGGGTGGCGGCCTCGAGCGGGCGATCCCGTACTACGAAGATCGTGCCGAGCAACGCGAGATGTCCCGCGCGGTCGCCCGCGCGCTCGACGACGCGCACCCGCTGATCGTCGAGGCCGGGACCGGCACCGGCAAGACGCTCGCGTACCTCGTGCCGGCGTTGCAGTCGGGCAAGCGGGTGATCGTGTCGACCGGCACGCGCGCGCTGCAAGATCAGATCGCACGTCACGACATCCCGCTGCTGCGCTCGATCCTCGCCCGCCCGTTCTCGGCCGTCGTGCTGAAAGGCGTGTCGAACTACGTGTGCCGGCGCAAGCTCGCCGAGCTCTCGACCCGCGACACGCGGGACGTCTCACTCGGCGCGCTGGTTGACTGGTCGGGCTACACGAGCGGTGATCGCGCAGAGGTCGAGTGGCTCGCCGAGGATGCGCCGCTGTGGAGCAGCGTGACCACGACGCCGGATGCCCGGATCGGCCCGCGGTGTCCGTACTTCGAGCGCTGCTTCATCACCCAGGCGCGGCGGCTCGCCGAGCAAGCGCAGCTCGTGCTGGTCAATCACCACCTCTACTTCGCGGATCGCGCGCTGCGGGCTGCACATCCCGGCGCGCGCGTGTTGCCGGAGCACGACGCGGTGATCTTCGACGAGGCCCACCAGCTCGAGGATGTCGCGACCGAGCACTTCGGCTCGCGGATCTCGACCCACAAGCTCGCCGAGTTGCTGCGCGACGCGCACGTCGCGCTGGCTGGCATGCCACTGTGGACCGGGCGCGGCAGCGTCGATGTCATCCACGCCGTCGAGCGCGCCGGCCTCGGCCTGTTCTCGCAAGTGCGGTCTGCGCTGGTCACCGACGAGAGCGGGCGCGTCCCGCTGCCGCCCGGCCTGTTCGACCACCCGGAGCGCCAGGCTGCGTGGTTCAAGCTCGACACCACTCGAGGAGCTGGCCCGCGCCGCCGAGGCCGAGAGCGAGCCGCCTCCGGACCACGAGCCCGAGGGCGAAGCTGGCGCGCGCGCCTCGCTGACTGGGCTCGCCCGGCGCGCACGCGAGTGGCGCGATTCGCTGGCGACGATCGCCGAGCAGCGCCAGCGCAGCAACGTGTATTGGGGCGAGGTCCGCCGCGACGGCACGTACCTGTCGGCCTCGCCGATCGACGTCGCGGATCTGTTTCGCCGCCACATCATCGAGTCCGGCCCGACCACGGTGTTCACGTCGGCGACGCTCGCCGCGGCAGGCGACTTCAGCTACAGCCGCACCCGACTCGGGATCCGCGAGCGCGAGGCCGAGGAGCTGTGCGTGCCGTCGCCGTTCGACTACGAACGCCAGGCAATGCTCTACGTGCCGCGCGATCTACCTCCGGTCCACGAGGGGTTCTCCGCGGCCGCGGCCGATCGCACGCGCGAGTTGCTCGCGATCACGAAGGGACGCGCATTCCTGTTGTTCACCAGCCACCGCGCGTTGCGCGAGGCGACCGCGCGGCTCGACAAGCTGCCCTACCCTCGCCTCGTCCAAGGCGAAGGCCCGCGCGCGACGCTGGTCGACAGGTTTCGCTCGACCCCGAACGCGGTGCTGCTCGGGACCGGCTCGTTCTGGGAAGGCGTCGACGTTCCGGGCGATGCGTTGTCGCTGGTCGTGATCGACAAGCTGCCGTTCGCGCCGCACACCGATCCGCTACTCGCGGCGCGCATGAAGGCCGTCGCCGAGGCAGGTCGCGATCCGTTCGCTGAGCTCCAGTTGCCAGCCGCGGCGCTCGCGTTAAAGCAGGGCTTCGGGCGGCTGATCCGGCGGCGCGACGATCGTGGCATCGTCGCGATCCTCGACGGCCGGATCGTGACCCGGACCTACGGCAAGATCTTCCTCGACACGCTACCCGCCAACTTGCCGCGGACCTCGACGCTCGAGCAGGTGCGGCGGTGGTGGACTGTGGAGCCGGCCGCGGCGAGGTAAGTTGTCCGCGATGCTCGTGTCGCTCGCGCTGGTCACGTTCGGCTTCTGGATCGGCGCGATCCCGTTCGGCGTGTTGCTCGCGCGCCGGCTGGGCGTGACGATTCAGGATCACGGCAGCGGCAACATCGGGGCGACCAACGTGGCGCGCGTGCTCGGCCCGGTGCCTGGCGCGATCGTCCTCGTGCTCGACATGGCGAAGGGCGCGCTCGCGGTGACCGCCGCGCTGCAGCTCTGCGGCTGGCCGTGGACCGTCGCGTTGACCGCGTTCGCGGCGATCGCCGGGCACTGCTTCTCGCCGTTCCTGCGCGGCAAGGGTGGCAAGGGCGTCGCGACCGCGTTCGGCGCGTTCCTCGTGCTCGCGCCCGCGCTCGCGCTGCTCGCGGTCGTCGCGTTCCTGATCGTGTTCCGGCTGACCCGCGTGCCGGCGCTCGGCTCGCTCGCCGGGATCGCGGCGCTCGCAGTGCTCCACGTCCATCGCGGGGACGCGCCGTACGCAGCGCTGGCGATCGCGACCACGGCGCTGCTCGTCTACACGCACCGCAGCAACCTCGCGAAGCTGCGCACGCGGTAACGGTTACCAGGTCTCGGCGATCTGCTCGACCGGCTGCGCGTGAAGTCGCGCGAGCAACACACCCGCGGGTCCGTGAGAAGGGATCTCGATGTCGGGACCGAGCAAGGCGACGACGGGCTCGAGTGCGAACCGGCGCTCGACGAGCCGCGGGTGCGGGACCTCGAGCTCCGGCGTCCGGACCACGCGATCGCCCCACACCAGCACGTCGAGGTCGATCGCGCGAGGTCCCCACCGCGCATGCGGGCGGAGCCGGCCGAGCATCCGCTCGAGCTCGAGCAGCGTCGAGATCAGCTCGCCGGGCTGCATGTCCGGCGCCTCGACCCGGACCGCGGTGTTGAGATACGGCGGCTGCGCGGGGCCGACCGGCTGGGTGCGGTAGAGCGGCGCTGACCGCACGGGACCGAGCGCCTCCAGCGCCGCACGGGCACGCCGAAACCGCTCGAGGATCTCGTCCTCGCTGCCGACGTTGCCGCCGATCCCGATCACGATCCCCGCCTTCACGGGCGTGCGATCACCGTGTTCCGCAGGATCCCGATGCCCTCGATCTCGATCTCGACCGTGTCGCCCGGCGCGAGGTTACCGACTCCCGAGGGCGTCCCGGTGGAGATCACGTCACCTGGCTCGAGCGTCATGTGCGCGCTCGTGAACGCGATCAGCGCCGGCACGTCGTGGATCAGATCTGCCGTCGACGAGTCCTGGCGCAGAGCGCCGTTGACCCGGGTCTGGATGCGGAGGTTCGAGGGATCGAGGCCGGCCACGATCCGCGGGCCGATCGGACAGAACGTGTCGAAACCCTTGGCTCGCGACCACTGGCCGTCGCGCTTCTGCAGATCACGCACGGTCACGTCGTTGACGCAGGTGTAGCCGAGCACGACGTCGAGCGCCTCCGCGCGCGAGACCCCTTGGGCCCGGGTCCCGATCACGACCCCGAGCTCGCCCTCGTAGTGGACCTGGTCGTAGCCAAGTGGGCGCTCGATCACCCCGTCATGGCCGATCAGCGCCGACCGCGGCTTCAAAAACATCAAGGGTTCCTCGGGCAGCGCCTTGTTCATCTCCACGGCGTGCGCCCGGTAATTGACGCCGATGCCGATGATCTTGCTGGGAACCAGGTCGATTTCCTCGCTGGCTCCGCCACGTACGACCGCGATGCGCATGGCGGGAAAGGTAGGACACCTCCAGAGGCGTGTCATTGATCCAGTGCGTCACGCCCCGTACAATTTGCAGGATGGGCCGGGCACCTAACTCTGGGGCGCCACAACGCGTGTCTGCGCACGTGGTGCCGAAGGTCCCGCCCGCGTTCGATGACGAAGAAGAGAAGACGACGATCGAGTCGTCCTGGGAAGAGGAAGCCTCGACGACGGTCGAGCAGGGAGAGGTCGCGGAGAAGATTCGCGCACTCGGCCTGCCGCGTGGCAACAACATCACGAACGTCACGTCGACGTCGAACAGCATCCTCGACGAGCCCACGATCGACGATCAGCGCGCAAACGCCGCGCTCTCGATCATCACGCCGCAGGCGATCCTTGCCCGGCTGGTGATCACGCACGGCAACGATACCGGCCAGGAGGTCGAGGTCGTTCCCGGAAAAAATTACACCATCGGTCGCGCGGTCGATAACGACGTCGTGCTGACCGACATCGCGGTCTCGCGAAAGCACTTCGATCTGCGGCACGAGGATGGCGTCTGGCTGCTCGCGGACCGCGGCTCGGGCAACGGCACGCTGGTCAACGGCAACCTCGAGGATCAGCCGTTCACGCTCGCGAACGGCGATCAGATCGAGATCGGCAACACGACGTTCCGGTTCGATCATCCAAACGGCGCGTCGCGCAGCATCGCGCAGACGTTCGACGTCGATCTCGACGAGGACGAGCCGTCCACGGTCGCGGGCAAACCGCTGCGCGATGAGGGCCTGACGCCTGCGCAGATTCCGCCGCTCCAGACCCTGCGTCCAAAGACCGTACCGCCACCGGCGCCGCTCCCGCGTCCGCGCACGCAGTCGACCGTGCCGCCCGACTACCCGCACCCGCAGCGGCTCTCGCAGCAGCGTCCGGTGACCAACGGACCCAACGGGTATCCGGTCCATCAGCACCATGGCCATGGACTGGCACCGCTCCAGGCACCGGCCGCGTCTGCCGCTGGCACGATGCCGCTTTCCGGGATGGCGGGCGCGCGCGCGCCGATGCTCGGTGTGCACGCGCCGACGATGCTCACCGGCGACCTGCCGCTGCAGAACGTGATGCCGACGACGATCCCCGGCCAGGGACCGCCGATGGCGCCGTCGCAGCCGATGATGCAGTTCTATCCAAATCCGAGCGACCTGCACGCGCAGATGATGGTCGCGAGCTCGATGCCCGGTCGTGACCCGACGTCGACCGCGCTGGTGCAGCCAACACCTTACAGCGGCATCCCCAGCATGCCGCCGCCCGTGTACGTCGCGCCGCAGCTGTCCCGCCGTACCAAGCTCATC
Source organism: Kofleriaceae bacterium (assembly GCA_037720695.1). Taxonomy (GTDB): domain Bacteria; phylum Myxococcota_A; class Polyangia; order Haliangiales; family Haliangiaceae; genus JABFXX01. The sequence goes on along the minus strand of JBBJLY010000355.1, from coordinate 1,631 downwards.
CTCGGCGGCGCAGGGCTCGCGCTGCTCGCCGCGATCACGACGGTCGCGATCATCAAGAGCAGCAGCTCCTCTGCGTCGTCTGCCGGGCAGCCCCGGACCGGCTCCAATGCCAAGCCGCAGATCGCGCCGATCAGCGAGGCGAAGCCCGAGCTGGCGAAGGTCGAGCCGAAGGCCCCCCAGCCGAAGGTCGAGGCGACCAAGATCGAGCCCAAGATCGAGAGCTCGAAGGTCGAAGCGACCAAGATCGAACCCAAGGTCGAACCCAAGGTCGAACCCAAGGTCGAGGCGACCAAGATCGAGCCCAGGGTCGAAGCGATCAAAATCGAGCCGAAGATCGAACCCAAGGCCGAGCCGAAGAAGATCGAGCCGAAGAAGGAACCGAGGGTCGAGCCCAAGCGCGAGCCCAAGCGCGAGGCCAAGGTCGAGCCCAAGCGCGAGAAGAAGGAAAAGCGCGTCGCCGCGACCGACACCGCCGACGTTCGCAACAAGGCCGACTCGCTCTATCGGTCGAAGCGATTCGGTGATGCCGCCTCGGCGCTGCGGTCGGTTGCGGGTTCATTCGGCGATGGCGATGCCAAGGATCTGAAGTCGCTCGCGGCGGTCTACGAGCAGCTCGGCAAGGCGTACAACCTCGGCATGGCGTCGTCGACGTCAGCCGATGCGGCGTTCAAGCAGCTGCAGATCGCGCTCAACATGGAGAACAGTGCGGGCGGCGCGTTCAAGGACGAGATCAAGGCCAAGATCTCGGCGGTCGCGCCGCGCGCTGCACTCACGTTCGTCTCCAACAAGGACTACTCGTCCGCGGCCGCCGCCGTGCGGATCGCCGAGCAGAACGGCGCGACCAGCAGCACGAAGCTCGTCCGCACTCAGCTCGAAGGCCGCGCGAAGGAGCTCTACGAGCAGGCGGCGAAGGAGCTCGACGCGAGCCCGAGCGAGGCGCGGACCAAGCTCAAGCAGATCAAGGGACTCGTCGATTCGAAGAGCCCCTGGTACCAGAAGGCCGAGAAGCTGCTCAGCGGCCTTTAGGCTGCGCGATCAGACCGGAGATCACCTTCTCGAGGCGTTCGAACTCGAACGGCTTGTCGATGTGCGCGTCCGCGCCGTAGAGCGGCGACGTCAGCTCGTTCACCTGCTCGCCAATCGCGGTGACCATCACGATCTTGATCGACTGCGTGATTGGATCCTGCTTGAGCGCGCGCGCGACTTCCCAGCCCGACTTGCCCGGCATCATCACGTCGAGCAGCACCAGCGCGGGCCGCTCGCGCTTTGCGAGCTCGATCGCGCGGTGGCCATCGCTGGCCGACGAGACCTTGTAGCCGCGATGGGACAACCGTGTGGTGAGCATCGCGACGATCTCCGGATCGTCGTCGACAACGAGGATGCTCGCGCCGGTCGGCTCCTTGCTCATGCAGACACGCTATGCCGCGCACATCGCTGCCGTCAAGCGTGCTACCAAGGCGCGTGTCCACGGCGCCTCGCCGGTCTGCGTCCCGCTGGATCTGGCTTGCTATTGCGATCGTGATCGGTGCCGCGGCGATCTTGATGGTCGGCGATGTCCGCGCACGCGGCGCCCGACTCGCTGACTTCGGTTGGTGGGCGTTCGCGGCGGCGCTGCTGCTCGCGCTCGGCAA
>JBBJLY010000013.1:0-66403 GCA_037720695.1 Kofleriaceae bacterium | reverse complement strand
GCGTGGTCCGGTGCGCGCAGGCCCGCAAGGCGAGAGCGCCAGACCGAGGCCGAGTCCTCGCTCCAACTGGCGACAACCCGCTGACGGGTCCGGTCCTCGGATCTCGATCGGCTAACGGCTAACGTCCGCGGGTTCGGATCCGGGCTTGGGCTAGCGCGACCTCAGCGCGGCCTGGCCGCTGCCGAATTCCGGAGCAACGTCAGATGTTTGCCGCTAACCGATCAGCATTGGCACTAGCGCCTGCCGATGGCGAACGGCGGTTGCGCCTCGAGCACGCCGACGTCCTCCGCGCTGTAATAGCGACCCGCGAGCATGCGCAGCTCGGGCCGCGTGTAGATCTCGGCTTGCGGGCGCTCGACCAGATCGGCGATCAGGGCCGCGACTTCCTCGACCGGCTGCGCGTTGGGCAGCGCGCGCGAGTCGGGGCCGCCGTGCTTGGCGTTGGCGCCGAACTCGGTCGCGACCACGCCGGGCATCACGGTGGAGATGTGGATGTCGGGGAAGTCGGGCTTGACCTCGAGGCGCAGGCTCGTCATCAGCGAGTTGACCGCGGCCTTTGCCGCGCTGTACGCGCTGCGCACCGGTGCGAGCGGGATCCGGCCGAGCATCGACGACACCGCGATCAGGTGGCCGCGCTTGCGCTCGCGGAACCCGGGCATCACGGCCTGGATGCCATACAGCACCGACTTCACGTTAATCGTGATCATGTCGTCGAGGTCGTCATCGGTCAGCTGCTCGACCGAGCGCGAGATGCCGCGACCGGCGTTCGCGATCCAGACGTCGAGCTGGCCAAACCGCGCGAGCGTCTCGTCGCGCAGACGCTCGTTGTCCGCGCGCCGCGTGACATCGGCGGTTACCGCGAGCGCCTGCGGCCCGAGCCTGTGCGCCAGCTCGGCCAGCGGCGCCGCGCGCCGCGCTGCCAGCACCACGCGGGCGCCGCGCGCCGCGACCGTCTCCGCGAGCTTCGCGCCGATCCCCGACGACGCGCCCGTGATCACGATGACCTTGTCCTGCATCGCGCGACCATAGGAGATCTCTCCGGATTAACTAGTTGTCTTGACACGGCTTTGCGACTAGCTGAACAGTTGTGCAGTGACCGTTGCCTGTCTCGACCTCCCAGCGTTTCCACTGCAGCTGGTGTGGCGGGACGAGCCCTCGTGGCGCGCTCATCCGGTCGTCGTGATCGACGAGGATCGGCCGCAGGGAATGATCCTGTGGGCGTGCGAGCGGGCGCGCCGGGTCGGCGTGCTCGTCGGCCAGCGCTACGCGCATGCGCTGTCGCTGTGCGGCGGGCTGCGCGCGCGGATCGTGCCGCCCGAACGGATCGAGGCCGCGACCAGCGAGCTGCGCGCCGCATTGCACCGGCTGTCACCGCGTGTCGAGCCTGGCGAGCCGGGGACGTTCTGGCTCGATGGCGATGGGCTCGCGCGGATCTTTCTCGATGACGGCAAGCCCGATGGCACGGCGTGGGGCACGGCGATCGCCAGCACGGCCACCGAGTACGGGATGCGCGGGGCCGTCGTCGTCGGGTTCTCGCGGTTCGCCACCTATGCGATCGCGCGCGCCACCCGCCACGGGGTGACGGTGCTGCGCGGGGACGCCGACGAGCGTGCGGCGGCGAGCGCGGTGCCGCTCGCGCGACTCGACGTCGAGCCCAAGCTGCGCGACGCGCTCGCCCGGCTCGGCGTGAGCGTCTCGGTGAGATGGTGCGGTTGCCCGGTGGCGGCATCCTCGAGCGATTCGGTCGCGATGCGCACCGGCTGTATCAGCTCGCGGCGGGCGAGCGCTGGGATCCGCTCGTGCCGCTCGCGCCACCCGAGGCTCCCGACGAGCGCATCCTGCTGGACGACGAAGAGGACGATGTCGAGCGCCTCGTGTTCGTGTTGAAGGCGCCGCTCGATCGATTGCTCGATCGGCTCGCCGCAAAGGCGCGCGCGCTGACCGCGCTGCACATCGAGCTCGCGCTCAAGCATGCGGTGGGCAAGATCGAGCTGCGTGCCGAGTGCATCAAGCCCGCCGCGCCGACGCTCGACGCGCGCTCGCTACTGCGGCTGGTCCATCTCCGCCTCACCAGCATGCCGCCGGTCGCGCCGGTCAATGCCGCGCGCGTGTGGGCCGACGACATCGCCGCCACCCGCGAGCAGCTCGCGCTGTTCGCGGCCAAGCCACGCCGCGATCTGCGCGCCGCCGACGAGGCGCTCGCGCGCGTGCGTGCCGAGCTCGGTGACGACGCTGTCGTCCGCGCGGTGCTGCGAGATGGGCACCTGCCCGAGGCGAGCTTCGGCTGGGAGCGCCTGATCCACGTCGTCGCGGCCAAGCCGGAGCCGCGCCTCGTCCAGCCGCTGATCCGTCGCTTGCTCGCGCGCCCGCAGGCGCTGCCGCCGCAGATCCGCCAGGTCCGCGACGATGGCTGGCTGCTGTCGGGGCTCGAGCACGGCGCGGTCGTGCGGATCGTCGGGCCGTACGTCGTGTCGGGGGGCTGGTGGTCGAGTGCCACGGGCTCGACCCACCGCGAGTACCACTTCGCGGAGCTCAAGCGCGGCGACTGCCTGTGGGTCTACTACGACCGCAACCGCCGGCGCTGGTTCTGGCAAGGCGCTGTCGAATGACTCACGGTGCGAGGTGCAGCGTGATCGCATCGCCGATCCGGCCGATCGAACCGGGCAACGTGCCGAGGTCGTGTCCGCCACCGTCGTACTCGAAGTAGGTGAACGCGGGGCTCGGCGACGGTCGCCCGGCTGCGGCCATCACGTCGCGCAGCACGCGCGAGTACTGGACCAGCGACGTCGTGTCGGCGGTGCCGTGATGAACCTGCAGCGCTGGCAGGTCGAGTGGCGCATCGAGCGCGCTCGTCACCGACATCCGACGCCGCATGTCGGCGAAGCCCGCGGTCGTGATGCGCAGCGCGCCGTCGACGACCGTCACCTGATCGATCGGGATCAACGATCGCGTCAGCAGGTGCGCCGGGTTCGCCGGGTCGGCGACCGCGGCCATCACCGAACCGGCAAACGTCGCCGCATCGACCCCCGCGAGCGCGATCCGGAAGTCCGTCGGCGCGAACGCCTCGATCACGAGATCGATCCGGTCGTCCTGCGCGCCGAGCGCGAGCGCGACGATCCCGCCGCGGCTCTCGCCAAACACGCCGACCCGCGTCGGGTCTGCCTGCGGCGTCTCGGCGAGCGTGACCGACAACGCCGTCGCGACATCGAGCACGTCCGTCGTCCCGATCTGCGGCGCGCCCTCGGACGTGTACGTCACGTTCGCGATCCGGATCCGCTCGCCGCGATACGACGGCACGACGTAGATCAGCTCGCCGCGGATCGGCTGGCCCGGGATCCTGACCTGCAAGTCCTCGACGGCGAAGTACGGAAATCCGCCCTCGCCGGTGTACGCACCGTGCGTGTAGATCAGCACCGGCGCTGGCCCGGTGAGCCCGGCTGGCACCAGCACCGCGAAGTAGTGCCGCTGGCCCGCGACCAGGTGCGAGAGCACGCGGAAGTTCATCGTCACGGCCCCGAACGTCGTCGTCCCGCTGGCCTCGGTCACCACGCCTTGCGGCGTCAGATCCTGCGCGGCCCAGCTCGCCGCAGCGAGCTCGAGCTCCTCCGCGGTCACCGGGGCGACGACATCGGCGAGCTCGAATCCACGCTCGGTCGGCGCGGCATCCGGCGCGGGCGGCGGTGCGGGGTCGCCGCAGGCAACGATCAGGCAGACGACGGGGAACAAGGTCACGGCTGGCGTCATCATCAGGGTACGCCGACCAGTATCGCCGGTCACACGGTCGAGCGGAGTGTGTTTTGCGCGAGGGCCGGATCACGTCCGTCGCGGGACGTTCCACGGCCAGCAAGTGCCGGCGCGTCACGTCATATCGAGGCGTTGGCGAAGGCACGGCCACTGCAAGAGGTGTCGAAATGAAACGGCTCGGCGTAGTTCTGGTGGTGGCATGTCACGGCGACCCGGTGATCCCGCCCGACTCGACGGCCGACTCATCACCCGACTCGGCCGACTCGACGCCTGTCGATGCTGCGGGTCCGAGAGACACCTACGGCGCGGTCTCGGGGACCCGCCTCAAGCTGACGTGGCTCGAGGCCGTCGGCGGCGCGCGAGTGTTCAAGGAGCTGTACGACGCCGAGCGTGGCGAGCCATGTCAGATCGTGCCGGGCGCGGGGGGGACGTTGCTGTGTGCGCCGATCGGGCTTGGAGCCCAGATCGCCTACGCCGACGCGAGTTGCACCCAGCCCGTGGTGCGCGCACGCATCGCAGACGATTGTGCGATGCAGCCTCGTTACGCCACCGAGTTCGACCAGGAGTCGAGTTGCGATTCGAGTGTGCTGACCCGCCTGCACACCGTGGGTGCGCCGCTGGTGCGAGCGTCCAGGTACTGGACGATGTCCCGCGGGAGCTGCGTCGGCGGCGGGGAGGACCAACCTGACTTCGGCACCTACGCGCTCGGTGATGGCGTGTCGCTCGACCAGCTCGCGCAGCTCACGCTGGGAGCACCCGAGGGTGCAGGCGTCCGACTCCAGCAGCGGTCCTACGTGAGCAGCGACGGGATGCGGCTGCCGATGGTTCGCCATGACGCGGCGCTGGGTGTCGAGTGCTTCTTCGAATCCGAGCGCAGAACGCGCCAATGCTCGCTTGGAGGACCCGCATCGCTCGGGTCGGAATCCTCGGATCCCGCGTGCGAGAGCCATCTAGCGACCAGCCGCAAGGATTGCCCGGCGCCGGTCTACGCGGTGGAGTCGCTCAGCGATGCATGCCCAGGCGAGGCAGCTCGGTCATTCGCCATCGGCGCGCAAGCTCCCGCATCGCCGCTGTACACATCGAGCGGTGACAGCTGCGTCGCGACGCAAGCCAACCCGGGCCTCGACTATTACCGGGTTGGCGCCACGCCGGTCGACTTGATGGAGCTCGAGCCCAGGCTCGAGGGGGCCGATGCTCGGATCCGCAACCTGGCCTTCACGTCGACAGAAGGCGGTCAGTGGCACGATCGTTACAACGTGTTCGACACCGGGCTCGACACCATGTGCTCGCTACAGACGCAGCCCGATGGATCGATCGGATGCCTGCCTGGGGGCCGCGCGAACGCCGTGGTCTCGACGTCCTACTACCTCGATGCGAGCTGCACGCTGCCGATCTCGCTCGTGTTCGTGCCTGACGTGGCGGCGCGCTGCGGTGACCTGCCGCTGCCACGATTCGCGACCCAGTACGCGTTTCATGGCGCGTGCCCGGCGACCAACACGGCTCACGCGGTCGAGAGCGAGCACCTCGACCCGGTGTGGCAACGTGATGGCACGTCGTGCCGGCTATCCCGCGGGTCTGGACGGATGTTTCGCGTCAGTGCCGGGTTACCGCCGACGACGTTCGGCATCGCGCACGTGGTCACCGATCCCTAGCGGCGGAACAGGAGCCCGACCAGCTGGGCACCGAGCCCGCTCGCCACGAACACCGCGCGCCGGTTCGATGTCAGCTGCTGGAGCCAGTCGAACGTGCCGCCATCGCCGAGCGGGACCGCGTCCCCATCGGGTGTCGTGACCCACAGCATGTAGCGCAGGCCGCCGGAGTAGTACGGGTGGTCCAGCGGCTTGCGCGTGATGTTGCCGGGCAACGTTGCGGCGATCCGATCGGCGAGCACGGCCCGCGCCGGTGTGGCGAGCAGGTCGATGCGGCGGGCACCGAATGCGTAGTCGTGCTGCTCGAGAAGGTCGAGGCCGGCGAGCAGCGTGCGGATTTGGAGCGCGAGCGTGTCGGCGGTGAAGCCGTGGTCGCGGGTCTCGATGCCGCCGCTCGCGAGCACGAAGATCCGGAAGTGCTGCGCGAAGCCCGGCTGGTTCGGGACCGGCTGCGCGCGGATCACGCGCTGGCTGGTGGCGAGGTGGTGGGGGCTCGCGGAGGTGCGGAGCCGCTTCGCACACTCGAGCGCGAGCACGTTGGTGGGATCCGACACGACCTCGGTGCCGCGCAGCGCGGACAGGACGCGGTGCTGGTCGGTGAGCGCGACGGTGGAGCAGGTGCCGAGCGGGGCGACCGGCGACAGCTCGAGGGCTTCGAAGGCGTGCGCGGCTGCGAGCAGGTCGGCATCGATCGCGAGCGAGGTCCGTAGCCCGACGGTGGCGGGCGAGGTGAAGCGGTCGCGCTGGTATTGGGCCAGCACGTCGGCGGGCGTGCGTCCGCGGGCGCGGCGGCGAATGACCTCGAGGAGGACGGACTGCAGGGCGGAACCACCGAGGCCGGCCGCGAGCAGCTCGAACGCCTCGGTACCCAGCTCGTCGGCCACCCAGCTCGACATGACGCGGTCATAACACGCCCTCGTCGGGGTAGCCGACGACGATCGCTCCGTGAAGTGCGCGGATTCGAGCGCGCCTATCCCAACCTGAACGTCGCGAACCTCGAGCTCCGCGACATCGTGCTGAAGCGCGGGGCGTAGGCGGTGACGCTGACGCGGCGACTCGATCACGCGGCGTCGAGGCGGTGCGGCCGCGATCCGCGGGTGGATCGATCACGCGCAGCGGATGCGCGCCCCTGGACTACAAGATCCCGTGCGAACGGAAGTTCGACAGAACCGACGGACGCCGAAGCCCGACCTCGATCAGGCTTGTTCGGCCTTGCCGCCGCCGGACGCGCGCTTGCCGAGCTCGTCGACCAGCGACTGCTTGGTGACCGGGCCGGCGATGCCGTCGATGTCGATCGCGGCGTGGGCCTGGAACGCGCGGACGGCCTTCTTGGTGTTGGGGCCGTCCTTGCCGTCGGCGGCGCCCGGATCGAAGCCGAGCTTCGACAGCGCGGTCTGCACGCCGTCGAAGTCGTCGAGGTTGAGGTAACCGAACTGGTCGGAGTTGTGCTCGAACTTGGCCATGGCAGTGCTCCTTACTTCTTCTCGACGATCTTTTCGAGGTTGGTGACGCCTTCGCCGAGCTTGTCGACGGCGGCGCGTGCGGCGGTCTTGCTCGCCTCGAGGTCGGCGTCGGCGGCGCCCTGCAGCTTGGTCAGCGACTCGGCAACCGCGGCACGACGCTTGTCGAGCTCGGCGACGGCGGCTTCCGCGTTCTTCTTCGCGGCGCCCTTTGCCTTCGCGGCCTTGTCACGCAGGTAGGTGATCTTGCGATCGTGCGCCTCGACCTCCTTCAGCATGGCGGCGTGGGCCTCGGTGCGGACGGCCTTCGCCGCCTCGTCGGTCTTCAGCTTCGCCGCCGCGAGGTCATCCGCGGCCTTCTGCTGGGCTGCCTTCGCGTCAGCCTCGGCCTTGATCGCAGCTTCCTGCTTCGCCTTTGCCTCTTGCTCGCCCTTCTTGTTGCCGCAACCGGTGAGGACCGCGCTCATGGAGAGCGCAACGATCAAGCTTCGAATGAGACGCGTCATCCTCATGCGATACCAGGCCCCGCGGCCCGCTGTCGAGCGTGCGCGACCGCTACCGAGCGTGGCGTAGGCGCTCGATGTCGGTCGGTGCGGGGTGCACGAGCACCATCCCGGTGTCACCGTCGACGGCGAGCAGGTCTCCCGCGCGCGCCCAGCCGAACAAGCCGGCGACGTCACTGACGACCGGGAGTCGAGCGGCGCGCGCGATCGCGATCGCGGGAGCTGCGATCACGTCACTCGCGATCAGGGCGGAGGCGCCACGCGCGACGGCGGCGATCGCGATGAACGCGCCGATCCGATCGGCGATCCACACCGCGCCTGCCTTCAGTGATCGAACGTCACCGAGCAGCACGCACAGCTCCTCGATCTCCATCACGTGCTCGGCGGCTTCCGCGACGGTGCCGAGGCGATACGGTGCCCGCGCATAGTCGCGCGCGATCGTGCGCAGGCGGGTCGTGTCGCCGGCGCAGGCCTCGAGGCGCTCGAGCAGCCGGGCATCGCACAGCGTGAGCGCGAAGCGATCGAGGGCGGCGCCGGTCGCCGGATCGGTGGCCCCCGCGAGCCGATGGATCGCGCGGCCGAGGTCATCTCGCAGGCGCGACAGCGCGCGACGGAGATCGAGCTCGCCCACGTCACTCGCGAGCGCGGTGGTCGTCGGGATCACGGCCGTGCGGCCGAGCACGACCCCGCCGACCTGGGACACGCCGGTGAGCCGGGCAGAGCGCAGCGCCGAGGCGCGACGGCGCTCGATCGCGAGCGTGATCGGCGCGCCCAGCGCGGTCGCGAGCGTGACCTCCTCGGTGGTGAACGGTGCGCCCTTGCGCTGCAGCACGAGGACGCCGATCGCGGAGCCACCGCCGATCAGCGGCACGCCGACGAACACCGGATACTTCTCCTCCCCGAGTCCGGGGATGTGGCGGTAGGCGAGCTCGGTCGCGGCGTGCGCCGCGGAGATCGGACGCATGCACTCGGCGACCAGGCCGGTGATGCCGTCGCCGACGTCGAGTGCGGTCGTCCCGATCGCCTGGGGCGGGAACCCGTGATTGCCGTGCATGATCAGGCGGTCGTCCTCGCGCACGTAGACGCTCGCGATGTCGACCCCGGTGATCGCCGCGAGCTCGTCGCACATCGCGGTCAGCATCCGCTCGAGCGGTCCGTCGTGACCGGCGAGCTCGATCAGGCGGAGGATGCCATCGACCCCGCGATCACCGCGGTGATGGACCTGGATCAGCGATCGCTCGGGCACGCTTCGAACGTGGCATGGCCCATGTTTCTGCGGCGTTTCCGATCCGTAAGTAATCAGATTGACAAGCCGTTACCGATAGCTGAACACTCGTACAGTGTACGCGCCATTGTGGTGCAAATCCAACTTCTCGTTCCTCGAAGGCGCGAGCCATCCCGAGGAGCTGGTCGAGGAAGCGCACCGGCTCGGGCTCGGCTCGGTCGCGATCACCGACCGCGACGGCGTCTATGGAATGGTGCGCGCGCACGTCAAGGCGCGTGATCTCGGGATCCAGCTGCTGTGCGGCGCGCAGGTTTCGATCGCGGCCCCAGGGTCCGCGCTGACCGCATCGCCGGTCACGCTCGCGCAGCACGATGACGCGGGTCGCGGACCCGGCTGGGGCGTCGACACTGATGATCTGCCGCCCGCGATTCCCACCACCGGGCGGCGCGGCCGCACCAAGCGAGCGAAGCCGCGGCAGATCGTGCTCGCGATCGACGACCCGCCAGCGCTCTCCAACCTCGTGCTGCTCGCGATCGATCGCGCGGGCTGGGCCAACCTGACCCGGTTGCTCACCGCGGGACGCCGCCGCTGCGACAAGGGCGAGAGCGTGGTGTCGTGGTCGGAGATCTGCGCGCGCGCGGGCGGCCTGATCGCGCTGTGGGGCGGCGATGGCAGCATGCTCGCCGATGATCCGGAGCCACCCGCGCAGCTGGTGTCGGATCTGCGCGACGCGTTCGGCGATCGGCTGTACGCGATCGTATCGCGCCATCGCCGTGCGGAGGATGTCGCGCGCGAGGCGCGGCTGCGTGCGCGAGCGACCGCCGCTCGGCTCTCGCTCGTCGCGGTCAACGAGGTGCTCTATCACTCGCGCGCGCGGCGCTCGCTGCAGGACGTGCTGACCTGCATCCGTCACGGCGTCACGCTGACCACCGCCGGCCGCCGGATCCGCGGCAACGACGAGCACGACCTGCGCGCACCGCATGCCTACAACCGGCTGTTCGCCGACGAGCCGTCACTGATCGAGCGCACGCGAGAGATCGCCGCGCGCTGCACGTTCGGCCTCGACGAGCTGCGGTATCGGTATCCGTCGGAGCGCCTCCCCGACGGCTCGACCTCGGCGGCCTACCTGCGCACGCTGACGTATCAGGGTGCGGCGCGGCGCTACGCGGGCGACATCCCGGCCGACGTCCGCAAGCAGGTCGATTCCGAGCTCGCACTGATCGAGGAGCTCGACTATCCCGGCTACTTCCTCACCATGCACGAGCTGGTCGCGTACTGCGGCCGGCGCGACATCATCTGCCAGGGCCGCGGCTCGGCCGCCAACTCGGCGGTCTGTTACTGCCTCGGCATCACCGCCGTCGATCCGGTGCGCATGGGCCTGCTGTTCGAGCGCTTCCTGTCGCGCGAACGTGCCGAGCCACCGGATATCGATCTCGACATCGAGCACGAGCGGCGCGAGGAGGTCATCCAGCACGTCTACGACGTCTACGGTCGCGATCACGCGGCGATGGTCTGCAACGTGGTGCGCTATCGCCCGCGCTCCGCCGTGCGCGACGTCGGCAAGGCGCTCGGCATCCCGGAGACCGCGCTCGATCGGGCGGCGAAGCAGCTCTCGATGTACGGCCTCGTCGAGCCCGAGGCGCTGACGCGCGCTGGCCTGCTCGATCACGGCGCGACCGCGTTCGAGCACCTGACCCGGCTCGCCGACGAGATCCTCGAGTTCCCGCGCCACATCTCGATCCATCCGGGCGGCTTCCTGCTCGGGCACGAGCCGGTCCACGACATCGTGCCAATCGAGAACGCGTCGATGCCCGGCCGCACCGTGATCCAGTGGGACAAGGATGACCTCGAGGATCTCGCGCTGTTCAAGCTCGACCTGCTGGCGCTCGGCGCGCTCCACCAGCTCCATCTCGGCTTCGATCTGTTGCGCGCTCATCGCGGCATCGAGCTCACGATGGCGACCATCCCGGCCGAGGACCAGGCGACCTACGACATGATCTGCACCGCCGACACCGTCGGCACGTTCCAGATCGAGAGCCGCGCGCAGATGTCGATGCTGCCGCGCCTGCGCCCGCGCACGTTCTACGATCTCGTCGTCGAGGTCTCGCTCGTGCGCCCCGGGCCGATCTCCGGCGGCATGGTCCACCCGTACCTTCGCCGCCGCCGCGGCCTCGAACAGGTCGAGTATCCCCACCCGTGTCTCGAGCCCGTGCTGGCAAAGACGCTCGGTGTCCCGCTGTTCCAGGAGCAGGTGATGAAGCTCGCGGTCGTCGCCGCCGACTACACGCCCGGCGAGGCCGACCAGCTTCGCCGCGACATGGCCGCGTGGCGCCGCTCCGGCCGGATCGAGAAGCATCGCGAACGGCTGGTCGGTCGGATGGAGCAGAAAGGGATCGCCCGCGAGTTCGGCGAGCGCGTGTTCGAACAGATCCGCGGCTTCGGCGAATATGGGTTTCCCGAATGCGTCGTGGGTTCGACGCGCGTGATCGATGCGGAGACCGGCCGCTGGATCACGATCGAGGATGCCGCCACCGGCCGCGCTCGGTTGCGGACGACGCTCACGTGCAACGATTCGCTTCGAATCGAGAAGCGTCATGTCCTCGCCGTCAAGCCGAGCGGTCGCAAGCAGACGTTCCGGGTACGCACCGCGCTCGGTCGCGAGATCGAAGCCACCGGCGAGCATCCATTCTTGATGCTGACGGGCTGGCGCAAGCTGAAGCATCTACGTGTCGGAGACGCCGTTGCCGCGGCACGGTCCTTGACCATTCCGACAACGGAACGGTGGAAGCGTCATGAGCTGGTGGTGCTCGGGGGACTGATCTCGGAAGGAAATCTCTGCCACCCGAACACGTTCTACTTCTACACGACTCACCGAGCGCACTGTGACGAGTTCGTGCGAGCGGTGGAGCGGTTTCCAAACACAGTAGCCGTCGTCGAACGCCATCACTCGTGTTTCAGTGTTCGTGTTCGGAGAAAGGATCGCGGACGAGTGGCAGGTGCCGTCGATTGGGCACGGCGGATGGGTCTTTGGGGATGCGATTCCCACTCCAAGCGGTTACCGACGGAAGTGTTCGAGCTGGCAGAAAACGACGTCGCGCTGCTCCTGGCTCGGTTATGGGACGGCGATGGCTGTGTCTCCGTCCAGGGCCGTCAGGCATCGTATGACACGGTATCTGGCGAGCTCGCGCAGCAGCTTCAACATCTCCTGTTGCGGCTAGGCATCGTGGCCCGGCGTTACAAACGCGATCGGCCATATCTCGATCGTCGAGCTCATAGTTTTGTACTCACGATCACGGGAGAGGACCTGCATGTGTTCAATGCCAAGGTCGGTCGCCACCTGCTGATCGAGTACAAGCGACAACGCTCAGGTCTACTGGGGAAGCTATCGAACGCCCGGATGTCGAAGGACGTTATTCCGGCCGACGTGGCTGAGATCATTCGGCGGGATCGCGATCGGACCGGTTACAGCTGGATAGAGCTCGGCCGAGCGACCGGGCTTGGAATGCGCGAGATCCAGAGTGTGAGCGCAGGAAAGCGCGGCTTTCGACGCTGGGTTATCGACCGGTTGGCAAGCCAGCTTGATTCAACCGAGCTTGCGCGTCTCGCTTCGTCGGACATCTACTGGGATCGGATCGTTTCGATCGAGCCAACGGGGACACAGGAGACCTACGATCTGGAGATCGAGGGCAACCACAACTTCCTCGCCAACGACTTTGTCGTTCACAACTCCCATGCGGCAAGCTTCGCGCTGATCGCGTACGCGACGTCGTGGATGCGCAAGCACTACCTTGCCGAGTTCACCTGCTCGCTGCTGAACGCGCAGCCGATGGGGTTCTACTCGCCGGCCACGATCGTGGGCGATGCGCAGCGTCACGGGCTGCAGATCCGGCCGATCGACGTGATGTGCAGCGAGTGGGACTGCACGATGGAGCCGGTCGACGACGGGTTCGGGTTCGCGGTCCGGATGGGGTTGCGGTGGACCAAGGGGATGCAGCTCGCCGACGGCCAGCGGATCGTCGAGGCGCGGCGCGAGCGGGCGTTCGCGACGGTGGAGGACTTCGTGCGGCGATCGCGGGTCTCGCAGCGCGCGCACGTCCAGCTGGCGGAGGCCGGGGCGCTCGGCGCGCTGGTGCACGAGCGGCGAGATGCGCTGTGGCAGGTGTCGGGCTGGGTCGTCAGGCAGGACGATGCAATGACGCTCGGCAACGCGGACGAGCAGGTGGTGTTCGAGGGCCTGAGCAAGCTCGACGAGATCTTCTGGGACTACGGGACCAGCGATCACTCGACACGTGGCCATCCGCTGGCGCCGCTGCGCGGCGAGATGCGCGCTCGGCACTGGCCGGACGCGCGCACGGTGTCGCGAGGCCGCGATGGTGCACGGATCGAGTACGTCGGGATCGTGATCTGCCGCCAGCAGCCGGGCACCGCGTCAGGCGTGGTGTTCATGACGCTCGAGGACGAGACTGGCTTCGTCAACCTGGTCGTGTGGAAGCAGGTGTTCGCCGACTACGGCCACGTGATCCGCTCGACGTCGCTGCTCGGGGTGACCGGGCGGCTGCAGGTGCAGGAGGGGATCGTGCACCTGATCGCGGAGAGCGTCTGGATGCCGGAGCTGTCGCGACCGGTGATCGGGGTCGCGAGCCGTGACTTTCACTGAGTCGGCTTGGCCGCGAGCTGCTGATCGAAGAACGCGGCCCAGGTCTCCATCAGGTGCTGGACATGCGCGGGCTCCTGGAAGCCGTGCGGTTCGCGCGGGTAGGCCCAGAACGTGACGGGCACGTTGCGGTCGGAGAGTGCGCGGTAGAGGACCTGCGCGTTGACGAACGGCACGCGCGAATCCTCGCGGCCATGCATGATCAGCGTCGGAGCCTTGGCCCTGGCAAACGACAGCGCCGGGTTCGGGCGCGAGAACGCGTCGGGCTGGTTGAACGGCCGACCCTTGAACTCCCAGTCGGCGGCCGGGCCGTGGTTGATGTCGCTGGTGACGTACTGGACGACGGTGTCCGAGACGCCTGCACCGACCATGAATGCGCGATAGCGATCGGTGTGCCCGAGCGTGTAGGCGCTGAGGTAGCCGCCCCACGACCAGCCGGCGTAGAACAGGCGCCCGCGGTCGGCCTTGCCCGCGGCGATCAGCGCGTCGACCCCGGGCTCGATGTCCGCGAGCTCGATCTCGCCGAGCTTGCCGCGATTGGACTCGTAGAACGCGCGGCCATAGCCGGTCCCGCCGCGGTAGTTGGGCTCGAACACCGAGTAGCCGCGCGCCGCGAAGAACTGCGGCCATCCATCGAACGTCTCGACCGTCACACCATCGGGCCCGCCGTGCGGTAGCACGATCAACGGAGGCGGTGCGCCGGCCGTCACGTGTGACGTCACGGTCAGCAGGCCATCGAGCGCGACGCCCTCGCGATTCTTCCAGCTCACGAGCTGCTTCGGCACGATCGTCCACGCCGCGAGCTGCGGGTTGATCGAGGTGATCGGGCGCGCGGTGCCTCGCTCGACGTCGATCACCGTCGGATTGGCTGCCATCGTCGGCGTGCTCGACGCGGCGACGAGGTAGCGCCCGGCGCGATCGCCCTCGAGCGAGAACAGCACGCGCTTGCCGATCGGGATCTCCTTCGCAGCACCGCCTGCCGCAGGCAACCGATACAGCCGGCTGACGGTGCGGGCGAGTGCGGTCGTCAGCAGCGAGCGCCCGTCGCCGGACCACACGAAGCCGGTGATCTCCAGATCGAGCCGGGCCGCGGCATCGACGACGCGGTCGCTGTCGACCGTGCGCACGCGCAGCTCGTCGATGTGGCTGAGGCCGCCACGCGCGGTCAGCGAGTAGGCGAGGCGCTTGCTGTCAGGTGACCACGCGAGCTTGGTGACGAGGAACGGGGTCTTGCCATCGCCGCGATCGAGCTCGGTCACCGCGCCGCCGGCGGCCGGCATCACGACCACACGCTGGAATGCGTCGACCGGATCAGCGGTCTTCAAGAGCACGAGCGCGATGCGCTTGCCATCGGGAGACCATGCGTAGGCGTTGACCGTGTCGGAGCCGGGGTTGACGTGGCGCGGCTCGCCGCCCGCGACCGGCACGACGAACAGGTGCGTCTGCTCGAATTCCTCGTACAGGTCGGCACCGCCACGCCGCCACTGCTCGGCCTTGCCGTCATCGGTCCCGGGGCGCTCGGCGGTGAACGTGAACGCCTTGCCGTCGGGCGCCCAGTCGTAGGTCTTCAGCTCGTATGCGCCGAGCGTGACCACGCGCGGCTCGCCACCGTCGAGCTCGAGGACGTGGAGCGCCTGCCGCTTGCC
Source organism: Kofleriaceae bacterium (assembly GCA_037720695.1). Lineage (GTDB taxonomy): Bacteria > Myxococcota_A > Polyangia > Haliangiales > Haliangiaceae > JABFXX01. The sequence goes on along the minus strand of JBBJLY010000013.1, from coordinate 51,522 downwards.
CTTCTTGCGAACGAACGCGAGCCGCTTGCTGTCCGGCGAGAACCGCACCTGGGTCACGGGATCGTCGCCGAACGTCAGCTGGCGTTGCGGGCCGCCCGCGCGATCGACGACGAACAGCTGCTGATCGACCTTCCAGCCGCCCTTGGTATCGTCGTCGCTCGGCTTCGCCGCGGGATCGAACGTCGGCGATCGCACGATGTACGCGACGCGCGCGCCATCGGGCGAGATCGCGATGCCGCGCAGGCCACGGATCTGCGCCATGTCGTGCGGCAGGGGTCGGGTCTGCGTGCGAAGCGTCGGGGACGCTACGCTGGTGCTCGCGGGCCATGGCGACGGTGACACGACGGCACTGGCGAGCGGCTCCGGCGCCGGCGTCACCGCGCTCGTGCTGGTGCTGCGAGGCGCGACCGTGCAGCTCGCGAGACACAGGCTGGCCATCGAGACCAGGGGAAACGTTCGCATGGGACCTGCCATCCTGCCTGATGTTGGCTGAGTCGAGGACGGTAACGCCGACCACCTACACGATCGGCTCGCGCAGCTCGCCGATGAGCGCAAAACTTGCCCCAGCGGAGAAACCTCCACAGTGTGGTTTCACCATGAGCGACTCGCTGATCGAACATGTGTCAGATCCGTTGACCTGGCGCGAGCTGTGCGAGCGGTTCCCGGATCAGTGGGTCTCGCTTGTCGGCATCGAGTGGGTCGACGACAACGACACCGAGCTCCGCATGGGACTGGTCGCCGGCGTTGGCTCGCGACGCGAGGCGCGGAAGCAGGCGCGCCCGCTGCGCTCGGTGTTTCGCGCGATCGGGCAGTTCTTCACGGGCGCCGACACGGCGCCTGAAGTGCCGCTGTTTCTTCACGTGACCTGATCGTCACGCGCGCGCGTAGCCGGCGCGTCCGCGCTGTCACACGCGGCGCGAAGTGACGTCAGGAGCCACGATCGCGGCGAAGCTTGTTGCCGTCCGGTCACGGAGCGAGAGCCGTTCCGACAACTCGGGTCGCTACGGTGCGCCTCGATGCACCTGCTCACTCGTTCTCGATGGTCGTCGCTGCTCGCGCTGATCGTGGCGGGCGGCCTGGGCACCGCACATGCGGAGGATCCTCCGCCGAGCGCGCCACCACCCGCCGAGGCGCCGGCCGATCCCCCGGCTGAACCGCCGCCCGTTGAACCAACCCCCCCCGCGGAGGCGCCCCCTGCGGAGCCGCCCGCCGAGCAGCCTCCCGCTGCACCGCCAGCCGAGGCGCCGAAGCCAGTCGGCACGATCAAGGGCAAGGTCATCGACTCGATCCTCGAGGAGGGTCTGCCTGCCGCGACGATCCAGATCAAGGGCGCGAGCGGTGATCAGACGGTCGCGACCGAGCTCGACGGCACGTTCACGCTGACGCTCGCGCCAGGCACCTACCAGATCACGTTCTCGACCCCGGAGTATGTCGGCACCACGCGGACCGCGATCGTGGTTGACGGCAAGACGTCCGATCTCGCGATCGGCCTGGCACCGCAGCCGAAGACGGCGAGTGGCGAAACGATCGAGATCGTCGGCAAGCTCGACACGCGCAAGGAATCCGCCGTGCTTGCCGTCCGCCGCAACGCCGCCACGGTGAGCGACGCGGTCAGCTCGCAGGAGATCTCGCGCACGCCCGATAGCAACGCCGGCGAGGCGATGAAGCGCGTCGTTGCGGTCAGCGTCGTCGACGGCAAGTACGTCGCGCTGCGTGGGCTCGAGGGTCGCTACGTGACGAGCCTGCTGAACGGCGTGCTCCTGCCGAGCCCGGAGCCGGATCGCAACGCCGTCCCGCTCGATCTGTTCCCGACCAACCTGCTCGCGACGATGACCGTCTACAAGAGCTACTCGGCCGAGCTGCCGGGCCAGTTCGGCGGCGGCACGCTGTCGATCGATACCAGCTCGTTCCCGACCAGCTTCGAGCTGCGGCTCGGGGTCTCGACGTCGGCGAACACGGCCTCGACGGGACATCAGGGACTGTCAAACGCGCACGCGACAGGCGCAGCTAGCTTCTTCGGGTTCGACGGCGGCAACCGCGTGCTGCCCGATGCGATCCCCCGCGATCGGCCGGTGCGCGCGATGGACGCCGCTCAGATGGAGCGCATCGGTGAGGCGATGCCGAACGTGTGGACGCCCGAGGGCGAGACCGTGACGCCCAACCTATCGCTGAACGCGATGGTCGGTGATTCGATGAAGCTCGCCGGCAAGCGCGTCGGCTATCTCGCGACCGCCATGATGCGCCGCAACTTCGCGGTGCGTGAAGGCTCGACGGCGCGCACGGCACTCGTCGGCGGCGAGCTGACGGCGATCGAGGCGCTCGACTTCCAGGTCGGCACGGCCGAGGCCACGGTCGGCGCGCTCGGTAATGCGGGGATCGATCTGTCCCCCGATCACCAGCTGAATCTCCTCGGGCTCTACACCCACGTCGGTGAGGACACCAGCTCGTCTTCAAATGGCTACAGCGAGTCTGACTCGTCGGACATCGATGTCTCGCGGCTCTCGTTCGTCGCTCGCTCGCTGTTGTTCGCGCAGCTGCATGGGACCCATCGTCTCCAGCGCGCGAACGCCATCGAGCTGCGGTGGCAGGGCAATGTGGCGACCACCCGTCGCGACGAGCTCGACAGCAGAGACCTCGTTTACACCGTAGACGCCGGCACGGGCGAACGGCGCTACAAGGACCAGCCGGGCTCGGGCCAGCACTTCTGGCAAGAGCTGCGCGATTTGTCGGGCGGTGGCGGCGTGGATGGCAGGATGCGGATCGGCCCCGCCCAGCTTCGCGCGGGCAGCGTCGCGCAGCTGTCGAGCCGGGCGCTCGGAGGTCGCCGCTTTCGATACAAGTTTGTCGGCACGGATACGTCCGTCCGCGGCCTCGATGCCGAGGACATGTTCGCACCCGAGCACATCGGCCCCGATTTCCAGATCGAGGAAGGCACGCTCAACGAGGACGCCTACCGGGCCTCGCTCGACGTCTACGCGGCCTACGCGACCAGCGAGGTCGAGCTTCACGACCGGGTGCGCGCGATCGCCGGCGTTCGTTACGAGCGCGCAGGACAGGAGATGTCGAATGGCAGTCGTTACGCGGTCGCCGGCAACAAGGCCAATGTCTCACGCACTGACAACGACCTGCTCCCGGCCCTGAACCTCGTATTCGCGCCGCGCCCCGACATGAACTTGCGCGCCGCATACAGCTACACCCTGGTCCGCCCGCGGTTCCGTGAGCTCGCCCCATTCCTGTTCTTCGACTATGTCCGGCGCCGTGACATCTCGGGCAATCCCGACCTGCTGACGACGCACATCCACAACGCGGATCTGCGTTGGGAATGGTTCCCTAGCGAGAATGAGGTGTTTGCCGCGAGCGTGTTCTACAAGCGGTTCGTCGATCCGATCGAGCAGGTGCTCGCGAACGCGAACTCGGACGCAACCTTCCTGAACGCTGACTCTGGCAATCTCGTTGGCGGAGAGGTCGAGGCGCGTACTAGCCTAACGCGCATCGCTCCAGCGCTCGCCCGGTTCTCGCTCGGCGCTAACGTCGCCGTGCTGCGGTCTCGGGTCGCACTTGGCTCTGATCAGATGCTGTTGACCAGCCGCAATCGCCCGCTCTACGGGCAGTCGCCGTTCCTCGTCAACGCAAACCTCGGGTTCACCGACCCGCGGTACCTCGACATCAACCTGCTGTACAACGTGGTCGGGCGCCGAATCTCCGACGTCGGGATCGAGGGGTTGCCGGATACGTACGAGCAACCGCTGCACCGCGTCGACCTCGTCGCGGCCCGCAAGCTGCGCGCGGACCTCCGCCTGAAGCTCTCGGTTTCGAATCTGCTCAACCAGCGGGTCCTGCTCCAGCAGGACTCCATCACCGTCAACAGCTATGCGCCCGGAGTCTCGTTCGCGCTTGGACTCGACTGGACGCCTTGATTTTCGACAATCGAAAGGACTTATCATGAAGAAGCTCACCTTGATCGCGGCCACCTCGCTGTTCACCACCTCCCTGTTCGCATGCGGAGGCTCGGATCTGACAGATGATGATGACACGCCACCAATCGATGCTCCGCCGCCGGTCGACCTGGTCGTCCGCATTCCGGGCGGAGATCTCTCCGGCGACATCACATGGGAGGCCGAGAAGACCTACATCCTCGAGGGCTACGTGTTCCTCACCAGCGGCACGTTGACGATCGAACCTGGCGCGACGGTCAAGGGCGAGAACGGCAGCGCGCTTACGATCACGAAGGACGCGAAGCTCAATGCCGTCGGTACGGCGACCCAGCCCATTGTCTTCACGTCGAACAAGACGCCCGCCGCGCCGGGCGACTGGGGCGGCATCGTGATGCTCGGCAAGGCACCGATCAACGTCGCGGGCGGGATCAACAAGGTCGAAGGATTCCCTGATTCGTACGGTGACCGCATCGTGTACGGCACTCCCGCACCGGCCGCAGCGGACCCCGCGCACGACTGCGGCAAAATCTCGTATGCACGCGTCGAGTACGCTGGCTTCCTGCTCTCGACCGACAACGAGCTGAACGGGCTGACGATCGCCGGCTGCGGCTCGGCGACGAAGGTTGACTATGTCCAGGTCCACCTCGGCCAAGACGACGGCGTCGAGGTGTTTGGCGGCACCGTGAACCTGAGCCACCTCGTGATCACCCAGCCGGACGACGACGGGCTCGACTGGGACCTCGGTTGGACCGGCAACGCCCAGTTCGTCGTGATCCAGCAGAAGACGGGTCGAGGCGACAAGGCGATCGAAGCAGACTCGAATCGCAACGACAACGAGCTGCGGCCACGTAGCGCGCCAGAGATCTGGAACGTGACGATGATCGGCGGGGATGGCGCGGCGGTGGACCCGCAGGGCGGCATCCACCTGCGCCGCGGCACCGCGGGCAAGGTGTCGAACGCGATCGTCGCCTACTTCACGAAGTTCGCGGTCGACCTCGACGGCACCTCGACGGTGAATCAGTTCGGCACCGGGCTCACGATCAAGCACACGTACTTCGTGAAGGGCACGGCTTCGACCGCGATCTGGCCGGCTGGCTTCGACGTTGGCTCGAACGGCATGCAGAACGATGGTGGGTTCGACGAGGCCGCGCAGATCGGCGGGGACGCGACCAACCACCTTGGTGTCGACGTCCAGCTCACGGCTCCAAAGGATCTCGCGGCCCCGAACTGGAAGCCGGCTGCGGCCTCGCCGGTGCTCGCCGGTTGCGGCACGCCGTCCGCGGGCCTCGACACGACCGCGACGTTCTGCGGCGCGATCGGCGCGACCGACTGGACCATCGGCTGGACGAAGTATTAAGCCGTACCAACCGGCCCTGCCGGCGCTTACCAGCAATGGGCGTGAGATGGCGATGAACGCCGCGTGAGGGTGCGCGTCGGGGATGCGCGACGCGGCCATGCTGCGCGCATGCCCCGTTCCGTCTTGCTCAACCTCGCGCTCGCCATTGCTCTACCGAGGACCGCCGCCGCCGACGAGCCGTCGTCGCTCAAGACGTTCGGCTGGACCGATGGTGCGATCACGCTCGGAGCGGGCCTCGCGGCGGTCGCGTTCACGCGTATCCCGGTCGACTCGGAGCGCCTGTGGAAGCGCGAGGCGTTCGGCAGGGTCGATCGCTCGACCCGCGGTCAGTTCTCGGCCAAGGCCTCTGCGCTGTCAGATCTGTTGCTCGTGACCTCGCTAACCGCCCCGATGTTCAGCGAGCTCGGCGGCATCGATGACGACAGCGGCGGGCACTTTCTGATCTACGGCGAGGCGCTCGCCGCGACGCTGGTGCTCAACGCCGGGACCAAGTACCTGGTGCAGCGGCCGCGGCCGTACGCCTACCACGAGGATTCGCGAGTCGCCGCGTGGGCCCGCGAGCAGGGCAAGGATTCGCGGCTGTCGTTCTACTCGGGTCATGCCGCGCTCGCGTTCACCGGCGCGACGACCGGTGGGTACCTGTTCGCGACAACCAGCGACAACATCAACGCGCGCACCGCGATGTGGGCGAGTGGCGCGATGCTGGCGAGCGCGACTGCGATCATGCGAGTCCGCGCCGGCAAGCATTACTACTCCGACGTGCTCACCGGCGCCGTGCTCGGCGTCGCGGTTGGCTACGCGGTGCCGCGCCTGCACGACGACGGTGGCATCATGCTGACCGGTCGTGAATGGCTCGGCATTGGCGGGGGCATCGCGGTGGGTGCACTCGCGGCGCTGATCGTACCGTTGCCCGGCGATGTCGCGATGCAGCTGCGTCCGCTCGTGCTCGAGAGCGGCGGCGGGGTCGCATTCGGTGGCGCAATCAGATGAACGTGAAGCTGCGCGGATACTCGAGCCCGGTCACGTCGACGAGCAATCCTCGATCCGCGCCGGTCTCGGGATCGAGGCGATGGATGCCGGCGGCATCGAGCACGTAGAGCGCGCCGTCGGGGCCGAGCTCGAGCGAGATCGGTGACTCGAGCCTTGCGTCGAGCGTACCGAGCGAGGCACCCGTGACATCGTCGTAGCGCACCACGCGATCGAGCTGGTAGTCGCACACGTACGCGATCCCGCCGGCCACCGCGATCCCGGTCGCGCTGGCGAGCTCGTCGCGTCCGCCGAAGCTGCGGACCAGTACGCCGCGCGCGACATCCCAGACCTGCACCGCGTGCCCGAGCTCGGGATGAGAATCCGTCGCGACGTAGACGAGGCCGTCCGCGAGCGCGAAGTCGTGTCCGCCGCGCATCATCGGATAGCCGAACGTCCGCGCCACCCGGCCATCGCGAGCCAGCACGACGAGGTTCGCGGTGTCGTTGCCGAGCACGACCAGCTCGTCACCAGCGAACGCGAGCTCGACCGGTTCCTCGAGTAACGTCGTGTCGCGGTAGAACACGTTCATCATCGCGCCGGTCTCGAGGTCGTAGCGCACGACATCGCCGCGCCCGAAGCCAGCGAGATACAGCTCTCCATCTGGTCCGGGCCTCACGCTGGCCGGGCGATCGACGCGCTGCTCGCTGCCCGCGGCGAACACGTCGATCGGCGCACCGGTCGCGCCGTCGAACCGCACGATCGCATTGGCGCCCCAATCCGCGACGAACAGTTGACCCATGTCCACCGTCGAGTCCGTGCTGCAGCCGCATACCACCAAAGTGACGAGGATTCGCGTCGCGCTCATGTGTCGATCGTACAGCGTTCGTGACGATCTCGGCAGATTCTGTGACGACCAGGAAACGTGTCGAACTTGTCGCGGAGCCTGCGACACGATTGTCACGTTCACGTGGATGGAGAATGTCGTGACTAGTTCGTCACCCGGCTGCACAACCGCGCTCGCAGGGCACGCGTAGACGTGAGTCATGCACGCGATCCATTTCCATGGTTCATACCGTTACGACTCGCGTGAGGCGCTCGATCGTGCGCTCGCGGCGGCGCGGCTGTTCCTCGACGAGGACGACGTGCCCGACCCGGCGCTGACGTCACTCCGCAGCTTCGTGCGCACCGAGACCAGCGTGACCGTCGACATCGTGCTGCCGCCCGCAGCCGACGCGCGGTTCGCGGCAGCTGCCGTGTTTCACGAGCTGGCGCGAGAAGCGATCGGAGGCGCGATCGAGGCGCGCCAGAACGGCCAGCGGATCGACCTGTTCGTGTCCGGGGAGGACGACTGAGGCTCAGCTCACGCCGCGCGCTGGGGAACGCGCCGGCGTCTGCGAGCCTGGTCGTTGCCGGTCAGCGGAATCGCCGCCACGGATGTGCGCGGCTCGAGCATCGCCGTGATCGACTGGCGCGCGCGCATCGCCATCGCCTCCGGCGGCTCGCCGGCTCGCGGCAGCATCGCGTTCCCGAACGTCACCTCGACCTCGATGCGAGGCAACGCCGCCATCCGCAGGTAGTGGGGAATGAAGCGTCCGCGGTCGACCCAGGCGAGCGAGGGATCTCGGTAGCGGATCGCCACCGGTACGACGGGGACCTCGAGTCGCTGCGCGATGCCGAAGCCGCCACGCCACAGCGGTAGCACGCGCGTGCCGTCCGTCGTGGTGCCCTCCGCAAAGTTCAACACCGGGACACCCGCGGCGAGTAGATCGTGCATCCGGCGCAACACGCGGACCCGAGCGATCCGATCGCGGCGGGTGACGTAGGCGACGCCGCGCGCGGCGCCGATCGGACCGATGATCGGCCAGCTCGCCAGCTCGCCCGTCACGATCGGGATCGCCGGGCCCACGGGCAGGATCGCGATCGGATCGAGGTAGCTGACGTGGTTCGGGACGATCAACGCGACCCCGCGTGGGACTTCGCCACGCACGGTGACCACGAGGTCGTGGGCCTTCGCGACCGCGCCCAGCGCGCCGGCAAGGCGGTGCGCGGCATCCCGGGCATCCCGCGGCGGGTGGGTGCGCGCGGAGCCGAGCTCGGCGAGCGAATGAAACGGGCCACCCGTGAGGTGGCGCAGGACGTGGTGCGCCTTCACGCTGCCACCGCCTGCCTGGGAATCAGTCCGAGCCGGACGTCCTTCGGATGAAGCGACTCGAGACTGGAACGATCGAGCTTCGACACGATCCGTTCGGCGCCGAGACCATGGAGATCCCGGACTTGTCCGACGACGGTCGCCTCGCGCATCGTATGGAGCGAGCGCGCAGCGGCATTGTCGGGCTTGACCGTGGACCAGCACGGATCGACCGCGTCGATGATCGTGCGCACGAGGCTCGCGAATCGAAGCGGGGTCACGCGTGTCCGCTGAAACTCCGTTCGCACCGCAGGCGTCGTGCAGTCGGTCTCTCGGTCACGAACGAAGTACAACAGGTACCCGGCGGGGCGACCGTCGACCAGGGCCAGGAAACCGGTCCCGCCAGAGAATCCCGTGCATAGCCGCAAGTCGTGCGGTCCCAGCAGGGCGGTCACGGCGTCACCAGAACCCTCGGCCTCGAGCTGACATAGCGCCCCGCAGTCACTGCTGCAGAGGAATCGCACCAGATAGCGCGTCATTGGAGCACCTCGCATGTCGTTTGTTGGACCGTAGCGACCCCTGGTGGCGCGACGCGGGAGGCGCGGGGTCGCGGCCGCAACTTCGAGGCGACATCGCGATCGCGCGCGCATGACAGCCGCGCGAAGAGTGACCGTCCTGTCACCATGCGGTTGCAGAACCGGCCTTCGCCGGTCACCCGGGTTCTCTACGGTGAGTTGTGTACGCCTTGCGGACCACCGATGCCCCCTCGCAGCTCGAGCCGATCCACGTCGCCGTGATGACGCTGGTGACGACCGCGACGACCCAGACCGTGGTAGCCGAGCTCAGACGGCACGCGATCCACGTCGAGCTGGTGACCGCCGAGGTGTTACACGAGGCGCCAATGCTGCCGGTCTACGTCGTCAGTGTCGATCCGGCGATCGCCGGCGTGCTCGCGGACAAGCTGGTGCAGTGGAGCGTCGCCAGCGCGCTGCAGCCGGGGTTGATCGGCCTCGTCGAGAGCGGCGGCCCGCGCGACTGCGAGGCGCTCCTCGCCGCGGGATTCGACGATGCGGTCGTCACGCCGACCAGCGCGCGCGAGCTGGTGGGACGCGTGCGCGCCGTGCATCGACGCGTGCACTGGCAACGGATCGCGAACGGAAGGCTGCGGTTCGGTGAGCTGACGCTCGACCTCTACGGGCGCGCGCTGTGGGTCGACGGCAAGACGGTGACGCTGACCTCGATCGAGCTCTCCGTGCTGCGAGAGTTGATGAAGGCGCGCGGCCGCCCGCGGTCACGTGTCGAGCTGCTCGACACCGCGTGGGGCGAAGGTGAGCTCGAGGTCTCGGAGCGGGCGGTCGACAACGTGATCCTGCGCCTGCGCAGGAAGTTGCCGCGGCCTGACCTGATCGAGACCGTGCGCAGCGTCGGGTTCCGGCTCGCGAGCGACCCGGCCTGACCGGCCTCGGTGTACTTCGCAGGCACACACCTCTGGTGGTCCGGCGTTTGCTCGACGTGCAGCCATGACGATCTGCGAGCTACTCGAGCGGCAGCACCGTGAGGTCGATGCACTGTTCCAGCAGATCGAGGACGCCTACGCGGCGAACAAGTTCCGGCTGGCGCACGCCGGATTCCGCGTGGTGTCCACCAAGCTGATCGCGTGCATGCAGGCCGAGCATTCCGTGGTCTACCCGCGGTTCTCCCAGGTCGTCGGGCTGCACGACGAGGTCTGTGCCGCACTGCGCGAACACGACGAGATCGAGCGAGCGATCAACCACATCCGCCTCGCGCCGCTCTCGCCGCAGGCCTGGTTCGAGGCGGTCCAGTGGCTGAAGTCGCTGGTCTCGAACCACGTCGCGTCCGAGGAGTGGGTGCTGTTCCCGGTCGCGTGTCTGGCGTTCTCGCGCCAGCAGCTGGCGCAGCTCGCCGACGATTTCCAGCGCTACGAGCCGATCGTCGCGGCCGTCGCCGGCGCCTCGATCACGTACGAGCCGGTCTACCCCGCGGCGTGACGTCGGCGCACGACGTGCGCGTCGTCCCGGACAAAACTGCTTAGCCAGGGAGTTTCGCCACGTACACGTGGGCGGACATCGGTGATCGGCAGGGTCGGTCCCCAAACTTCGCAAGTCCCTCCGCGAGGTGGTGCTCGAAGGCGGCCGGGTCGAGCCCACGCTCGAGCAGCTGCGCGTGGAACGGGTTGCCCTGCACGAGGCCGGTCGCCAGGCTCGCGGCAGACTCGCACTCGCCAGCGATCGCGACCGTCTCCGTGTGGACGGCGACGAAGCCGGCTGCCGCGAGCAGGTCGCACACGATCGCGGGATCGTCGAGCGAGAACGGTGTCAGATAGAACAGCGGCGGGTCGACCGGAAACGCGGCGACCGCGAGCTCGTGGGCGAGCTGGGTTGCCCCATTGCGCGCGAGCTGGTCCCACGTGCTCAGCAGAATCATCCCACCCGGACGCAGGACCCGCGCGAGCTCGCGCAGCGCGAGGGCCTGATCGGGCACGAACATCAGCCCGAACTGGCAGACCACCGCATCGAACCTACCGTCCTCGAACGGTAGCGCCTGCGCATCGGCGACCTGCCAGCTGACCCGCGGATCTTCGATCTGCTCGCGAGCACGCGCGAGCATCGCCGCGTTGAGGTCCGAGGCGACGAGCGCGCCATCGCCGGGCATACGCGCGAGCAGGTGCCGCGTCACCCGTCCGGTTCCCGCGGCGACCTCGAGCACGTGGCGCGCGGTCGCAGGCAGGCGGCCCGCGAGATCGATCGCGTACGGCTCGAACAGCACGGGCCCGAGGTGGCGATCGTAGACCGCGGGGATCGAACCGACGAACGCGGCGCTCACAGTGCGCCGATCAGCTCGGCCGCTCGCCGAGCACCATCGTTGGCTGCGAACGAGCGACGGACCTCGTGCGCGCGTGCGCGATACGGGCTCGCTTCGGGCAACAGCCGGGCGAGTGCATCGCGACAGGACTCGGCGGTGACCTGGTCGGGCGGGATCCCGATGCCGACCCCGGCGCGCTCCACGAACATGCGCTGGAGGTCTTGCTCGAGGCCGAGCGGGATCACGAGCAGTGGCGTGCCGTGCAACAGGCCCTCGGTGACCGAGTTCGCGCCGCCGTGGGTCACGAACACCTTCACCTTCCCCAGCACGGCGAGCTGCGGCAGGTATCGGTAGACCTGCGTCGTGGCAGGCAGCGAGGCACGAAACGCTGGATCGTCCGCGAGCTTGCCGATCGCCATCACCAACGTTGCCCCGAGTGCATGGGCGGCCTCCGCGACCGCAGTCGCGATCTGGGGCTGACAGTGGAGGACGGTGCCGAGCGCCAGATAGATCGTCTTGTCGTCGGTGGTGATGTCGGCGACGGCGGGCTCGTCACCGCGCGCGCCGATCGGCAGCGACGGCCCGACCAGGTGGCTGCGCTCGGGCAGCGAGTCGGTGGGCAGGAACGCCGAGGTCGAGAACACGGTGTTGAGCGTCGGCGACACGCACTCGAGCTCGCGGAACTCGGGACACAAGCCGTGCTCCTCGAACAGCTGCCGGCGTGGGGTGGCGACCGCGGTCGCGACATCGGTCAGCTGGTAGTGAACGTCCGGCGGTGCGGCGAGCCGGAAGCTCGTGCTCGTGTTGACGAACGCGATCCCGGCGAGGGTGGCCCCGATCGCGCCCTCGTAGAGCGGGCCATCCTGAACCACGACCTGAGGCCGCAGCTGCCGGATCAACGCCGCGACGGGCTCGAGGTTCCGACGCGGCCGCGTGGTGTGCATCTCGACCAGCATCCCGAACGCCTTGCGCGGCTCGTTGCGAAACACCCGCGCGAGCTCGCTCTCGTCGAGCCCGTAGCCGACCGTGGCGTCGGGAGGGTGCACCGGCCGCGCTCCGATGCGCGCGATCTGCTCGTCGGCCGCTGGATCGCGCGGGATCGTCAACCACGACACCGCGTGACCGGCGCGACCCAGCCACTGCGCGACGCCGATCATCGGATTGATGTGGCCGCGATTGGACCGCGAGATGAAAAGGTACCGCCGCTGGTTGTCCATCAGCCCCTCCTTGCAAGTGCGAGCCTACCAGCCGTGGACCACCGCGATGCTCACGTGTGGTAACGAAGCTCGGATGGCAGGCGACGTGACCACGACGCCGGGTCCCGTGATTCGCGCGCTGGAGCGAATCGCGGCGTACGCGTATATCCGCGCGATCCGTGACGGCGTCATCGCCACACTTCCGATCACGCTGATCGGCAGCTGCTTCCTGCTGATCGCGAAGCCGCCGCACGAGGGACTCGCCAGCACGGTCGCACCCTATGCCGAGGCACTGCTGATCCCGACCAAGGTGCTGACGGGCGCGATCTCGCTCTACCTGTGCTTCGCGGTCGCCTACGCGCTGGCCAAGATCTACGAGCTCGACCCGGTGAGCACCGCGCTGCTCGCGGTGGCCGGCTTTCTCGTCGCGATGGAGCCGGCGGCGCTCGCGGCAGGTGGCTGGGGCCTCGGCGGTCATCACCTCGGGAGCAGTGGGGTTGCCGGTGCGCTCGTGATCGCGATCCTCGTCGTCGAGGGCAAGCGCGCGTTCGTTCGCCACGACCTGCTCGTGATCCGGTTGCCGCCGACGGTCCCCGAGGCGGTGACGCGGTCGTTTCAGCTGCTGATCCCGTCGTTCGTGTGCATCGCGATCATCTGGGTCGTCGTGCATCTGCTCGGCGTCGATCTCCTCGGCGGTGCCGAGCAAGTGGCCGCGCCATTACGCGCTCACGCCAACAGCGGCTGGTTTGTCGTCGTGCTCGTGCTCGCCGCGAGCAGCCTGTGGTTCGTCGGCATTCCGTCCTACAGCATCCTCGCGCCGCTGCAGCCGATCTGGATCGCGATGATCACGGAGAACATCCAGGCCACGGCGAACGGACTCCCGGCGCAGCACCTGGTGACCGGCGAGTTCCTCGTGTTCTTCGTGATGATGGGTGGTACGGGGGGAGCGCTCGCGCTCGGTACGCTGATGCTGTTCGCGCGCTCTCGTTCGCTTCGCAAGGTCGCGCGGCTCGGCATCGTGCCTTCGCTGTTCAACATCGGCGAGCCGATCGTGTTCGGCACGCCGGTGGTGCTGAATCGCCGGCTGCTGGTGCCGTTTCTCCTCGCGCCCGTGATCAACGCGCTGGTCACGTGGTGCGCGATGTCGTGGGATTGGGTCGGCAAGCCGATCCTGCAGGTGCCGTCGACGCTACCGGCGCCGCTCGGCGCCTTCCTGTGCACGGGTGGCGATGCGCGCGTGTTCCTCCTCCAGCTGATCACGCTGCCCGTCACCGCCCTCGTGTGGTGGCCGTTCCTGCGCGCCTACGATCGCGCGGTCGCGCGCGCGGAAGCCATGCCGCCCATCGAGCTCAGCGAGCCGACGCCGTAGTCGCGACCTCGTGCTCGAGCGGACCCATTCCGGATCCAGGCGCGTCGCGAAGCACGCCGCGAAATCCCGCAGCCGAGCCCGCCACCAGCATCGCGCCGTAACGTGACAGCTCGAGTCCGTGGCCATTGACGTCGGTGCCCAGCGGGTTGACCAGCGTGTCGGTCGCGACGTAGCGCGCCGAGATCGCGACGCGTCTCGCGTCGGGATGCATGATCGGATACGAGCCATGCACGACGAGGTTCGTGAACAGCACGAACTGGCCAGGGCGCACCGTCAGGTCGAGCCGCTCCGCATCACTGAACGTGCGCGCGAGTGCGCCGCCCTTGCCGAAGATGCTGTTCTCGACGCCTGCCGGGACCTCCGGCAGCACGCCGTCGCGATGCGAGCCGGGGACGAGGTACAGCCCGCCCTGCGCGCGGTCCATCGGCGTGAACGCGATCCACGCCGTGATGTTCCGCGCGATGCCACCCTCGGACGCTTCGAGCGCCGGGATGTTGCGCATGCCCGAGAAGTTCTTGTCCTGGTGGGGCAGGGTCTCGCGATCACCGGTCGCCTGCATGAAGAAGTCGCTCCGCCACAGCAGCACGTCGGGGCCGAGCAACGCGGTCAACCGCTTGACCACGCGCTCGTCGCCCAGGATGCGGGCGAGCAGCGGCGAGTCGAGGTGGCGATCGCGAACGAACGACAGCTTCGGCACGTCGGTCGGGCTGTGCGCGTAGGTTGGCGAGCGTACGGGCAAGACTTCGTCGGCCAGCCGCTTGCCGATCGCGAGCGCCGTCAGCTCCGGCAGCAGCTCGAACGGGCCGAGATAACCGTGCTCCGTGAATTGCGCGATCTCGTCGGCCCCGACCATCACTTACCTTTGGCGCCCGGCTCTCCGCCGTGGTCGACGAGCTGGGTCGAGCAGTAGTGCGCCCAGCGCTTGCTGGGCAGCGCGAAGCCAAGCCCGGGATACGAGTCGACATAGTTCTGGAGATCGATGTCGCCGTACTTCGCGTGGAACGCGGCGCGATCGCCGGGCTGCTCGGCCAGCCCAGCCTCGGGCACGACGACCCACTCACCGAGCTGGTGGCCGCTCGATGGGTGCTGGATCACGAACACCTTCATCTCGGTCTCGGGATCGGGAAACGGTCCGCAATGGGGCACGCCGGGGCCGTGATACATCACGCTGCCGGGCCCGATGTCGTGGCGCTTGCCGTCGGCGTAGTAGTAGCCGCGCCCCTCGACGATGAAGTGCACGGACCAGGTCGTCGGGTGCGCGTGGTAGTAGTCCAGCCGCTCGGACGCCGGCATCGGAAAAAACTGCACCAGGTGGCACGCGACCGGCGGCCCCGGGTTGATCAGCCAGTGCGCCATGAACTTGCCGACCCTGTCGGGCGGGCCGAGCATCGCGGGGCGGCAGCACCAGTCCTCACCATGAGAGCCGAAGAACTTGGGCGGTACTTCCATGGCGCTAGCGTGCCACGACTACTCGGCGACACCGAGGGTCACGAACATCGGATCCATGACGGTGCGATACTCGGCGTCGATCCACGCGGCCGATCGTGAGCCTCCCGAGATCCGCACCTCGTCGAGCGTGCCCTTGAAGTAACGCGGGCCTTGCTCGTCATTGCGGCCGAGCACGACCGGCGCCGTGGTGTTATCGATCGCGCGCGCCCACGGCACCGCGGTGTCGAGCACGCCATCGACGTAGATCGACTTCGTCACCTGGTCGTAGGTCGCCGCGAGGTGGTGCCAGCCGGGTGTCGTGACCGGCTTCGCACCGGCCAGATCCTGGTTCGTGTTCTGGAACGTGGTCGCGAACCCGAGCGCCTGGCCGCCACCGTCGCGGTGCAGCCGCCACGCGCGATCGCCCTTCACCACCAGCGCCTGGAACCCCTGGTCGAACACGTCGACATCGACCCACAGCGAGACCGCGAGGGCGGTCGTGAAGTCGTAGGCAGCCTCGTCCGCGAGCGTGATCGCAGCGTTGCCCGCGAACGCGCGACCATCGCCGATCGCGGCGGCGGTCACCATCGCGTTCTGCGCGGTTCCAGACCGGCCATGCATCGACGCGTCATCGAGCGTCGCGAGGTGATGGACGATTACCTGCTCGCTCCACACGGCGGCTGGGTTCGCACTCGCTGTCGCGGCGGCGTTGCCGTAGTACAGCCAGAACCTGACCGCTGGCAGGGGCGCCGGATCGACCACGGGGACACGGACCCACAGCGACGACACGCCGGTGGGGATGAACTGGTCGACGTCGTGGGCGAGCTCGACGCCGGCATCGTCGACGAACCGCAGATCCGCGCCATCGGTGCGCGTGCTCGCGTAGTCGAAGCTCGCCGGCAACCGGACGAGCACCGGAAACCCTTCGAGCCGCCCGGTCGGGCTGCCGATCGTGACGCGCACGCGGTGGAGCCACGCGTCATTCCACCAGCCGCGATCCGCGGGTCCGGCATCCGGTTCGCGTGGCGGTCCGGGCTCGAACGCACAACCTGCGCCGGCAAGGCCGAGAACCACGAACAGCAGCCCACGCACGGGGTAGATGATAACGCCGGAACCCGCTCGGACAGGAGCATTCAGCAGGTCGTGCGCGACGGGTTCGCGCGGGCGGCGAACACTCTCGACATGTCCGGAAAGCTCTTCCATCGCGCGATCACGATCCTCGCTTCCATCGTCGTCCTCGCGAGTCCGGCAGCGGCCGAGGATCCGGTCTCGGGCTTCGAGATCTACGGTCCCGGGGAGCTGACGGGCCGGGTCGTCAGCGAGGATGGCAAGACGCTGGCGAACGTCGAGGTCCACGTGACGTCGAAGTCGGGCGGCGACCGCATCGTCAAGTCCGACAAGCAGGGCAACTACAAGCTGAAGCTCAAGGCGGGCAGGGACGAGGCGTCGTTCGTGTTCGTGCGCGATCCGCACGCGCGCGTCGAGGGCAAGCTCGCGCTCTCGGTGACGATCGATGGCAACGAGGCGATCGAGATCCACGAGAGCTTGCCGCCCGCCGTGATGGCCAAGCCGCGCGATGCCTGGGCGGCGATCCCCGAATACAGCAAGGTCGCGATCGACAAGGACGTGTGGACCAAGGCGTGGCTGCTGCTCGATGTCAGCGCGTCGGGCGAGGTGACGCAACTGAAGCTCCTCAAGCGCGCGGGCTACGATCTCGATCCGATCGCGATCCGCGAGGGCTTCAAGCTCAAGTTCGAACCGGCGCGTGACCGGACCAAGCACGCGATCCGTTCCCAGCTGGTGTGGGGCTTCGAGTGGCCGTCGCGATCGTGGCTGCTCGGTAAGGGGCGGAGCCTGTACCGGATGCCCGCGGAGGTGAAGACCGTGCCGTGCCGATCGACCACCGGCGCATTTCGACCGCAGCACCGCGACTGCGCGAACGCCGACCTGGGAAAGGGCCTGTCCGAGAACTGGCTGGTCGCGCCGAGACCTCCCGCTCAGCGCTGAGCGAGTGCGGCGAGGAACGCGTCCGGATCGTCGATCGACAGCGCGATCACGGTGTTGGTGCGCCGGATCCCGAGGATCGCCTGCATCGTGACGGGCTCGCGCAAACGCAGCACGACGTTCGCCTCGAGCACCGCGACCCGGAGCGCGCCTTCGGGGGCGGTGCCGCGGGCGGCTTCGACGATAAGGTCCCGCGGGATCGAGCCCCGCCAGCGCACCCCGATATCGACCGCGAGCGCGTCCTTGCCGACGGTGATACCGCCATGCCGTAGCGCGAGCGCATCTCCCAGGATCCACAGGATGCTGTACGCGGTCAGCCCGCTGACGATCCAGGCCGCGACCGGCGTGGCGTAGAGGACGAGCACGATGTGGACGGCGACCAGCTCGACCGCGCTCAGCACGATGAGCACCCCCGCATAAAGCGGCCAGCCGTTCAGCCGGTGGACGGTGAACCGGTCCGCGCGTGACACGGGACGGCGCCAGCCAGTGACCACCGACGCGATCAGGGTGGCCTCGGTCGCCGCGATGCTCGCGACCTTGCGCGGCATGCCGATCGATGTGAACGCGTCGACGATCGCGTCGACCCGCGTCGCACCGTTGACGCGCGCCAGGCGCCACGCACGGACTGCGCGTCGGCCGCGAACGACCAGCAGCGCGAGCACGGCGAGCTCGAGCACGATCCCGGCGGCGATCGCCGCATCGCCGATCCGCGGGTCGGCAACCACGAACCGCGCGAGCACGAGACCGAGACCGAGGGTCGGCCCGAGCGTCCATCTCGGGAGATGCCCGCCACGCACCGCGATCAGGTAGAGCGCGACCGAGGCCGTCACGGTGACGTCGAACGCCGCCGCGATCGCGATCACGGGCTGCGCGCTCGCGTGCTGGTGAATCAGCAGTGCGGCGGCCCACACCACGACCACGGCCAGCAGGCCGCTAAGCGCGCGCGCATCCAGGCGCCAGGCGATCACGCCTGTAGGATGCCCCATTCAGCGGGCGCGATTCGGACTACGGGACGAACGATCCGCACTCGGCGGCGCAACCGAACGCCGCGCCGACGCACGAACGGTCGTCGATGCAGGACTGGCACGCGTCGGCCTCGTCCTCGGACGCCTCGCTGTTGCCGGTCTTCTCGCGACAGCGGTCGCCGCACGCATTGTCGTCGTAGTTTGCGTCTGCGCACTCTTTATACTTGTCGCAGATCTGGTCGCAATCGTAGGCGCGGTCGACCGCGTTGTCGCTGCAACCCGCGGTCGTCGCCGCCCTCGCGGCGGCCAACGTGAACACGGAGATCAAGGTGAATCTAATCATCGCGGCCACCTGGTTCACCTGCCGTGCCACCAGATGTCCTCGCGAAACCCCGTGCGAGGCCGATCCGGCGGGCCCGATCGCCCAGGCGTGTCAGGCCTCATCGGCGCGCGCGCCCGGGGTGCTCGCGCTCACACGAGAAGTGACGAGATCAGCCGCGGCGCGAGCCGGGTCGCGGCAGAAAGTGGCACGTCGCTGCCCGCGAATCGTGCCACCACGCGGGTCGCCATCGCGAGCGTCTCGCTCGCCGCGTCGCCCGACCGGGGGAGCTTGTCTCGCGCCCGGCCAAGCAGCGCATACGCCTCCGCCGGTCGCGCGTCCTGGGCACGGAGCACCGCGAGCCAGGTCTCGGCGATCCCGACGAGGTTCGGCTCGCGCCTCGGCACGCGCTTCGGCTCGCGGTCATCCTCGAGATGACGGTCGCGGTGCGCATCGACGATCGCGGCGGTGTAGTGATGCTCGGCCTCGTCGCGCCGGCCTTGGAGCTGCGCCGCATGACCGAGCCGCAACCGGACACTCGCGATCGCCGGATACTCGTCGTCGGGGACCAGCAGGGCAAGCGCGTCGCGCGCATGTTGGCGGACGTCGCGATGACGGCCCTCGCCGAGCGCGGCGTCGGCCATCGTCGTGAACTGCATCGCGGCGCCAAACCGATGCTCGCACGCGTGATGGAGCTCGCACGCCTCGGCGGCGACCCGATGCGCGGCCGGGTAATCAGCACGCGCGATCGCGATCCGCGCCATCACGCCGAGTGCGATCGCCCGTTCGTTGTCGCTCGCGCAGGGAAGCACGTGAGCCAGGTGGTGTTCGGCGCGAGTGTGGTTGTTGCGTCGCATCGCGAGCTCGGCGAGCAACGTGCGTACGAGGATTGCTCCACGTGGCGCATCGCGCTGTTCGAACAGCGTGCACGAGCGCGCGATGATGAGATCGGGAACGCCGCTGTAGACCAGCTCGCTCGCACGGTCCGCGGCTCGGTCGAGCTGGTACAGCGCGAACAACCAGGCACCACGTGCCGTGCTCTCGACGTCATCGCGTGCCCACAGCAGCGCGAGGAGTGCGTCCTGGAGCGGCTCCTCCGCGCTGGCGATCCCGAGCGCGGTCCGACAGTCCGCCTCTGCGTGCGCGAGCCGACCACGTGCGAGCTCGGCGAGCCCGAGCTCGAGAAAGGCGCGGCCGCGCGCGAGCGGCTTGTCGTGCAGGTAGCCCGCGATGACCCGCCTCCTCAGCGGCGCCGCGGCTGTGACGTCACCCGCCCGAAGTTGCAGCGTTGCGATCTGATCGAGCAACGCGTACGGATCGCTCCACCGGTACCAGGTGGCGTGATGACTGGCTTGCCACAGCCAGCTCTCTGCCATCGCGAGGTCGCCGCGTTGCTCGCACGCCTCCGCGAGCGTGCGGTAGATCGCGAGCCCATCGCTGCGCAGGCTCGGGCTGAGCTCGCGGCGCCAGGCCCGTTCGGTGTCCTCGGGCGCCGGGTCCTGCACGGACGTCGGGTTGACGCGGAGCACGGTGCGCCTCGCGAGCGCCGTGCACGCGCCGCGACCCCAACCGCCGAGCACGCCGGTGAGCTCGAGCGCGGCAAGCTGCCCGACGATCGGATGGGTCACGAGCTCGCACGCCAGCGTGTCGGGATCCCGCGCGCCGGTCAGCGCCAGTCGCTGGAGCCGCGGGAACCGTGCGGGGGTCAGCCAGTCGAGCGAGCCGGGCTCGGTGCACGCGAGCGACAGCCGCTCCAGCACGGGCTGGTCGCTCGCGAGCGCGCGCGCGTCGAACGAAGCTTGCTGGATCTCGAGCGAGCGGATCGCCGGCGCGGCACCTCGCCACAACGTGAGCTGACTCGCTTGCACCACGAGCTCGTCGAGCCGCGCTTCGGCGAGCGGCTCGAGATCGAGCGACCACGAATCACTGAGGTGGAGCCGGCGCAACGCGGGCGGCCATCGGGTTGCCAGCTCGTCGAGCAGGGGCTGGGTGCGGAGCACTCCGTCCTGATGCGGGCCGATCCGCAGGTCCACGATCAGCGATGCGATCGGTGTGTCGAGCACCGCCCGGATCGCCGCCACGTGATGCAGGGGTTTGTGGCCGGGTCGGCGCAGCCGGACGCGCAGGCCGTGGATGAACCCGCGTGTCCACCGCACGATCAGCCAGTCGCGATACTGGAGCAGGTCGCCGAGCCACTCCTCGAGATGCGCGTCGAACAGCGCGGCCTCGCGACGGCGCAACATGGCAGCCTCGAGTCCTTGCGCGGACTCGAGCGCGTGCTGCACGACGATCAGCTCGCCATGTGGATCAGCACGCTGCAGCAACGAATCCGCGTAGACCAGATATGGCGTCGCGGACTCCGGAGCTGCTGCGATTTCTCGGAGCAGTTGGGCGTCGTGCATATCGTCTCGTGGATGGCATGGCCGGGAGCCACCCAATCTACGGGTCGAGCACGCGCTTGTCGAGCGTCAGTTCGGGGGCCACGGATCGATGTAGCCGAGCAGCTGCACGAATTCGAAGCCAGCGGGCTTCACGCTCGCCGTGACCAGGTCCGTTCCCCCGGTGCGCCGGTAGAGATTGAGCTCGATGTACGTCCCGAGGTCGTTTCTCGTGTAGACGTAGCCTTCGAAGCCGTTCGCGAGTGTTGTGTAAGCGCTGGTCGCGGAGCCGCCGGTGAGCGACGCCACTCGGTCCGTCGCCGGCAGTGGCACCGCCGAGGTGGTCAGCGACATCAGGTCGATCTGCGCGAGGTCCGGCTTGGTGGAACCCGGAAGGTCGAGGCTATGGGG
The DNA here is from genome assembly GCA_037720695.1 of Kofleriaceae bacterium. GTDB lineage: Bacteria > Myxococcota_A > Polyangia > Haliangiales > Haliangiaceae > JABFXX01. Next base: position 30,240 of record JBBJLY010000013.1, on the reverse strand, counting down.
TGGATTGCGCATCAGCAGCCCGATCTGCTCGACGAACTGGTAGCCGGGGAACGGGGGCGTCTTCTTGCGCGTGGTGCCGGGAACGCCGCGCACGGTCACCAGTTCGTCGGTGCCGTTCGTCCACCGGTTCAGGTACAGCTGGCCGACCTTGGACGCGTTGAAGATGATCCCGGCGGCCATATTGTCGCTCGCGTCTTCGCAGTACATCGCGCCGACGGTGTCTCGCGGGTCGGGCACGGCCGCCGGGCAGTAGCCGCCGATCGGCAGGCTCTTCCAGCGCTCCTTACTCAGACACTTGACCGGCAAGCTACCGCCCCGCCACACCGCCTCGAACCAGTACTGGTCTGGCGGCGCCGGGTCACCTGGAGCGACGTGGAGCGTCGGCGTGAAGGTGTCGAGATCGGGCTGCCCACCGGGACGGTAGAGGTCGCGGATCAGGATGGTGGTCTCGTCCATCGTGTGGTGCTTGCCATTGCTGCAGTAGTCCGCGCGTGCCATCCGCGTACATGCCTGATGCACCGTCCACAGGTCGCCAGGACCTCCCAACGTCTCTGCATCGGGCGGCGGGTACCCCCAGTTCATGCACTTCGTGATCACTGCTTCGTCGCACGAGAACGTGATCGTCGTCGCATCCGGCTGATGCAAGCCGGCGACGGTCCAGTACCCCGATACCACCTTCGCTCCGCCCGCCTTGCAGTAGTTGGTCTCGAGGCTGCTCGCGGTCAGCTTGTGCTTCAGCACGTACCGGGTGCTGCCCAAGACGCCGACCTCACTGGTCACGTCGCTGATCCGCAGGGTGCCGAAGCCGCTCGACGTCGCGAACACCATGTCCTTGAACCGGCCACTGTCCCCCGAGAACTGCGCGACGGTGTTTGCGTACGCCGTGAGCGCGCCATTCGCGGCAATCACCTTGGTGATGCCGGGCTGCGGCGTCACCAACCTGGTCGTTGCCTTGACGCTGATGTGACTGGCAGGCTTGCCGCCGGCCAGCAGGTCCGCCCCATCACCGAGCAGGAACCGGCCTTGATCGGACTCGCCCGGTGCGGCGAGGCTGACCTCGGGTGCGGGCGTGTTGTCGACCTCGCCGGGCTCGGCGGGGTCGCGGGATTCGACGTCGATGGGATCCACGACGCACCCAGCAACGAGTAGCAACACGATCGCGAGCTTCATACGATTCTCCAAGTTCATCGGTCGTGCCAGCATGCCGAAGTGGCGCGCCGTGCCCGCGCAGGGTGAGTCAACTCGCGACTGCAGGTCGCAAAACTTCGAAAAATACGCGCTCGCGGCGTCACACGTGGCGGGAACCCGCGCTCATCCCTTACGACACCCGCCCCACGCGTTCTTGCACGAAAATCGTCCGCCGATCGATGATGGCCAGTACGGCACGCTGATTCAGCGTGGTCGCGCCGAATCGGCGCAGATCCGCAGGCCGTACCGGATCCCGCGCTGGCCGGGCTCGCTCGGGCTGTTGTTGGTGGCCGCCGCGGTCAGCTGGTTCTGGTAAAAGCTCCCGCCCTTCGACCATGGCTTGCCATCGGGCCCGGTTGTCAGCTCCCACACGTTGCCCGCGAGGTCCGCGATCCCGAACGGGCTGTCGGAGGCGGGAAACGACCCGACCTCGTCGGGGCCGAACGCGAGCGTGGTGCGTCCGTAGGTCTCGTCGAAGTTGGCGTCGGTGGGCCGGAGCCGTTCTCCGTGGGGATACGTCCTGCCGTCGGCGCCGCGCGCGGCCCGCTCCCACTCCCGGACAGTGCATAGCCGCGCGCCCGGCACGCGTCGGGTACGGTCGAGCCAGGCCGCGTACGCGAGCCCATCCTGATAGGACACGCCAGAGACCGGCAACCGTTCCCACCGGACCTGGGCGCGCACGCGACGCGATGGATACACGAGCGGTCTGTCGGTTGCGGCGCGAAACGTCTCGGTCGTCGGGCGCAACGACAGCGTGTACGCACCATCGTGCTCTGCGAGATCGACGGTGTTCTGCGTCGTCTCGAACGTGGGGCGGTGCAGCGCGCGTTCGCTTGTGGGCAACGCCCGCAAGAACTCGATCCAGTCCTGGTACGTGACCTCGGTGCGACCGATCCAGAACGCGGAGAGCTCGAGCTCGCGGAGTGGCTCCGCGGTGAGGAACGGGCGGCGCAGCGCCTCGTTGCTCGTGCCATAGCTGAACCGCCCCGCGGGCACGAACACCAGGCCGGGGCGCGGCGACGGGATGTCGATCCGGCGCACGAGCTGTTCGCCCGGTTGCAGCAGCACGGGGTCACGCACGACCTGACCATCGGGCATCGTGATCACGACGACGAACGATCCGGGGGTGAGCTCGTGCTCGAGGCGCGCTGCGCGCACGGACGTGATCGGCACGGTCGCGAAGCCGCCGGCCATGACGCTGCCTGCCTCCGGTTCGAATGCGTGCACGCTGATCCGGGCAGTCCGATCGAGCTCGACCACGAGGTGGCCCGGGCGACGCCACTGCGCGGCGTGATCGGGCGCGTAGGTCTCGAGCCGGCGCAGTAGCTCGGTGACGCGCGGTTCATCGTGCTCCGCAGCGGCGAGCTGCGCGTGCGCGACCAGCACGTTGGCCATCTCGGTGCGTACCGAGCCGGCGTCGATCGAGAACCCGGCCTCGAGCTCGGCGGCTGCGTCGCGGTAGTGCTCGGCTGCCCGCGCACCGAGGCTTCGCGCCGCAGCCCATTGCGGTTCGGCCTCGCGTCGGCTGTCGAACCGCGCGAACGCCTCCGCACGCGCGATCGTGGCATCGGCGGCCAGGCGATCGGCCTCGACCCGATGGGTGGTGGCCACGGCGATCCGCTGCGCGACCTCGCGGTCCCGCGTGCGCGCCCCGTCGAACCGCACGCCCACGAAGATCGCGAGCGCGATCAGCGGCACGGCGGCGATCGCGGCAGCCCGGGCGAGCCAGCGCTTGCGCAGCCGGCGCCGCGACGCGGCCACGAACGCATGTTCCTTCGCGCTCAGCCCCTCGACCTCGTAGATCTCGTCGAGCTGGCGCCGGGTCCACAGCAGGTCATCGCGCTTGCCGAGCCGTTCCCACTCGGTGGCGCTGGCGACCAGCCGGTTGCGCGCGGCGTGATCGCCAGCGGCAGCGTCGAGCAGATCGCGCAGCGTGCCCCAGCTCCGGATCAGCGCCTCGTGCGCCAGCTCGTAGGTTGGCGTACCGGCGATCGCGTCACGCGCGACGACGAGCCGGCCGCGCACCAGGACCTCGAGCGCGGCAGCTGCCACGGCATCGTCGCCGACCAGCTCGTCGCGGTCGCGCACCGCGCGGGTGCGCGCGTCGCTCACGAGGCGCAGCAAGATTCCACGCGCGGCCGTGCGCTGTTTGGCCGGCAACGCGAACAGCACGGCGTCGGCATGGCCGGCGAGCCCGCCCTCCACACCACCGAGCGCGTCGAGCGCCCGCGCCGGGATCACGCCGCGCTCGTGGTCGCGTGCCTGCCACAGCTCGGCGAGCGTGAACTGCAAGAGCGGCAGCGCGCCGACGTTGTCTGCGACCGCCTCGACGAGTGACGTCACCATCGCCTCGGTCTCGAAGTGGACGCCCTTCGCACGCGCAGGACCGATGACCGCCTCGCGAAGATCGGCAGCCGAAAGCGGGCGCAGCAGGTGGAGGCCGCGTGACATCGGCGGGCCGAGGTCCGGCAGCACTGCGACGCGGGTGAGGAAGTCGCCGCGCACCGCGAGCATCGCCTTGAGCCCCGGGATCCCGTCCGCGACCGTCGCGAGCACGGCCGCGGTCCGCGTCGCCTCGTCCGGTTCCGCGAGCGTGACGAGCTCCTCGAGCTGATCGATCACGAGCAGGATCCCGCCGTCTGCCGGCGGCCGCAGCGCCGCGATCAGCTGGTCGGCCGTCTCCGCCACCATGCCGCATGCGTCGCACAGGGCCTTCCACGGCGCGCGTCCCGGCACCAGCGTGACCACGCGCCAGCGCCGGCGATCGCCGAGCCCGCCCGCGAGCACCACCGGCGCGACGCCAGCATGACAGACCGACGACTTCCCGATCCCCGAGTCGCCGACGACGACGAGCAGCGGTTCGGAGCGCAGGCGATCGACGAGCACGCCGACGTCGACGCCGCGGCCGAAGAACAACCCGCGATGCGCGGCATCGAACGAACGCAAGCCACGGTACGGGTTGCCCTCGGGAACGCCGGGTGTGCCCGCGAGCATCGCCTCGAGCTCGTGCGCCAGCTCGGATGCCGAGTCCGGCCGGGCAGCAGGATCCAGCGCGAGGCATCGCATCGTGTTGCGCGCCAGCGTCGCCGGCGTGTCGGGTGCGAGCTCCTCGACCGGCCGCGGGTCCCCCGCGAGCACGGCGCGCCGGAGATCCTCGAGGTCGGTCTGGGCGAACGGCGGCGTGCCGGTCAGGAGCTCGTAGATCATCACGCCGAGCGAGTACAGGTCGCTCTGCGCGGTCGACGGACCATTCATCCAGTTCTCGGGCGCGGTGTAGCGTGGCGTGCCGATCACGACCTCGGCCATCGTGCGAGAGATCGGGTCGAACGACGGCACGATCTCGGTCGGCGCGTGCACCGGATTACTCGGGGTCGCATCGCGGGTCTCGGCGACATCGCGTACGACGGGCATGACGGGCGTGACCTCGACGGTGACCGGCGCGCCGCGCTCGGCGACGGCGCCTGGCGCCGAGCCACTCGCGAACCGCGGGACCAGGGGCGCGAGTGACGGCGGCTCGACGATGCTCAGCTTGGCCAGCCCGAAGTCGAGCAGCCGGGCCGTGCCGTGCTCGTCGATCATCACGTTGGCCGGCTTGATGTCGCGATGCAGGATACCGCGGCGATGCGCGGCCGCGAGCCCGCGCGCGATGCCGATCGCGAGCTCGCAGACCTCGCGCCACGGCAGCGGCCTGGGGACCAGATCGAGACTCTTGCCGCGGATCAGCTCCTGGACCAGGAAGGGCTGACCGCCCGCGGTCGTCCCGACGCGAAAGATCGTGACCACGTTCGGGTGAGACAGCCGAGCGATCGCGCGTGCCTCGGTCAGGAAGCGCTCGCGACTGCCGCTATCGGTGGAGCCGCGGATCAACTTGATCGCGACCGAACGGTCGAGCACGGTGTCGTGACCGAGGAACACCACCCCCATCCCACCGCTACCGAGCGGGCGGACGAGACGAAATTCATCGAGGTCACCCTCGGTCATCACGCTCATCTTCGCACGCGTGATGGCTCAGCCCGACCAGTCGGCGGGCGTGATCCCGTACCGCTTGAGCTTGGTCACGAACGTCCTGAGTGGCATCTCGATAAGTTCGGCCGCCTTGTTCTGGATGCCGTCGCTTGCAGCGAGCGCCTCGATCATGCGCTGGCGTTCGAGCTCGCGAACCTCGTCATCGATCGGTCGGAACGCCACCCGGCGACCCGTCACGAGCGCCCGCTCCACGGGCTTGCTCGCGGATGGCTCGGCGGCGGCGGTCTGCGCGATGCGACTCGCGGCCGTGACGGTCGCTGGCAGGTGGTAGGTGTCGACCTCGATCGTCGAGTCCGGCGTGGCCGCGGCGGTGTAGTCCATCGCGTTCTTGAGCTCGCGAACATTGCCCGGCCACGGGTGGAGTAGCAGGGCCTGCGTCGCGGCGACCGTCAACGTCAACGGCCGGCGCTCGAGGCGCGCACACGCCGCGGCAAACATGCGCTGGATGAGGAACGCGAGGTCGCGCGGGCGATCGCGGAGCGGTGGGACCACGACTTGGGCCGCACCGAGGCGGAAGAACAGGTCCGCGCGAAACCGTCCGGCCTCGACCTCGGCCTCGAGATCTCGGTTGGTCGCCGCGACGACGCGAATATCGGTGGTCCGCGGCCGCACGTCGCCGACGCGAGTCACCTCCTGGGTCTCGAGGACGCGCAGGAACTTGGCCTGGATCGCGAGCGGCATCTCGCCGATCTCGTCGAGGAACACGGTGCCTCCGCTCGCGAGCTCGAGGCTGCCTTGCTTCGCGGCGATGGCCCCGGTGAATGCACCGCGCTCGTGCCCGAACAACTCGGTCTCCGCCAGGTGCTCCGGGATCGCCGCGCAGTTGATCGAGACGAACGGGCCCGCGGCGCGCGGCGAGAACGCATGCACGGCCGCCGCGGCGAGCTCCTTGCCGGCGCCAGTCTCGCCCTGGATCAAGATCGGGAGACGACTTCGCGCCAGCCGCCGGATCAGATCGTAGATCCGGATCATCGCGGGCTCTGCCAGCACGACATCGTGCTCGCCGAGCTTCAGGTGCTGGACGACGTCGCGCGCGTAGCCCACCGACTCGGTCCCAGACGCCGCGGCACGTGCCGAGGACATTAGGGTGTCGACGTCGAGCCCGTCCGCTGGTGACACCGCGATGCCGCAGCTGACGCCTGATAGCGTGGTCGCCAGCGTGGTCGCGACGGCGGTGGCCTCGTCGAGGTCGATCTCGGGCAGCAGGATCGCGAGCTCGCGATCGGTGAGGAACGCGGCGGCATCGATCAGCCGGAGCGGAGACTGGAGCACCGAGGCCACGCGTGCTCGGTCGAACGCAGTCTTGGAGCGCAGCACGATCAGCGCGACCTCGCGCCGATAGCGCAGCGACCGCTCGAGCTCTTCTTCGAGCCGGCGGAGCAGGGCCGGACCCTCGAGCATGCCGCGGCCGCCCGCGTTGCGCACCGGCCGGTGCACGATCAGCATCGCCCCGCCGACCGTGATCACGTCTCCCGACGCGAGCATCCGGGCGCCGCTGAGCGGTTGCCCGTTCAACAACGTTCCGTGCCGGCTGCCGAGGTCCTGGATCCGGATTCCGTCGGCGACCACGAGGATCTGCGCGTGCGCGCGCGACACCAGGTCGTCGCCGAGTCGCAAACCGGCTTCATTGGCGCGCCCGATGATGACCTCACCCGCAGGTGGCAGCGGGAAGGTCCACGACCGCTCACCCTCGATACACAGCAGGTAGTCTCGGTGGCTGGGCGGCGCAGGCGGCGAGATGTCAGCGGTCGGTGGCGACGGCTCCATCGCGTGCGCGTATAGCATCGGCCCAACACGAAGCGTAAGCGTGGGGGACATCGGGAAGGCGTTCGTACAAGTGACGTGCCATCACGCGCACGTGGCATTCTGGTCGGGGCGTGCGGATCGCCCCCGATCCAGCCCTGGATCGAGGCTGCCGAGCCTCACAGCTGTCGTGCTGGCGCGTGCACGGTCACCGACACCGGCACGCAAGATGCTCCGGTGCGGGGTCATGAACAACGATCTCAAGGACACGAAGCCCTCGATCATGCAGTCCGTCGAGACCCTGGTAGAGCAGGGCTCCGAGACCATCGACGCGGTCAAGTCCCGCGCTGGTGACGTGGCGGACCAGGTGAAGGACACCACCGCGGCGGCCTACGATCGGACCACCAACTATATCCAGGCGCATCCGCTCAAGAGCCTCGCCATCGCGTTCGGCGCCGGCTACCTGTCGATGCGTATCAAGACCAGCCCGCTGTTCAAGGTCGCGCTGTTCGGCGGCCTCGCGTACCTGGGCACGCAGTTCGTTCGCCGCTGAACCTAGCGGCGGCGCGCGACCGCGAGCACGTTCAACCAGGTCATCGTGAGATGTGGTTGCGCGAGCAAGCGCTGCGGTGATGTGCGATCGGCGAGCTGCTTGAGCGTCGAGAGCAACCGGGGAGCGTGGTGGGGCGTCACGCGCTCGACCACGGCTTCGAGGTAGCTCTGCAGAAGCTCGTGCTCGACGTCGCGTAGCGGTGCCTGGCGATCGATCGCGATCGTCGTCATCGCGAGCGGCTCGAGCCCCGCCGTCGCAAACACCGAAGGCAGGCGGCGACCAACGTAGAACTTGCTCGGGTTGGTCTCCTCTCGCGACAACGCCTCGAGCTCCGCGGCGCGCAGCGGGAGCTCGAGGTCGACCGGCCACGGCAAGAACACCTGGTGCAGGGTGTCGTTCTCGAGCACCGCGATCAGCCCGCCGGGACGCACCACGCGTTTCAGGTGCTCGAGCACCAGCACCGGATCCGGCAGGCTGTACAGGCTCTGCGCACACCAGATGAAATCGAACGTCGCGTCGTCGAATGGCAGGCCGTCGAACGACGCAGCGACCAGCTCGATGCTCGCGTCCCCGGTGTAGCGCCGGGTCTGTTCACGCGCTGCTTCGAGATACGCGGGGTCGACGTCGACCGCGACGACGGAGCCGCCGCGCCCGAGGCGCTCCGCGATCCGCGTCGTGTAGAACCCATCGCCACACGCGAGATCGAGCACGCGCATGTTCGGCTCGAGCGGCAGCCGGCCGATCACGGCGCGGAGCTCGGGCTCGAAGGCGCGATGAAACGCCGACAGCTGGTTGTCGTATTCCGGCAAGGCGGGGTCGGCCATATCCACTGACCTAGCATGATGTGTGACAGTGCTCGATCCGGTATGCTCGGTTCGGCGAACCGCCAGCCGGTCGAGGTCCAGATTACTTATCTGGACTGCTTGTCTTAACAACGTGCGGTGTAATATCTGGTACGCGCTTCGCAAAGCTCTGGGTCAATGCAGATCCAGATCAGACACGACGCCACGATCCCCGGAGACGAGAACCTCGCCGCCCGCGTGCGCGCCACAGTCGAGGACTCGCTCGAGCGGTTCGCGCACCAGATCACGACCGTGGAGGTCCATCTCGCCGACGAGAACGGCCCCAAGCACGGCGGGGACGAATTTCGCTGTTCGCTCGAGGTGCGGGTCGAGGGTCGCAAGCCGATCGCGGTGACGCACAAGGACACCGCGTTCGAGCTAGCAGTCGAGACCGCGGCTGACAAGATGGCACGCATGCTCGAGCACCAGCTCGGCAAGCTACGAGACGACCATCAGCCACTCAACCCCGACAAGGCGCCCTCCTAGTCCCGTCCTCGCTTATTATCGAGGCGATGTACCGGCGAATCATGGTCATGGCGCTCGGTGTCGCCTGCGGTGGGGGTGGTGGTGGTGAGACCCGCGATGGGTCGCCGGGACCCCACGACGGCACCATCGTCACGCCCGATCCGTGCGATGTCGCGCCCGCCTGCCCGGTGGCGCCCGCTCTCGTGCGCGGCGGAGGCCTGCGCACCATCGATCGCTGCGCGTTTCCGCTCACCCCGGACGACGTCGGCGAAACTGACTTTCGCGCCGCGATCGCTGCGTTGCCGCCGCAGCTCTCGCGTGTCGGCATGCAGGACATCGCCGGCGACCTCAATCGAGTAGCCGTCCGGGTCACCTCGGCCCAGCTGCCGGGGGATCCGCCGGGCTTCCAGCGCGCCTACGCCTGGCAAGCTGGCGACGAATCGGTCGCGTACTGGATCCCGCAGGGCATCTCCGGCAGCTTCGACGCGAACCCGGATGGCCTCGTGGCCGGTCGCAAGCTCGTGCTCGTCAGCTGGTACTACAGCCGCGAAGCCGACTCTGGCTCGCTGGTGGAGAAGGGCGTGCGGATCGCGATCGCCGACGTCACCGATCCTGCTGACGTCCGCTACCGGTTCGCGCTGCTGGTCGAGCCGTTCCTCGATGCGGGTCGGGCCAGCTTCCGCTCGGTACCGGTCCACGCCGGCGGGCTCGCCTGGATCGGCGACCGGCTCTACGTGCCGATCACCGGTAGTGGATTTCGCGTGTTCGACCTGTCCCAGATCCTGCGTATCGATGGCCTCGAGGATCGCATCGGCTACGACGCCACGACCGACCGCTACCACGCGCACAGCTACGCGTACGCCATCCCGGAGATCGCGCGCTACACGTCGACCGGCGCGTGCTCTCCGCGGTTCTCGTTCGTCGCGCTCGATCGCAGCTCGTCGCCAGCGTCGCTGATCTCCGGCGAGTACGATGCTGCGTCGATCGCCGGCCGGCTGTACCGCTGGCCGCTCGCAGCCGACGGCATGCTCGCGCGCACCGATCGCGGCCGCGTGATCGCCGACGGCGCCTGGTTCGAGTCCGAGTCGCACGTCCAGGGCGCGCTCGCCCGCGATGCCACCTTCTGGCTGACTTCGAGCCGGCCCGCCGGCACCGGTGGCGAGCTGGTGCGCACCGCGCTCGACACGCCGAGCGTGACGCTCGGCTGGAGTGATAGCCCCGAGGACCTCGCGCTCGATCCACAGGCGATGACGGTGTGGTCGGTGACGGAGGGCCTCGACGCGCGCTACCTGTTCGAGGTCGCGCTCGGGTCGATCGACTAATCGCAGATCGTGGTGACCGGCGGCCTGTCCGCGCCAAACACGAGCGCAGCGCCCTGGGCATGACTGACCAGCGCGTCGGTCGCGCCATCCCCGTCGACATCCGCCCCGAGCACGCGCGACGGCGCAGGCGCCGCGACCGCTGCCGAGACCTCGCCGATCGCGGCGCCCCGCGCGTCCTTCCAGCCGGCGGTATGCAGCTTCCGCCTGCCATCCGCCTCCGCGAACATCAGCGTCATGCCGCGCAGCCCTTGCTGCGCCAGCGCTTGCGCCACCTCGAGCTCCGGCAGCGTCTTGGGATCGAGCCCGTTCAGCTCCACCGCCTCGTTCGCCAGCCGGTACGGATTATCCTCGAACCAGCGCTCCGCCGCCGCGCGTTGTTGCCGGGTCGCCGACACTGGCATCACCACCGCGAGCAGATCGCCGGGAGCGCGCGCGTAGATCGCGCCGTCGCACGGGCCGCTCGCGGTCAGCGCGACCGTGGTCACCTTGCACGTTCCGATCGTCGCCGCGCCGACCACGGCGTCGCACAGCTTGCCTCCGGAACCGAACACCTCGACGCGCATCCCCTGGAGGTGTTCGCCACCGACCTGCATCGCCTGCAGCCCGCCCGAGCTCGAGATCAGGAGCGTGCCCTTGGGTGCAGGCATCGCGATCGTGGCGTCGATCGTGGCTTCGATCGCGGCATCGGGAGCGGGCATCGCATCGCCCGGCCCCGGCGGCTGCGGCGCTGGCTCCGGTGGCGGACTCTTCTTGCAGGCCGCGACCGCGAGCACCAACACGATGTGTCTCATCGGATCAGATCACGCGGCGCGCTTGGTTCCGATCACGATCCTGTGGGTCGCCCGCCACACGACCCGACCATCCGCGACCACGAACGGCTTCAGTGAGCTTTCGAGCGCCGTGTCGAGCTTGTCCCGGGGCGCCAGCGCCGAGGTTCCCGCATACAGCGCGATCGCGCGCATCGACTCGCACGCGCGCTGGAGGCTGTCGTAGATCACCGGGCACTCGATATACTGGTCCCGGATCTCGACCAGCCCCGCCTCCTCGAACATCATCTCGACCACGCCGACCGCAGACAGCCGGAACGGATCCACGATCTCCTGCTTCCGCGCCTCGGGTACCAGCGCGAGCATCGCCTTGACCGGCGCCTCGAAGTTATTGAGCTCGCGCGGCCCCAGGCATACGACCGCGATCTCACCACCGCTCGCGGCCACGCGCACCAGCTCGCGCAGCGCGCGCAGCGGTCGGTTCGTGAAGTGGAGGCTGTTGATCGCCATGATGCGATCGAAGAACCCGGTCTCGAACGGCATCGACTCCATGTCACACAGCTGGAAGTCGACGCCCTTCACCTGCTCGCGCGCGAGCTTGATCATGTTCTCCGCGGCATCGGCGCCATGCGCCTGGGCGCCGCGTTGCGCCGCGAGGGTCGTGGCCATGCCGGTCCCACATCCCGCGTCGAGGAACCGCGTCCCCGCCCGGATCCCGAGCAGATCGAGCGTCGCGTTCCACACCGGCACGAACATGTGCGCGTGCGTTCCCTGTCGCGCCTCCGCGACCTGCGACCACAATGCTGCGCCACTGGGACTCAATCTGAGCTCGAGTGTTGGTGGTGAGCGTGCGCGTCGCAAGGAGTATCCACCCCCATAAAACCGGCCTCCACGTCGGGTCGTGTGCGTTGTGCAAAGGATGCGCGCAGGCGCTCGGTGACTGATCCGGCCGCGAGCTATGCGAGCGCCTTCACTGCTTCGAGCACCGCCGCCACGTGGCCCTTCACGCTGACCTTTGGCCAGTGCTGGACCACCTTGCCGTCGCTCCCGATCAGCACGGTGGAGCGGATGATGCCCTTCGACTTCTTGCCGTAGAGGACCTTGTCGCCCCACGCCCCGTAGGCCTCCATCGTCTTGCCATCGGGATCGGTGAGGAGCGGGAACTGGAGGCCGAACTTGTCGCGGAACTTACAGTGCGTCGCGATCGGATCCTTGCTGACGCCCAGCACCACCGCGCCGGCCTTGGCGAAGGCGGCGAGCGAAGCCTGAAATTCCTGCGCCTCGACCGTGCACCCCGGCGTGTTATCGCGCGGGTAAAAGTAGAGGACCACGGGCTTGCCGGCGAAGTCGGAGAGCCGGACCTTGCCGCCGTCGGAGGACTCGAGGTCGAACGCGGGGGCCTTGTTGCCAGCTGCGAGCATGCCGCGACATATCATGCAATCATTGGCGGATGCGTCTGCGCACGGCCTCGCTGCTGATCGCCATCCTGTCGGCTGCATGTGGTGGGCGCGCGTCGGGTGCACCCGCGTGGCCGAAGACCGCCGACAAGGAAGTCGACGGCGGCGAGAGCCTCGAGCCGCGCGTGGCCGGGACGGTGGCCGCCGCGGACGATGACGATGACGCGGTCGTCGAGGTCAAGGAGGTCGAGAAGCCGGCGGAGAAGCCAGCCACGACCGAGGTCACGCCGGTCGTGACGGCGCCGACCGTGCCGACTCCGGAAGAGCCGATCCAGACCGAAGAGATCGTGATCGAGATCGAGGACTGAATCGTTGCCCGCGTGTCAGGGCACCACAAAGGACCGCGTAAACACCCGGGAAGCGACCTGGGGATAACGGACGGCAGCGAAGTCACCGACCGAGATTCTCGGGCGGCCGCGGTGCGTCTCGATCGCGAACACAAACTCGCCGCTGGTGAGAACCGATCGGTCGACAACGAGTTCGCGCTGGTCTGGGTCTACGAGCGTGAATACGCGAACCGTCTGGAGCGAGGTCCCGTCGAGCCGATAGAGAATGACTCGGGTGTAGTCAGCGACTGTGGGACTTGTTCCTAACGTGAACCGCAGCGTCAGACGATCGAGCGCGCTGGGCATCGTCACCCCATCCGCGGAACCCGCAAGATCGGCCCGCGCCCCAGCGTCGCCGTCGAGTGTGATCGGCGCTTCCGCGAGAGGGATGTCGAAGTCCAACGTGAAAGTTTCAGAGGAAGAGATCGCAGCGGCGCTGACGCTAGAGGTCAGCGATGGACCTCCGCTGAGTGTTCGCGTCTCCCCGTAGCGACCGAACGCAAGTCGAGGGAAGACCGTGAGGCCTGCCGGATCAGCAAACGTAGATGGGTCGGTGATTCCGAACACGCAGTCGGCTACCGGTATCATCGGCGGCGACGGAACGCCTGCCTGCAGATGATCCTGGAGGAGTACGGGCATCGCATTGTGAGGCGTGAAGCCGGTGTAGACGCGGCTCGACTTGATACCAGCGCGGCTGCCGAGGGCTTCCGTGAGTTTCTGCTCCTCGACTCCGACGTAGTCGAACGCAACGGAGGTGTTCGACACGTTCCTCCAGGGAGCACTCACGGCAGTGAGCTCCCCAGCCTTGAGCTGGGGCGGCATGAGTTCGCTCGTGCCACGAGTGACCTCACAAGCGCCATCCGTTTCGTAGTCGACAAGAATACCGGTATCCCCCCTCGTGGCGTCCGGCTGCCCAAGCTTTCCGCTGATTGGCTTGACCGCGGAGAATGGAATCTCGATTGGACTCACCGGCGACGCGGGAAGAGCTGTATTTGTCCAGACGCCCGTCGTGAACAGCCGGGGTGCCTTGTACGGCGGCAGTCCCCCTGGGCCCGTGAGCGTGACCGAGTACCCACTGCGCAACGGAACTTCGCCGCGATCGAGTCGTCCGAACATCGGCTCAACCACGTGGCCTCCTTCGACCGGGGATATCCACTGAACTTCCTGCGGCGGTTCACCGTCGATCGTGTATTCGAGTCGCCACGGAGTACCAGGATAGTCGCGGGGGATCGGGACGCTCCCATCCGCCTGGTAGGTGGCCGGCGAGAGCGCGCCATCGACGCGGCCGACGCGCACGATCACGCCCGGAATCGCAGCATCGACGGGCGTGGGATCAGGTCGCCCGATCGAGTCAGTCAACGCTACCTGGTAGGTGAGCCGAACCCGCGCGGACGACTCGAGGCAACCGCTGGCGGCATCGCAACCCTGCTCGCATTGCAAGAGGTTGTAGTCGTTGCCAAGCTCATTGCATTCGATCGCGACGTCACCGCGGCATCCGGCGAGCTCGAGCGGTGTGCACGAAACGGAGATGCACGTCAGCGGTTCTCCGCTGAGGCTACCGTCGACGTCGCAGAACGGGTACTGCGGATCGCTGCACGCGCCATTCTGGCACAGCCTCGGGTTCGGCCTCGTGCATGCAATCGCCATGAACCCCATCAAAGACAAACGCAGCATCATCGCGAACCTCCAACCATTGTGCGTTCCAGCCGTCGGCCGGGGCCGACCGTGGTTGCGTGCCTTCTAACCGATTAGTCCGAAGTTCGAATCTACGGCGGCACTACGAAGGTGCGCGTGAAGACTTTCGAGACGGCCTGCGGATACGTCACGGTGACGAAGTCCCCAGCTGCGGCGCGAGGCGTGCCGCGGCGGGCCGAGATGGCAAAGACAAACTCACCCGCACTCAATGATGATGGATCCAGGACCAGCTCGCGCTTGGATGCGTTCGCAATCAGGTAGGTGCGGACGTGCTGAAGGGAACCGGCATCAAGCTTGTAGAGGTCCACGCCGAGCGAGTGGACCCCACCGCCGACCAGCACTTCTAAGCCGAAGGTCAGGCGAAGCGATGGCGACCCGCGCGGAAGCACCAACCCGTCGGTGGGACCACTCAGGTCGAGCGTGCCACCGCCATGGGTTAGCTGGATCGGGCCCGTTGCGATCGGGATCTTGAGGTCCAACGCGAACAGGTTATTGGGTGTGATCGACACCGTTGCCACAGCGGATGTGAGCGCTAGCCCGTTCACTGTCCGAGTCTCCTCGAAGTGCGCATAGGCGAGGCGAGGAAACCCGAACAGGGGCAAATCCGCAAAGGTCGTCGGATCGGTGGTGCCCAGCACGCAATCCACGAGCGACAGAAACGGTGGAGAAGGGAAGCCTACCTGCAAGTCGTCATCGGACAGCAACGGCATTCCAGCGTGGGGCGCAAAGCCAAGATGTACCCGATTGGACTTTGCACCGGCGCGATCCCCCAGCGCTGTCGAGAGCCGCGAATCATCGGCGCCCGCGCCGCTATAGTCGAACACGATGCCGCTGTTCAATTGGCTGGACCAGGCCGCGGTCACGGGCGTGAGCATTGCCTCCTGGAGGACAGGAGGGTCGAAGCGAGCTGTCCCGCGAGCGTAGTTACACGTCGCATTGACGTTGTACGCTACGAAAACTCCACGGTCTCCTAGCGATGACTGGGGCTGTCCAAGAGCGCCGCTGACCGGCTTGACGCTGTCGAACGGGAGTGACACAGGTGCATTGCTCGAGTCGCCGAGCGCGGTGATGGTCCAGACACCCGTCGTCAGCACCCGAGGAAATAGGTAGGGCGGATTGTTTCCAGACCCGAACGTGTCGATCGTGTAGCCGCTCCCGCTCGGTACGGCGACGCGATCCAGCCGGCCGAACACCGGCTCGGTGATCTGCGGGATGCCGTCGAGCGGCGTGCTCCAGTGTATCTCGCGCGGTATTCCACTTCCGATGGCGTACTCGAGTCGCCACTCGGCACCGAGTGCCTCCAGCGGAAGCGCCACCTCGCCCGTTTCCGGGTCGTAGGTCGCGGGTTCCAGTGGCCCGTCGATCGAACCAAAGCGAACTGTCAGGATCGGGATCGGGATCAGGCTCGGCACCTCGAGCGGGTTGCCTGTGGCGCTCGTCTCGGCCACCTGATACGCGAATCGAAGTCGGAGAATTTGTGCCGGCGGCTCCGCGGCATCTCCAGGCCGTGTCGCGTCCAGACCAAAGACTTGGTTACACGCCGAAAGCAACAAGATGGCTGTGCAGCAGAGCCGCACCCGCAGTTTGCGCATCAGGTCCAGCAGGCGAACGCTAGAAAGGCCCGCTACTATTGATGCAGAACAGGGCTTTTGTCGCGGGGAAGTAGTAGCCAGTCGCCATACACATCTCGTCCTCGAGTGCGCTGTCGCCGTCATTGATGACTTCGCCGCTCGGGTTGTCGTACTCGCATTCGTAGCGCAACTTGCCGCTCGAGAACGTCAGAAACTGCGGGTTCTCGAACATCGCGGCGCCTGGATGCTCCCACTCTTCGCCGTGAAACACAGTCGCCGCGCCGTCCTTGACGTACGTGTTGTCCGCCTGCTTGTGAGCATGCGTCGACATCATCCAGAATTTGGCTGTCGCCGGAACGTTGCAGCTGTTGGCCTCGACGTGATCGAAGGTTTCCTTCGGAATCGTGATGTCCGAGTCGTACGTGATGTACGGGGCGGTCTTCGTGTACGAAACCCCAGGCTCGAGCGCTTCCGCATCAAGGGTCACCCGGGCTCGGATGGGATCGTCGGTCGCGTTCAGATAGTGCATCTGAAAGAAACCTGCCGTGTTTGCCGGGATGTCCTGCGCCACCGGCTGACCGGCTCCATCATCAGCGGGTAGCAACAGCTCCGTGGTCTGCGTTTGAGCCGCAAAGGTCCACTCTGGCAGCGGGAATGAGTTGAACCCGCAGTTTTCGTCCGACACCGTGCCAGGTGGCATCTTGTCGGTGTCACCAGTGAGGAACATGATCATGTGGTGGCTGCCCGCAGTCATCTGAGACTTCCACCGGTTGATCGCCATGGACTCGGTATTCGGGGTCCTGAAGTAGTAGCAGTACGTAACTTCGACACCGGAGCCGATCTCGATGTCCGGACTCACGATCTGGAAGCCTCGCGTGTTGGACGGCGGGCCATCCGCGGGGCCGTCATCATCGTCATCACCGGACCCAGGGCTCCCACACGCCGCAACAGCCAGGAACAAAGCGAAGGTAACGCGAGCGCTCATGCAGACCCCCTTGGTCGACTGCGAGCCTATCAACCCCTGGCCGCGGGGGACCAGGTTTATCCGTCAACAGTTTCCACGGTCTGATGCCAGCGTGCGGTAGCCCACGTAGACTCGGGACGTGGCTCGATTCGATCGGGATTTCTTCGTGATCGGCGGTGGCTCCGGTGGTGTGCGCGCCGGGCGCGTGGCGGCGGAGCACGGGGCTCGCGTCGCGATCGCCGAGGCGGACCGCTGGGGGGGCACGTGTGTGATCCGCGGCTGTGTGCCGAAGAAGCTGCTCGTGTATGCAAGCGAGGTCAGTCGCATGATCGACGACGCGCGCGGGCAGGGCTGGACGATCGAGGGCGCGAGCCACGACTGGGCGACGCTGGTCGCGGCAAAGGACAAGGAGATCGCGCGCCTGTCGGGGGCGTACGCGGATCGTCTGCGCAAGGCGGGCGCCGACGTGATCGAAGGTCGGGCGAAGCTGGTCGATGACCATACGGTCGAGGTCGACGGCAAGATCGTCACCGCGGCTCACATCCTGATCGCGACGGGCGGCGCGCCAAAGAAGCCGCCGGGGACGTGGATCACGTCGGACGAGGCGTTTCACTTGCCCGCGCTGCCGCGCCGGATCGGGATCGTGGGCGGAGGCTACATCGGGGTCGAGTTCGCGCACATCTTCGCGGGGCTGGGTGCGCAGGTCACGCTGATCCACCGCGACACCCACGTGCTGCGGGGGTGGGATCCGGATCTTCGCGATGCGGTGACCAAGGGGTTGACCGCCCACGGGATCGACGTCGTGTGCTGCACCGAGGTCATCCAGCGCGGCAACACGCTGATCGTGGCGGGTCGCGAGATCGAGGTTGATCTCGCGATGGCGGCGATCGGACGCGAGCCGCTGTCGCAGGGGCTCGGGTTCGTCGAGGCCGGCGTCGAGCTCGACGGGCGCAACATGATCGTCGTCGACGAGTACTCGCGCACCAGCGTGCCGCACATCTACGCGGTCGGCGATGTCACCGGTCGCGTCGCGCTGACCCCGATCGCGATCCGCGAGGGCCATGCCGTCGCCGACACGCTGTTCGGCAACCGGCCGACCGCGATCCATCATCACCTGATCCCGACCGCCGTGTTCGCGCAGCCGGCAGTCGCCGCGATCGGGCTCACCGAGCCAGCCGCGTGCTTGAAGCACGCCGTCGTGGTCTATCGCGCGCGGTTCCGGCCGATGCGCTACGCGCTGTCGGGCCGCGACGAGCAGGTGATCGTCAAGGTCGTCGTCGACAAGCAGACCGATCGGGTGCTCGGGCTCCACATGGCCGGCCCCGATGCGCCGGAGATCGTGCAGGCCGCGGCGATCGCGATCACGATGGGCGCGACCAAGGCAGATCTCGATCGCACGTTCGCGCTGCATCCGACGACCGCGGAGGAGCTGGTGCTGCTCAGGTAGCTACTGCGAGATGTAGAAGTACGCGAGGCACATCTCGTCCTCGGTTCCCTCACCCCAGGTCACCGGCTCGGCGTCGCCGGTCGTGTCGAAGTGGCACGTCAGCCGGAACGTGTCGCCGCCCCGGACGGGGATCGGCTCGGTGTGCCAGTAGAAATGTTGCCAGTGAAAGCTCCAGCCCTCGAGGTCGAGCAGGCACGCATTGGCATCCGAGACCGAGGTCAGCAGGGCGCCGGTCCCGCGCTCGTGCATGTGCACCATCGCTCCCCACATGCGGCCTTGTGCGACCACGGTCGGCAACGTCGTCGTGCCCGTCGCCTGGGCATCGACCTCGCCGGGGTCCAGGTTGACGTCGCCGCGGACCGCCAGGATCGCGGCCTGCTTGACGACGCTGGTCTCGGTATCGAGGTCGAGTGCCGTCTGATCCGACAGGCCGTCGGCGTGCGACAGGTTGTAGTGGACCTGCGCGACGAGCTTGCGGTTACCCTGCACCGCGATGCCGGTGTCGGCAGGGAACCGGGTCGCGCCGCCGCCCGGGGCCCATCCGGTGAGGAACGTCGCGCCGAGCTCGGTTGGACCACCGGCACACTCGTAGGGACCGGTCTTCGACTTCGCGATGACATCGGCTTCGGCCGCTGCATTGTCGAGGGTGTAGACGATCACGTGGTGCGCGGTGGACAGATTGCCGGGGCGCACGTGCACGCCGACCACGAACGTGCTGGCTGCGAACTCGTCGATGACGAAGCACCGATAATCGTCGTCGACCGCCGTGTCGGGGGTGTAGGCGGGGAGCGTGATCGTGCGATCGATCTCGGCGAGCGTTGGGAGCTGACCGTTCGGCGCGACCGCGTCGGCGGGGTCGCCTTCGCGCCGGTCCCCGTTGATCCAGGTCGTCAGCGTGGTCAGGTCGGCATCCGAGAGCCACTTCGCGTTGTGGAACGAGTGACACGAGTCGTCCTGCTTCGCGTAGTACGGCGGCATCACCCGGTTCATCACCGAGAACGCCATCGGCGTGTCTTCGGCCGCGGTCCGCGAGTCCTCGAACGTGGCGAGCGAGAATGGGGCCAGCCGGTCCGGGCTCGCCGAGTGACAGTCGACGCAGTTGTCGTTGATGATCTTCTGGACCTGCCCGTAGTAGACGGGCTCGTCGATCAGGTCGGGGGTCGCCTGGTCGTTGCCGCAGGCCGCAACGACGAGACACACGAGAGCGAACCAGGTGCGCATCCCACGGTGCTCTGCACGCAAGAGACCGCAGCTGCGGCGAGCGATTGCGAACAGTTACCAGACCACTGTCGCCTGCTGCAGAGGACACTGTCCGGTGGACCGGGCAGCAGGTGGACCACGCAGCCGGTGGTAGAACGTGGCGTGCACGAGACCGTACGGCATGGCGCGACGCGGATCCCGGTGCGCTCTCTCGTCGCCGAGGTCGTCGAAGGCCCGGACCTGGGGGCGCGCGCGGTCGGCGAACAGCTCGCGATCGGGACCGCCGAGAGCAGCAACCTGCGGCTCGCTGATCCAGCGGTCTCGCGATTTCACGTCGAGCTGCGCGCGACGCTCGGCGGGATCCTGGTGGTCGACCATGGCTCGACGAACGGCACGTTCGCGGGCGGGATCCGGATCGACCGCGGCGTGGTCCCACCGCGCACGGCGCTGCGCCTCGGCGACACCACGGTCCGGATCGACGACGCGGAGCCGGTGCAGATCGAGCTGCTCGACGACGACGCGCTCGCCGGCGTGATCGGCAAGTCGGCCGTGATGCGCCGGTTGATGGCGCAGGTAGCCAAGGTCGCCGCGAGCGAGGTCTCGGTCCTGGTCTCGGGAGAGAGTGGTACCGGCAAGGAGCTGGTGGCGCGCGCGCTTCACGACCTCGGGCCGCGGCGCAGCGGGCCGTTCGTGACGCTCGACTGCGGCTCGCTGCCGCCGACGCTGATCGGGAGCGAGCTGTTCGGCCACGAGCGGGGCGCATTCACGGGCGCCGACCGCACGCACGTCGGGGCGTTCGAGGCCGCGCACGGCGGCACGCTGTTCCTCGACGAGATCGGCGAGCTCCAGCCCGCGATCCAGTCGACGTTGCTCGGCGTGCTCGAGCGCCGCAAGGTGCGCCGGCTTGGTGGGCGCGCCGAGATCGCGGTCGATGTTCGCGTCGTGTCGGCCACGCATCGCGACTTGCGCGCGGAGGTCAACCGCGGTGGCTTCCGCCTCGACCTGTTCTATCGCCTCGCGGTCGTGACGCTGCAGATCCCGCCACTCCGCGAGCGGCCCGACGATATCCCGGCACTGGTCGAGTACTTCCTGCGCGACGCAGGCTGGGATCAGCCGATCGAAGGTCTGATCTCGCGCGCTGCGATGGATGCGCTGTCGCGGCTCCACTTCGCGGGGAACGTGCGCGAGCTGCGAAACCTCGTCGAGGCCGCGGTCGCGATGGGCGAGCCACCGAGCCTGGCGCCCGGGCCGGCGCCGATCGGCGCGGCGCTCCAGGCCGAGCTCTCGCTACCGTACAAGGAGGCGCGGTCGGCGGTGCTCGATCAGTTCGAGACCCAGTACCTCGACGCGCTGCTGGAGCGCACGGGTGGCAACGTCTCGGCAGCCGCGAGGCTGGCGCGGATGACGCGATCGCATCTGACTGACCTGATCGCGAAGCGCCGCATCACTTGACCCGCAACCGGCGCCGCGCTCCCGTCGGCCCGAGCACCTTGCTCACGTTGGCCGGGAATCCCGCGCATGCCCGCACGAGCGGCTCGCAGTCGCGGCTCAGCGTGTCGAGCGAGATCGTCAACGGACGGTCGACCGCGTCGAGCGACGCGGGGCAGCTGTACGCGCACCCGACCGCGAGACCGATGTCGAGCCGCGGATACCGGCCATCGACCACGTCGTCGATCGCGTCGCACGGCTGGGTCGTCGCGACGACCCGAAACAACACCGGCTCGTCGGGCGCCGGGTCGACGATCAACTCGTCCGCGAGCGCGTCGCCGAACACCTGGCGGATCGCCGTGTCGTCGTTCGCGATCGCGGTCGAGAATTCGATCGAGCTGCAGAACCGCTTCGCGCCGTTGGGTCGGGTGAGCACGCGACAGTTGCCGCCGCGCTCGCATTCCCTGACGATCTCCTCGCCGCGGCAACCCGGAAACCCGCCGCCGAACCCCACCACGTCGACGACGAGGTTGAACTTGACCGCGGTGCCGTCGACCGCACGCGCGAACAGCAGCTGGCCGGGGTTCGCCTGCTGGACGCACTTGAAGCCGATCGACAGCGACTCCTCGTCGGGGCCGAGCAGCAGCTTGACCTCGTGGTCACGCGCACACGCGACGAGCCCGAGCCAGCACCAGATCAGGCGCATCACAAGCCGACCTTCGTGTTGATCTCGGGCTCGTAGTAGATCGCGATCACGGTGCCCGCGATCGCGAGCGCCGCACCGCTGACGGCGATCCAGAACCAGGGCTTCACGAACACCGACGGTCGCGCGAGCACGCCTGCATCGTACGCGAGGTCGCGGAGCAGCGCCGGCCCCTCCCGGGGGTCACGTTCTCCGGTCGCGACGACCTTGCCATCGACGACCAGCGCGCCGGTCACGCGCCTGCCGCCATGCAGGTACGCGACCCGCGGGCTGCGAGCGAGCCGGGCCAGCAACGCGGCGCCGGTGGCGTCCGTCGCGGGCAAGCCGCGGCCGATCCTTGCTCGCCACTGGTCGACCGCGAGCTCGGGCGTCACGGAAGTCTGCACCAGCGCGACCCGCGTGGTGTCGGGGATGCGGACGAGCCGCCGCTCCGGCATGAACCCATCGCTGTCGACCGCGAACACGTGATCGCCGGCCGGCAGATCGAGCGTGCACGGCAACACGCAGCTCGCGGCGCGACCGTCGATCGACAGCCGGCCTCCGAGCTGGCCGGTCACCGCCACCGGATGCAGCGGACCGGCGCCGATCGTCTGCTGCGTCGCGGCGATCAGCTGCTCGAGGTCGGCCGCGAGGAACACGCTCGGCATGTCGAGCCCGAGGCTGGCGAACCGCGCAGCCACGGCGCGCGCCTCGGAGCGCGAGACCTCGGCCCGGCACGCGATCTCGAACACCAGCGCGCGGGCGACCGCGCCGCGGTGCTGCGCGGCGAGCAGCTTCACGACATCGAGCTGCGCGAGCTCGCGCAGACATCCTGGCCAGTCGCCGTTGCCGTACGCCTGGTGGGCGCGCGCGATCACGGCCGCCGAGCCGTCCGGCGCGGGTGGCTTCGGCGGTGGCAGCACGATCGGGCGCAGCTCGAGCCCGGCGACTGCATCTGGTGCGACGGGACCGATGCTCGCGCGATCGCCGGCGACCAGCACGGCGACGTGAATCGGATCGCGAGGCGTGGTTGCGCATCCCGCAACAGCGGCGATCGCGAGCGTGAGCGTGACGCGTGTTAGCATCGCGAGGCGTGGCGGGCGCTGGACCACGATATCGTATTCTCCGGCGACTCGGTCATGGCGGCATGGCCGAGGTGCTCGAAGCCGAGCTGATCGGCGAGCTCGGGTTTGTCCGCAAGGTCGCGATCAAGCGGATGACCGGCGAGCTCGGGGGCGACGCGACGCGGCGGTTTCTCGACGAGGCGCGGATCGCGAGCCGGCTCCATCACGCGAACATCGTCGCGGTGGTCGACGTCGGGGTGCTCGACGACGTGCCGTTCCAGGTGCTCGAGCTGGTCGACGGGATCGACGCGCTGTCGGTGATCGAGCGATCGGGCGCACCGCTCTCGCTCGAGCTCGCGCTGGTGATCGCGAACGCGGTCGCGCACGCGCTCGACCACGCGCATCACGCGGTCGACGAGCGGGGTGACTCGCTGGGGATCATCCATCGTGACGTCAAACCTTCCAACATCCTGCTGTCGTGGGCCGGCGACATCAAGCTCGGCGACTTCGGCATCGCGTTCGCGCACGAACGTGCGGCGAAGACCGAGGCCGGCATCGTCGGCACGCGCGGCTTCATGGCCCCCGAGCAACGGACGCGTGGTCAGCTCGATCCGCGGAGCGACGTCTACGCGCTCGGGCTCACGCTCCACGTGCTCGCGACCGGCAAGAATCCGCTCGAGGAAGCGGCGGTCGAGCTCGCCGTGCTCGGTGGCGAACCGGTGCCGCTCGATCCCGCGCTGCCCGATGATGTGCGGAAGCTGCTCGCCTGCGTTCTCGCACCGCGGGCCGTCCACCGGCCGACCGCCGCGGAGCTGGCGGCCTCGCTCGACGAGCTGCTGAAGCGCCGCGCGACCGGCGACCCGCGCACGCTGTCGCGCGATGCCTTGCGCCCGTTCGATCGCCCGCGCGGTCGTCCCGGCGCGCTCGATCAGCTGCTCGGGATCGAGCTGGTCCGCGAGGACCCCGTTGCGGATGTGTCGCGGTTTCGCACGATCGCGCCGGCACCTCCCGCGCCTGCGCGTTCGCGGCGCCGGCTTCTCCCGCTCGCGCTGGTCGCGCTGGTCGGCCTCGCGGCCGTGGCCATCTGGCAGCGCGTGCCGCGCGAGGTTCCGGCGCGCATCACCGAGGCACCTCGTGACGCACGTGTCGTCGATGGCGCTGCGATCGACGCGCGGCCTGCGCCGATCGATGCCCGCGCCCCCACGACCGATGCCCGCTCCATCACGACCGATGCCCGGATGCGCAGCGCGAAGCCGCAGGTCGACGCGGCGATCCTCGAGCGCGGATACCTGCAAGTGCGAGGCGAGGCCACGATCGGGCTCGAGGTCATCGTGGACGGCGGCGCGTACGCGGGTTACGCACCGCGTGCGATCGAGGTGCCGGTCGGGCGCCATCGGGTCGAGGTCGAGCAGCGCGACGGCACGCGGCTGCCGGCGAAGCGGATCGAGGTCCGGCCGAGCCACACCAAGCTCCACCCAGCGACCCTGTCGTGGTGATCAGATGCCGAGCCGTGTCGCGGTTTCGGGCACGACCGGATACGGATGCTCCTCGGGTGTCACGAGTGCGCCACGCTGCTCGAACACGGCGCGCTGTTCGCGCACGAACGGTGTGATGTCCTCGATGTGCAGCGGGCTCGCGTAGCGCGCGAGCATCGGACCGCGAAGCCCGAGCTGGATCGCGCGCCGCTCGAGCGGCTGACCGCCGGGCCCGTGATCCGGATCCCACTGCAGCCGGACCTCGGACCGCTTGACGGCGTCCTCCCACGCGGCGCGCTCGGGATACAGGTGCTGCCAGTATGACGACGGCACGGCCGCGGCGAGGATCTCGTCGAACAGGCTGCGCGCGAGCCAGATCGCGAGCACGACCTCCTGATGCTCCTTGGTCGCCCAGCCGCAGCGATACATCATCCACAAGAAGTTCGGCTTGAGCCAGCTCATGCGCTCGAGCGACCACGGGCCCCCGAACCGGTTGTGCGTCGCGGCGTAGGTGCCGATCGATGGCCGGTACGCCTGATAGACGACGATCGCGTCGGCGTCGAACTGCGCCATGATGTGGCGGCCACTCGCCGGCCAGCGTGCGGTCTGGATCGCGTGCGGTTCGGTGCGCAGGCGCATCAGCTCAGGCGATCGCGATAGTCGTGGTAGCCGAACCGGCGATGCACCGTGATGTGGCCGGTCGCCGGATCGTGCGTCGCGATCGACGGCAAGCGCACGCCGTTGAACGTCGACGTCTTGACCATCGTGTAGTGCGCCATGTCGAGAAACACCAGCTTGTCCCCGACCTGCAGCGGTGCGTCGAACGAGTAGTCGCCGATCACGTCGCCCGCGAGACAGGTCAGGCCGCCGAGCCGGTAGGTATGCGGGCGGGTGCCCGGGTCGCTGGCGCCGACGATCATCGGGCGATACGGCATCTCGAGCACGTCGGGCATGTGCGCGGTCGCGGAGGTGTCGAGGATCGCGAGGTCCATCCCGTTGTGGAGCGTGTCGAGGACCGAGGCGACGAGGACACCGGTGCCGAGCGCGATCGCCTCGCCGGGCTCGAGGTAGACCGGCACCTTCCATCTGGCCTGGAAGTCGCGGACCACCTGGACGAGCAGCTCGCGATCGTAGTCGGGGCGCGTGATGTGATGACCGCCGCCGAAGTTGACCCACTTCATCTGCGGGATGAACTCGCCGAACTTGGTCTCGAAGGCCGCCACCGCCCGCGCGAGCGCATCACTGTTGACCTGACACAGCGTGTGGAAGTGCAGCCCGTCGAGCCCGTCGAGGTCAGTCGCCTTGACGTTCGCGCGCGTGGTGCCGAGTCGCGAGCATGGGCCGGCCGGATCGTAGAGCGCGACCTCGACCTCCTGATGCTCGTGGTTGACGCGTAGCCCACACGAGATCGTGCGACCGGCGCGGCGCGCGGCCTCGATCGTCGGGCGATGACGCGCCCACTGCGATGGCGAGTTGAGGACGATGTGATCGGCGAGCGTGACCAGCTCGCGCATCTCGTCATCCGAGTACGCTGGGGCGTAGGCGTGGACCTCGCCGCCGAGCTCCTCGCGCGCGAGCCGGGCCTCGCCGATCGAGCTGGCGGTTGCGCCGGCGAGATAGCGCTTGATCAGCGGAAACGTTGACCACTGCGCGAAGCCTTTGAGCGCGAGCAGGATCGTGCAGCCAGCGCGCTGCTGGACGTCGGCGAGGATCCGGAGATTTGCCTCGAGTGCGCCGAGGTCGGTGACGAAACAGGGCGTCTCGAGGCGAGACACGTCGATCGCGCGTGCGACCGCCTCGCCCAGCGCAGCGCCAGCGGACATGGTTAGCGTTCCTCGACGTGCCAGGGCAGGCCGCGCTTCGCGACATCCTCGAGGAACGGATCGGGGTCGAGCTGCTCCATGTTGAACACGCCGGCGCCTTGCCACTTGCCGGTCACCATCATCACGGCGCCGGTCACCGCCGGAACGCCCGTCGTGTAGGACACGGCCTGGGCGCGAACTTCCTTGTAGGTCTCGGCGTGGTCCGTGATGTTGTAGATGAAGAACCGCTTGCGCTGGCCGTTCTTGATCCCCTCGCACAGGCAGCCGATCGAGGTCTTACCCGTGTAGCCCGCGGCGAGCGACGCCGGATCCGGCAGCAGGGCGCGGAGCAGCTTGATCGGGACGACCGGCTTGCCGTCGAGGTTGACCTCGTCGATCCGGGTCATGCCGACCGTCTGAAGCACGTCGAGGAACTTCAGGTACTGCTCGCCGAACGTCATCCAGAACCGGATACGCTTGAGGCCCTTCAGGTTCTGCGCGAGTGACTCGAGCTCCTCGTGATAGAGCAGGAAGCTCTTGCGCTCGCCGACGCCCGGGTAATCGAACATCTTCGCGACGCTGAGTGGATCTGTGTCCTTCCACTCGCCGTTCTCCCAGAACCGACCGCGCGCCGTGATCTCGCGGATGTTGATCTCGGGGTTGAAGTTGGTCGCGAACGCCTTGCCGTGCGAACCACCGTTGCAGTCGACGATGTCGACGTAGTGGACCTCGTCGAGCAGGTGCTTCTGGGCGTACGCGCAGTACACGTTGGTGACGCCCGGATCGAAGCCGGAGCCGAGCACCGCCATGCGGCCAGCCTTGGCAAACCGGTCCTGGTACGCCCACTGCCACTTGTATTCGAACTTGGCGACGTCGGGTGGCTCGTAGTTCGCGGTGTCGAGATAATCGACGCCGGCCTCCAGGCACGCATCCATGATGTGGAGGTCCTGGTACGGCAGCGCGACGTTGATGACGACCTTCGGCTGGTAGTCACGGAGCAGCTTGGTCAGCTCGGGCACGTTGTCGGCGTCGACCTGCGCGGTCTTGAGCTTGCGACCGTGCATCTGCTCGATCTCGGCGGCGAGCTTCTCGACCGGCGCGAGCCGGCGACTCGCGAGCATGACGTCCGAGAACGCTTCACGCTCCATCGCAGCCTTGTGAGCGACCACACCGCCGACCCCGCCGGCACCGATGATCAGGACCTTCGACATGGCGATGCTCTTACCACACCACAGGCACGCCGGAGGCCAGACCGCGGCCAGGCGCGCGTCAGGTCGCGTCGCCGTTCGCGCGGTCGTCGTCATCGGCCGGCGTCAGGTCGCGCTTGACCGCCTTGACCAGCCGGCGCTGGAACTTCTTTGGCTTGAGGCTGAACGCATCGCGCGCGGCCTTGCGTGCCTCCTTCATCAGCTCCTCGAGCTGGCTGTCGATCGTGTCGCGCAGCTGGCCGATGGCGCTCGAGGCAATGCCCTGGCCATGGGTCTCGACGAACTCGCGCAGCATCACCAGATCCACCGCGGGACCGAGGGCATCCGTCACGCCGGCGAGCTCGGCCTGGATCGCGGCGCCACGCGGCCCCGCATGCTTCGCCACGAACTCGAGCTGGTACACGAGCTCCTTGCTGCGCCGCCGCCAGGTGTGGAACCACGGCTTCGAGCTCTTGCTGGACCGGCGCGCCTTGCGGGCATCGCCGTAGACGTCGCGGATCCCGTCGGTGACGGTATCCCACGAGATCTCGGACGACAGCGCCGCCTCGAGCGCCTCGCCCTGGGCCGCCGCGCGAGCCGCCGCCTCACCGAGCAGCTGCTTGATCTCCGAGATCGCAGGAATTGCCTCGGCTGCGTTGTCGACCACGCGCTTTGCGGTGTCGCGATCATCGTCCGACAGCACCAGCTGGCCCAGCGTCTCCGGCGCGACCGAGTGATCGCGGATGGTCGACAGCGAGCGCCGCGCTTCCTGAAGCGCCGTCCTCACCGCACTGCGCTCGCTCTTCGGAAGTGCCCGCGCCACCATCGCCAGTACCGCGCGCGCGCGCCGCAACGCCTTGCGCGAGTTGTGAACCGCTACCGCCGAGCCGTGCTCCGCGCTGGTCGCGGCTTCGACCGCGGACTGCACCGCCTTGCCGAACTCGCCGAGCAGCTTGGTCCGCAGATCCGCGGGGTCCTCGAGCGCAGAGGGCCTGGCTCCCAGCGGTCCGAGCTTGTCGTGCTCGGGGACAGGGAGATGCTTCGTCGCGTCGGGACCGTCAGTCGTGGCCATACGCCGGCACCATACAATGACGCATCCGGATTACCCGGGCGTGGTCACGTTTTGTGGATTGAAGCGAAATCGTCACAGTGTGCCCAGGCGCTCCAAGCACATGCGCTTGAGCTCGGTCGACCACTCGACGTCGCGCCGGGCCAGAACGAGCAGCCCCTCGACGAGCGACGGGGGCGGGATCGCGGTCAGCGCCTGCCGCAACAGCGCGAGTCCTTGCTCCGCCTCGGCCCGCTCCTTCTCGAGATAGGCAAGCGCGATCGCGACCGTGTGCTTGCAGAACTGCAAGCGCTGACCGATCGGACACGAGCACTCATATGCGACGCCCTGTTCGCGAACCCACACACGCACCGCGTAGGGACGGCGACCGTGCTCGCTCGGGCGGACGATCCCGCGCAGCTCCCCGGGCGACGACTCGACACGCTCGACGCGCTTCTGCTGAAAGCACGCCTCGCCGCGCTCGAAGGTCTGACTACCGACAATCACCGCGATCGTGTCGCGATGCAGGATGTTGGCGATTCCCCGCTCCACGTGCGGAATCTACCGCGTAGAGTCGCCGGCATGGCCGTACAGAAACTCGAAGATGGCGCGATCTCTCGCGAACTCGCGACGCTCGGTGGGTGGGCGCGCGAGGGTGACAAGCTGTTCCGCGAATATCAGTTCGCCGATTTTGTCGCCGCGTTCAGCTTCATGACGGCGGTCGCGCTGGTCGCCGAGAAGCTCGGGCACCACCCGGAGTGGTTCAACGTGTACCGCACGGTGCGCGTTCACCTCGCGACCCACGACGCCGGCGGGATCACGGCACTCGACTTCGAGCTCGCGCGGGCGATGGACGAGCTCGCGCGCGGGCGTACCGCCGCGTAGGCGGAGCACCTGAGGTACGATCGGGCGCTGTGCTAGGACGCTGGCTCCGGGCCGAGTGATCGACTGATGAAGCGAGACCACGTGATCGTCTGCGGCGCCGGTTCGACTGGCACGTACATCATCGAAGAGCTGGTCAAGGCGCGGGTCCCGGTCGTCGCGATCGACCTCCAGGAGCACGAGCTCGAGAGCATCGCCGCGCGGTTTCCGGATGCCGACTTCTCGTTGATCGCAGGTGATGCGACCGACGACGAGGTGCTCGCGCGCGCCGAGCTCCCGACGGCACGCGGCGTCGTCGCCGCGCTCGAGAATACGAAGGACAACCTCTACATCGTCGTCGCGGCCCGGACCTCGGGCTCGAAGGCCCGGATCGTCGCGCGCACCGGCGAGCTGACGCACGTCGAGAAGCTCCGGCGCGCGGGGGCCGACGCGATCATCACGCCGACATACATCGGCAGCATGCGCCTCGTCTCCGAGCTCCTGCGGCCGTCGATCGTCAGGTTCATGGACGACATGCTGCGCGACGATCGGGTCTATCGGATGGATGAGGTCACGCTGACCACGGGCTCGCAGCTGGTCGGGCGCCCCCTGCACGACATCTTCGACCACCACGGGATGAACGTCCTCGCGGTCCAGCATGCGGGCGAGGTGGCGTGGCACTACAATCCGGATCCCGCGCTCGCACTTACCGCGGGCACGATCCTGATCGTGCTCGGCTCCGTCGATCAAGTCGCGAAGCTACGCGCGGTGGCCTGAGCGGCGCGTCGCGGCCTCCGTCAACAGCTCCGCGATCGCGGCGCCCTTGACCGGCTTCAGCAGATGCCGGTCGAACCCGGCTTCGCGAGACAGCTTGCGATCCTCCTCGGTCCCGTACCCCGTGACCGCCGCGATGTAGAGCGCCGTGCCGCCGGAGGTGGCTCGCAGCGCACGCGCGACGGCGTAGCCCGTCATGTCGGGCAAGCCGATATCGAGGAGCACCACCTCGGGTGCGAACGAGGCAGCAAGCTCGATCGCCTCGATGCCGCTTCCGGCGGTCATGCACTCGTGGCCCGACCGTGTGAGGAGCACGCACAGCAGCTCCACCACGTCGGGCTGGTCATCCACCA
>JBBJLY010000354.1:0-7027 GCA_037720695.1 Kofleriaceae bacterium | reverse complement strand
TCGCAACAACACCGTCCTGCGCCTGACCGCGGGGTCGAACGCGCCGGTGGACGAAGGGGTTCTGCGGGGCTCGATCAGCGTCATCGCCCCCACGTCGTCGGGGTGCGTGATCTGGCCGGTGGTGTACGAATCCTCGAGATCCGCGAGCGCGACGGGCAGCGTGTACGCCGCGCTGGACAGCTTGGCCTCGAGCGCGACCAGGCCCGGATCGTCGTCCGACTGCTCGACCTCCTGCTCGACCGCCGATGGCTCGAGCTGCTCGACCGCCACCGTGATCACCTCCTGCTCCTGCTCGAGCGCCATCCACGGCTCCTGCCGAGTGCCGAACAGATCGCGCACCAGCCGCGACAGGCCCGATCGCGACATCACGGCGCCCGTGCGTGCCGACAGCGCCTCGAGGTCCTCGATCAGCGCGTCGGTGCTCTGATAGCGATCCGCCGGCAGCTTCTCGAGCAGCTTGCCGACCAGCGCGTCGAGGTCCGGAGAGATGTCGCGACGCATCTGCGACGGCGGCGGCACGGCCTCGGTCGCGATCGCCGCCATGGTCTCGAAGTCGCCATCGCGGCGGAACAGCCGGCGCGTCGTCAGCAGCTCCCACATCACGATCCCGAGCGAGAACAGATCGCTGCGCCCGTCGACCTTCTGGCCGCGGCACTGCTCGGGCGACAGGTAGCCGATCTTGCCCTTGACCGTGCCGGTGTGCGTCTCGTCGTGGTTGTCGGACGCCTTTGCGATCCCGAAGTCGACGACCTTCAGGTTGCCCTCGAAGCTGACCATGAGATTTGCCGGCGACACGTCGCGGTGAACGATGCCGCGCTTGTGCGCGTGGCCGAGCCCGGCGGCGGCACCAGCGACGATCGCGAGCACCGCGGCGATCGGCAGCACCTTCTCGAGCTCGTGCGCGCGATGCATGATCGCGCGCGTGGTCTCGCCGTGGACGTACTCCATGGTGAAGAAGTACGAGACGCCGAGCTTTCCGACGTCGTAGACCTGCGCGATGTTCGGATGCTGGAGCTGCGCCGCGACGCGCGCCTCCTCGAGGAACATCTTGACGAAGCCGGTGTCCGCGGCCTTGTGGCGCAGGATCCGCTTGAGCACCACGTGACGGCGCATCCCGGCGCCACCGGCCGCGCGCGCGAGAAAGATCTCCGCCATCCCGCCCTCGGCGAGCTTGCACAGGATCTCGTACGTGTTGGCCGTCGAGCCGACCTCGGTGGTCACCGACGGCGATTGTAGGTCAGAACCCATCGGGGCGCTGGTCGCGTCAGCTGGCCTTCTTCGACTTCGCCGCCAGGCACTCCGGCCAGGTGACGACCCGGTTCCGGCCTGTGTGCTTCGCGTGATAGAGCGCGAGATCTGCGCGCTCGATCAGGGTGGCGCGGTCGCGGCCATCGTCGGGGAACACGGCGACGCCGATCGACTCGGTGACGCTGAGCGGTCCCTTCTCCGTCTCGACGACCACCTTCGAGATCTCGATCCGCAGCCGCTCCGCGACCGCCTTGGCCTGGATCACGTCGACGTTGTCGAGCAGGACCGCGAACTCCTCGCCGCCGTAGCGCGCCGGGATATCGATCTTGCGCGGGACCTCCTGCAGCACGCGCGCGACCCGGCGCAGCACCTCGTCGCCGACCGGGTGACCGTAGCCGTCGTTGACCTTCTTGAAGAAGTCGACGTCGCACAGCAGCAGCGCGACCTTGCCGCCGTGGCGCTCGGCGCGCAGCACGAGATCCTCGAACCGCTCCTGGAACGCGCGGTGGTTGGTCAGCCCGGTCAGGCCGTCGGTCGTGGCCATGGTCTCCATCTTCTTATAGAGGAAACCGTTCTCGAGCGAGACCGCGACCTGGTTCGCGATCACGGACAGCATCTCGCGGATGTCCGTGCCGAATCGCTTCTCCGCGCGCGCGACCAGGGTCAGCGTGCCGACCGGCTCGTCGGCGCACAGCAGCGGCAGCACGAGCAACGACTTCGCGTCCTCGAGCTTGACCTTGCGCGTGTAGATCGGCGCCGACATCTCGCGCGGCTCGCCGGCTGCGGGGAGGTAGTGGCGATTCTTGACCACCATCGAGGCGAGCCCGGCGTTGTCCTTGAACTCGAGGCCGAGCAACTGCTTCGGGTCGACAAGCCCCTCACCACCGGTGCGGATCCGGACCGCGGCGACCTTGTGGCGCGTGCGCGCTTGTCGTACAGCGCGACCGCGGCGACGTCGTAGTCGACGATCGCCGCGGCGGCGTCGAAGGCGGTCTCCATCACCTGCTCCACCGTCAGCGCACGGCCGAGCAGCGCGGTCGCCTGGTAGAACCGCTCGTACTCGTACTTCGCGCGCTCGACGGCGCGGAACACCTGCTCCGATTGCACGACCCGCAGCACCTGGGCGCTCGCATCGGCGAGCAGATCGCGATCCGCCTCGGCGAACGGCAGGTCGCGATCGGCGGCGAGCAGCCCGCGCAGATGGCCGCCCTCGATGATCGGCACCGCGACCAACGCGACGCCAGCACGCGGGGTGTCGTAGTACGGCAGCTGCCCCGGCTTGGTGGCAGCGCACAGCAGCGGCTGGCGATCGCGCACCACCGCGCCGAGGATCCCGGTCGACGACAGGCGCGGGGTCTCCGTGATGTCATCGGCATCCGACGCACACTCGGCGAGCTTCAGCCGCTCGCCATCATCCTCGAGCCACAGCAGCGCGACCGTGCGCGCGCCCAGCGAGCGCTTGAGGGTCGCCAGCACCCAGCTCGCGGCGTCGCCGATCATCCCGACGCCACCGATCGCGAGCAGGCGCTCCTCCTCGTCGCGGCCGCGGGGTGCGCGCGATCCGGGACCGAGCGCGGCCGCGATCAGCCGGTAGTCGCGGGCAGAATCGCGCAGCGCGAGCAGCTCGCTGTCGAGGCGAGCCACCCGGCGGCGGCGATAACGAGCAGTCAGGCCGCGGAGCAGCATCGCGTGCGCGAGCGCGGCGCCGATCAGGCAGGCGACATGGATCGACGACGCCAGGATCGAGGCCTCGCCAAACCCGGTCCGGACCAGCAGCGCGGCCTCGAGCAGCAGCGCCGCGCCGAGCGTCGCGATCGCACCCGGCCGCGCGAGCACCGTGATCGCAAACGCGACCAGGCCGTAAAGCACGGGATAGGCAGGCGACCA
Organism: Kofleriaceae bacterium; assembly: GCA_037720695.1. Classification (GTDB taxonomy): domain Bacteria; phylum Myxococcota_A; class Polyangia; order Haliangiales; family Haliangiaceae; genus JABFXX01. Next base: position 3,892 of record JBBJLY010000354.1, on the reverse strand, counting down.
CAGGCCGCCGGTCATCGTGATCATCACGTGCGCGCCGGCGGTCAGCGCGAGGGCGAGCTCGAGATCCGCGAGGTCACACGCCGCGGCCAACCACACCGACGCGCGCTGGGCCCGGGCCGATGGCGGCGAAAACTGTAGCCGGCGGATCACCGCGATCCCGACCAGCGCCAGCACCGCGACGACGACCATGCCCTTCCATGTGCTGGGCGAGGTCGAGAACACGGCCGCGCGATCGACGCCGCCGATCGCGATCGCCGCACATGCGATCGCCCCGGCGATCGCGCCGAGCGACACCTTGATCGCGCGCCGCAGGGATCGGCGGAGCCTCATGGCGTGGCTCCCGCGGGCACGCGCAGCACGATCTCGTCGGGGTAGACCATGCCGAGATCGACCCGCGCGCGGTTCTCGATCGCGCCGACATCGGTCCGCAGCGCGTCGATCTCGCGCGCGAGCTCGGCCTTGCCGAGCGTCAGCGATCGCGCCTCGACCTCGAGCTTGCCGAGCTGATCGCGCAGCTTCACCGTGCGCGGATCGGAGCGGAGCACCTGCGCCGGGACGTAGCCGATCACCGCCGCGACGACGATCGCGAGCCCGAGGCGAGTGCCCCAGCGCCGGATCGCCGGCGGAACATGCATGTCGGCAACCCTGTCGCTCACGATCCCGTGTGTCGACACTACGGATCGTGCAGGGCCGGGCAAGTTTTGCACCGCCACCGAATCCAGTGAAGTTTCGCCCGTCTGTGGAACGACGAATCTGGTGCTGTTTGGACCTCGTGTGTGTACGCTGCCGCCCACATGATGGGGCGCTGGCTGCTGCTTGCCGTTCTTTTGATCGCCTGCGGCGACGACCCGACGACCACGATCAAGTGCGGCACCGGGACCTCCGGGATGCTCGCGCCTGGAACCACCGTCGAGGTCACCGGCGGTGCGGACCTCCGTGGCGCGGCGATCACGGCCGGCGCGAAGACCACGGTGCCCGCCACCGAGGTGACGATCGCGTGCGCCGACGACATCGTGCCCGCGGGCTACCTCGCGCTCGGACCCGCGGTCAGCTTCGGCACCGAGGGCGCGTGGTCGGATCGCCCGTTCGAGCTCACGCTGCCGTACAAATCCGCGCGCCTGCCGAAGTCCGCCGCGCGCCGCCACGTCCGGATCGTCGCGCGCCGCGCCGGTCAGGAGCCGTACTTCCCGGCGGTGTCAAACCGCACGATCGAGGATGCCGACGCGTATGCCTCGCGCGCGACGTTCCGCGCCGGCGAGCTGACGACGTACCAGGTGGTCGCGGCAGTCTCCGCCGGCCAGCCCGAGACCCAGGACTTCGGGTGGAACGCGATCATCGGGATCTCGATGGGCGGCAACGCCGCGATGTCGATCGCCATGCGCAACCCCGACCGGTTCGACATCGTCGCGGACCTCGTCGGGGAACCCGGGCCCTCGATGGTGTACTCGCTGTCGATGATCCGGGACTTCCTGTTCGGCGGGTTCTGCACCGCCGCGGATCAAGCGGCCGGCCGCGGCAACATCGGCCAGCTGTGCCCGAACGTGTCGACCAAGCCGGACCAGTTCGAGATCGCCGCCGACTACGAGCACATGATCTCGCAGCAGGGCGAAGGCGTCGGGCTCACGCTCCAGCGCAAGCTCTACATGAAGGCGTCGCGCGATCTGGCGCGCGCACTCTCGAACCCCGCGCACTACAACCCGACCAACCCGTACGCGCCCCCGGGCATCGACGCGGCGTTCTTCACCACACCGGCAGCCACCCGCTGCGCGAACCCGGTGCGGCTCGCCAACTTCTACGATCGCGAGTTCAACCCCGCGGGGGACAAGCGCGTGATCACGTTCTGCGACGGCGGCGATGGTCCCGAGCTCGGGCTTGCGGTGTTTGACCCGAGCAAGCCGCAGACCGATCCCGCCGAGATCCTGCTCGCCGTCGATCTCAACAACAACGACGTCCGCGACGCCGGCGAGCCCGTGATCACCAACGCATTCGAGCCGTTCTCCGACGTCGGGCTCGACGGCAAGGCCAGCATCGACGAGCCGGGCTACGACGCCGCGACCAACCCCGATCCCTCGCGCGACGACTATCACTACCTGCGCAACCCGCTCGGCAGCGAGGGCAACGCGAACCACGAGGATGGCGAGCCCTACGACGACATGGGCCTCGACGGCGTCGCTGGCACCTGCCAGGCACCGGCGACCGGCTGCTACGACTTCGGCGAGGCCAACGGCAAGTGGGACCTGTCGCCAAACGTCGCGCGCTGGTACGAGGGCGACGTGATGCGCCGGATGGAGGCGCTGACCGAGCCGCAGCGCCACCACATGTCGCTGTGGTTCGATGCCGGAATTCGCGACTTCCTGAACGCCTCCGTGTCGGCTAACGCCGGCGTCGGTCAGCTGATGGGCAAGTACCAGCACGCGTTCGGCGTCTACGACGGGTTCGCGGTGCTGACAGGGGGTCGATCCGAGGCGACCTACGACTTCACCGAGGTGCCGTGGGCGGACTTTCCGCAGCACGGCTATCTGCGCTACGGCAACCCGGACGCCACCCAGGCCGAGATCGAGCGCGGCGATGGCCGCCACGTCGGCAGCCCGGTGCAGATCATCAGCCGCGTCACCACCGCGTTCGCCTGGCTCGACAAGCGCTGGCCCGAAGGCGATCGCACCGCGACGCTCGACGGTGGCGACATCGTCGCCGACCAGATGTACACGTCGCCGACCACCGGGCGCGTCAGCCCCTACGCGCTGTTCCTGCCGCCGGGCTATGGCGATCCGGCCAACGCGAATGCGCGCTATCCGGTCGTCTACTTCTTCCACGGCTACGGCCAGGAGCCCAACGACCTCGTCACCTTGTCGGCTGTGTTCGCGAACTACATGATCGGTGACACGCTCGAGGCGGTGCGGTTCCAGAAGTTCATCATCGTCTACGTCGACGGCCGGTGCCGCCCGCAGATCGATGGCGTCCCGGTCGATCCGTCCGGGGACCGCTGCGAGGGCGGCACGTTCTACATGGATGCACCGCTCGGTGGCGCGGCGCAGATCGAGACCAACTTCCTCGAGCTCGTGGATCACATCGACGCGACCTACCGGACCAAGGCGAGGTCGTCCGCGCAGGTCGTCCCGTAGCCGTCGGTGACGCAGCCGCCACGCAGTTGGATTCGCCAGGATCGGCAAATTCCTCGCGAACCGGGGAACATATCGTCCGCTCCTACGAGAAAGCGATCGAGATGCTCGGCGTGGCCCACGCAAACCTATCGACCGAGCTCGACGAGCCAACGCTCCGGCGGGCCGCGCGTGGGGATGCCGACGCCTCGCGCGCGCTGGTCGAGCTGTACCAGGTGCGCGTGTTCGCGCTGGTCTCTCGCATGCTGTCGGGCCGGGGGCGTTCAACGATCGAGGACGCGGCGCAGGACACGTTCCTCGACGTGTTCCGGATGCTGGCTCGGTTCGAGCCCGGCGGTCGAGCGAAGCTCTCGACCTGGATCCTGACGTTCGCCGCGCGGCGCTCGATTGACGAGCTGCGGCGGCGCCGCCCGACGCTGGTGGCTGAGCCGGACCGGCCGGGCGAAGAGCGCGCAGACGATCGCGCGGTTCAGCGCGAGCTCGCCGCCGCGATCGACGCCGCCGTGCGCGACCTGTCTCCCGAGCTGCGTGTGGCGTTCCTGCTGCGCGAATACCACGAGCTCGAGTACGCCGAGATCGCGGCGGCACTCACCATCGATCTCGGGACCGTGAAGTCACGCCTGTCACGCGCTCGTGCCGTCTTGCGCGAGCGCCTCGCGGAGGTCCGCCGTGTCTGAACATGAGCTCTCGACGAGGGAGCGCCGCGCACTCGATGCGTGGCCGCCGCTCGGCCCGCCCGCCGGGTTCACCGATCGCGTGCTCTCCGCGCGCGA
>JBBJLY010000353.1:0-7054 GCA_037720695.1 Kofleriaceae bacterium | reverse complement strand
ATCTCGACGACGGCAAGCTCGCCCAGATCGCGCCAGTCGGCGTCGCGCCCGCCGCGGTAGCCCGCTCGGCCACGCGGGCGTTCGTCCCCGAGAGCCGCGCCCCGCTGCGGGTGAAAGAACAGCCGTGATCGCGTGGCCGGCGGCATTGGGCTGGACCTGGAGCGAGCCATCAAGTCCCTGGGATCGCCGCGATCAAGACGGCGGCACGCTGAGCTCGGGCCGGTCGGTCTCGATCCAGCGAACGTCGAGCCCGAGCCAGCGCGCGAGCTCCGCTGGCTCGTTGATCGTCCAGACGTCCATCTCGAGTCCCGCCGCGCGGGCACGCGCGAGGAAGTCCTCCGTGACGGCGCGATAGTCGAGCGCGAGCCCGGCGAAGCCGCGCTGCTTGGCCTCCGCGATCAACGCGGGCGGGTAGGGGAGGATGCGCTGGTCCTCACCGACTGGCGGATCCAGGGTCCAGTACGCCGGGGCGCCGGGGATCGCGCGCGACAGCGCCGCGAGCGAATCGGCATCGTAGGCCTGGAGCGCGAGCTTGCCGCCGCGCGGCCGCGGATCGTTCGACGCGAGCGCGCGCACGACCGCCGGGATCGTCGACAGCTCGCTCTTGAGCTCGAGGAACAGCGTGCGGCCCGGTGGGATCGAGTCGAGGACCTCGGCGAGCGTCGGGATGTTCTCGCCGCGGAACGCCGCGCCCTTCCAGCTGCCGGCGTCGAGCGTCCGGATCTCGGCGAGCGTCTGCGCGGCCACCGCGCGATCGAGCCCACCCGTGCGCTTCGTCGTTGCGTCGTGGATGACCACCGGGATCCCGTCGCTCGTGACATGCACGTCGAGCTCGACGCATTCGACCCCGAGATCCCACGCGCGACGAAACGCGGCGAGCGTGTTCTCGGGAGCCTCGTGCGAGGCGCCGCGATGCGCGACAACGCGAGGCCGTGCGAGGGCGGCGGCCGCCTTCGTGACGGGTTTCGTCGCACGCGGCTCTCCGCACGCGACGAGCACCAGCGCGAGCACCGAACCGCGCGCGAGCTGGGTCAGCATGGACCCGCCAGGGACATCGAGCGTGTTCGCATGCACCCGAGGGGACGCCATAACCAACCGGAACTGCAAGCGGCGAGCGTGGCAAGGACGTTGCTGTTGCACCCCTGCGTGATGACACGCTTCGATTCGACCTGGGAGCCGCTGTTCGTGATGCTCGCCGCCGCCGTGCTCCTGTTCGGCACGCTGTGAGCTCACGCCGAGCGCGCGCCCATCCCGAGCTTCTGCATCCGCGAGCGCAGCGTGTTCGGATGGATCGCGAGCAACCGCGCGGCGCCACCTGGACCGTCGACCTGGTCGCGGACGACGCGCAGCAGCCGGACCTGCGCCGCGAGCGGGAGCTCGGCGATCTCGTCGAGGACCAACGTGCCGCCATCGGCGCGCTCGAACCAGCCGCGCCGCGGGGCGGCCGCACCGGTGAAGCTGCCGCGCTCGTGACCGAACAGCTCGGAGTCGAGGAGCTCGGGCGAGATCGCACCACAGGTGACGCGCAGGATCGGTCCGGCCGCGCGCCCCGACCGGACGTGGATCGAGCGCGCAATAACCTCCTTGCCCGAGCCGGTCTCGCCGAAGATCAGCACCGGCGCATCCGTCCGCGCGACCTGCGCGACCTGCCGCATGACCTCGAGCACCCGGGCCTCCGCCCCGACCGCTGGTCGCGACGCGCCTGCAGGCGGCGATCTAAGTTAGATCCCCGACCCCGCCGGGTCCGCCATCCGCTGGGCTCATTCGACCGGGCGCAAGACCTTGCTACTCGGCACCTCCGTCGTGCCGATGAGGCCGTGGTTTCGCCAACCCTGCCCGAGCAACCACATCCTGGGCCGCCAGACGGGCAACAACGGATAGCCGGGTCGCAGGATGCGGACCGTATGGAGGTCGCGCCAGCCGTCGAACGTCAGCCCGCTCGAGAACAGGTCGACCTCCCAGCCACGGCTCACGTTGGCGCGATGCTCGCCGTGCTTCCGCCAGTTATTCAGAGGGTCGACCGGAATTCGGATTCGATGCGAAGACCGAATGAGGGGCTGCGCCTTTACACACCGCGCACGCGGCTGCTGCAGGCCGCATCGCGGGTTCCGTACAACCAGTTCACGCTGCGAAACCGCGCGTGTTCGGTCTCGCGAGGAGTTCACGGCGATTCAGTCGAGCGTGATCGGAATGTGGATGCACGCAAGTCGTTGCGCGGCAGAGATGCGCAACAAGTTGTGAGCCACGATCTTTAGCAACACCTCGACGATGATCGTCGTAGCGTGACGCGAGCTCGCCCGCCGGAATCCCATGTTGTCCTCGATGTTGGAAAACGCTGGCTCGATGGTAGCGATCCGCTGACCGTAGCGTTTGGCGGCGTCGGGCTCCGACATGCGGGTTCGCATCTCGGTGCGAACCTTCTCGAGATTTAGGTCAGCAGTCAGACTCCGGGGGCGACCGGGTGCCTTGCCCGTGCATTTTGGTCGCAGCTCGCACTTGGTGCAGCCAAGCCCGTTCCATTGGTGACGGCCATCGGCCATGAGTCTCGGCTTCGACATCAGTCGATTCGCAGGACAGATCGCACTGCCGTCTTCGAGAATCTTGAAATGATCGCGATTGAAAAATCCGGTTCGGCCGATCGTGACCGGGCCTTCTCCGACATCGGCTCCCTCCGCAATCAGAACGTCGACCCACTCTCGACTTTGACTCGCGAACTGGAGGTCGGTTTCGCAGAAGTAGCCTGCGTCGGCCGCGACCTGCATGCCCTCAATGGAGACGCCTGCATCGTGAAGGACTTGTCGGGCATCGCGAACTGCATCGCCTAGCTTGCCATCGTCGGTGGTCGATTCGTCGACCAACACGCTGACGATGATGCGCTCGCTCACCCCCGAGGCCGTCGCAGTGATCCGGTGTCCTGGCAACGCAGCGCCGCTCGGAAACTTCATCAATGACGCCGAGCTGTTCGTTAGCACGATGTTTGTCCGCTCTTGCCCGGCACACTCCGCGAGGACCGCACGGTGCTTCGCGAGTTTCTTGTCGTGAATGATCAGCTTCTTCGGCGAGAGCAACGTTCGTTCAACGGCTTCGAGCTCAGCGACGCGTACACGCGACCGTTTCACGGTGCCGACCTCGTTCAGTGATGCGTTCGCACGCAGGCGCATGCTGTCCGTTGCTAGCTCCTCGACGACAATCAAGCCGGCAGCGTGAGCCTGCCGCACGGTCTCAATGAGTAGCGATTGCAGTAGCGCTCGCCGTTTTTGGCGAAACCGTTTCAGCGTTCCTGCCGCGATGGCGTGGCCGCCTGAGAGAAACCGCATGGCAGCGTCGGTCTTACATGCACGAGCAACCTTGGTCGCATGATGCAGTCCTATCTGGCTCGCGTAGAGCCAGACCGCCAGAACGCTGCGAGGGTGATGTCCGTGTCGTCCGAGCGACGAATACTCTTGTTCGATCTCCGAAAGATCGAGCCCGTCGACGAACCGCCGCACTTCACGCGATGGATGCGCACTTTCGAGGACCAGCTCTGGACAACCCCTTACGCCGTCGAGTTGATAGCCGTGGTCAACCTTGAATCGGGGCTTCGGATCCCGACGAACCCGACGGCGAATCGGCCGAGAACTGTCTTGGGTCTCCAGACGCACATCACCTGATCTCCCGATCTCGATCCCCGGTCAACCCTTGTTTTGATCAACCCTCTCAGAACGTAGGCCAGCGCGCTGCGGGCCTGCCGCGGCGAGCGGATGACGACCGCGTGGTAGCGGTCTGGAAACACAGTGCCGCGTCGGCGCTCGGTTCTCCGCACGCTGATCGCCGTATTGAGGTGTTTGGCCGCCGAGATCTGGAATGCCTGCATCCCGCGGGTCAGCGCTTGCCGATGCTGGGCCTCGACGAGCAAGTGGATGTGCGTGCCCTGAATGCTGACGTGGACGATCCGGAAGTCCTCGCGCGTGAACGTCACCACGAGCGCCTTGCGAATGGCGAGGTAGGCCCTTCGCGTTCGAAGCGAGCCGACTTCCTCGACGGCGCGGATCACCACGTGGACGGGCTCGCCCTTGCGAAACACTTCGCGCTTCTCGTGCCGCTCGCTCGACCGCGGTCCTTGGGGTGGCCGCCCGCCTCGCGCAGACTTGTTGGGGCGGCGAGCTTTCACAGCGCGGCGTCCCCTCGGGTCCCCGAAGTGAAGAACTTTTTGGAGGTGGCGCTTGCGCGTGCGCGAGCGCGGCATCGTCCTTGTCTAGCACCGCAATTTCACACTGCAACTGGTTTCGCCGATATTTTAAGGAGCCACTACTATATACAATTTTCTGGCGAACACGTACCAAGAGCCAGATTCACGTTCTTGCTGCGATTTGCGCGTCCGAGAAGTCCGAGAAGTCCGCGCAGTTCCGAGGAAAGCCCCAAACCTACGGATCCGAAATAAGAAGAATAAAATTCTTCGTCGGGTCGCTCGCGATGTCGTCAGGCGCTGTGGGCGCGGTGAGCTGCGCGAGATCGGGCGGTCACTTCGAGCTGGTGGCGCGCTGGTCACGGCGTCCATAGCGCGGTCACGCGGTCTCAAGACCGGGGTCGTTGGCTTGGGGACGCTCACGACCAGACGGGATTTGACGGGGCCACGCGTGCGCTCAGGAGAGCGCGATCCGCGCTGGTACGCCGTGACCAGCGCGACGCGTATCTCTGAACGTTGCTGTCGAGCCGCGCAGCTCACCGCGTCCGCAACGCCTGCGCGAGACGCCTTCTACGAAGAGATTTGTGTTGGTTTTCGGAGCGGACCGGGAACCGACTCGCGCCGACCTACGCGGCGATCTGGTCGAGGAACGTGCGCGCGTGGCCGGCCCAGTCGCTCGCGGTGTCGAGCTGGAGGTAACGCTCGAGGTGGTGGCGCGCCTGCGCGTTGCCACCGACCTGGGCGAGCATGATGCCGAGGTTGTAGTGCGCGTCGGCGAAGTCTGGCGCGGCTGCACAGACCTTGCGGAGCTCGGCGATCGCGAGCTCGGTCTCGCCCATGTCCTCGAGCACGTTGGCGAGGTTGTAGCGAGCCTCGGGCTGCTGGGGGTCGTGCTCGAGCGCGCGCTCGTAGAAGCTGCGTGCCTCGACGAGCTCGGCCTTGCGATAGACGAGGTTGCCGAGGTTGGTCAGCGCGGCTGCCATGTTGGGCTCGAGGTCTACCGCCTGGCGGAACAGATGCTCGGCCTGCTGGGCGTCGCCGCGATCCTCGGCGGCGCAGGCCTCGACGAAGTAGCGGTACGCGGTGGTGCCGCCGTTGGCTTCGGTCGGGTTGTCCTCGACGACGCGCGGGGTGCCATCCTCGGTCGGCGTCACGCGCGGCATCGCGAGCACCTGGGAGACGTGCTCGCCGAACGTCGGCAGGTTGAACGCCATCACCACCTGGCCGCCGATCGGCTGGAACGCGACATCGTCGGCGAGCGCGACGATGGTCTCGCCATCGCAGCACACGCGCATGCGGGTGGCCGGGTGCGTGTCCTCGGGCAGCGCCTTGCGCAGCGCCTCGACGTTCTTGCGGACCTTCTGCAGCGTCATGCCCGCCGCGAGCAGGTCCTTCGCCGACTTGACAGCGACCAGGTCGCAGAACGTGTAGTAGAACCGGCCGCCCTTGCGGACGGTCGGGCCGACGAACCCGATCTGCGTCCAGTAGCGGAGGCGGGCCTCCTGAAGGACGAGGATACGGGACACATCGCGGATGCTGTACAGCTCGATCATGCGGTCCTCTTTGCGTGATGCGCTTCGAAGGTGAGGCTCAGGTGGAGCTCGGAGCCGCGGGCACAGCTCTCGAGATCGACGCTCGGGCGGGTCAGGTCACAGCCCGCGAGGCGGCGCGCCTCGGAGATCGCGATCCGGCGCGCGTGCTCGCGGCAGCGCTCGTCCCCCGCGTACAGCACGGCCACGCGCTGTGCGGTGGTCGCGTCGGGCGGATCGCTGATGCGGTCGGCGGTGCGCGCGAGATCCATCGTCAGCATGGTGGAGCCGGTGTAGAGGTCTCCGCACAGCTCACCCTCCGTGAGAATGCGAGCGGCGCCGTGGATGAGCTCGACCGCGACCGGCGCGAGTCGAACCCGCACCTCGCGTTCGAACAGCGACACGCGCCTCGCCCAGGCCATCGGTTTACGACGCGGCGGTGCGCTGGTGCGCGCACGACGTGCGCGACGAGGAGATCCCATTCGGGAACGCTATCGAAGCCCGTGGTGGTGGCCAAGTTTCCGACATGCCTCGCTTATAGATGCGAGCCATGCGGATCCCGAGCTGGGTCGTCGCGCTCCTCGTGCTCGGCGCGGCGCTCGTGGCGGTGCCGTCCGGGGCGTGGATCCTGCTCGCGGTGTGGATGGGCCTTTACGCGGCCATGCTCACGCTGCTGTTCACGGTGATCCCGGCGGTCGGCACCGCGCTGGTGTGGGCACCGGTCGCGGCGGGGCTCGCGATCACGGGGCGCACCACGGCGGCGATCATCCTCGCGGTGGTCGGGGTCGCGGTGATCGGCTCGATCGACAACCTCGCGCGCCCGTGGCTCGCGCGGCGCGGCGAGCTGCAGCTGCCGTCGTGGGTCGTGCTGGTCGCGATGTTCGGAGGCATCGAGCTGATCGGCGGCTGGGGCCTCGTGATCGGTCCGCTCGTCGTGCGGCTGGCGAAGGACGCGCTCGTGATCCGTGCTGGACGTACCGATCCGGCAAGGTCAGGCGAAGCCGTGGAATCCCCCGACGGTACGTGATACGGCTAGTTCAGCGGCCCCGCATATGACGCTCGACGTGAAGCGATATCCGATCCTCCTCGTCGACGACGAGCAGGACAACCTCGACGCGTTCCGGTTCAACTTCAGGAAGACGCACGACATCCTGACGGCCGGTGGCGGCGCCGAGGCGCTGCAGATCCTCGCCGAGCGCGAGGTCGCCGTGGTCGTCACCGATCAGCGGATGCCAAAGATGACTGGCGTCGAGCTGCTGCGCGAGGTCCGCGTGCGCCAGCCAGATGCGGTGGGCATCATCCTCACCGACGTACACGTGATCGCCGAGCGTGAACACGAAGTGCTCGCACGTGCGCGTGA
>JBBJLY010000352.1:0-7071 GCA_037720695.1 Kofleriaceae bacterium | reverse complement strand
ACGACCGCGCCCGGGCGGTGCTCGCGAAGCTGACGCAGTGGCAGATCGTGCGCGACGGCGACCGGACGCGCGTCGTGTTGCGCGGTGACTTCACGGAGGCCACCCGGTTCGACGAGCTGCTGCCCGGCATGGTCGGCCGCGTGGTGTTTGACACCGCGCAGGTCACGTACATGAACTCGCTCGGCGTGCGCGCGTGGTGCGAGTTCCTGCGCCAGGCGCGGATCCAGGGCTACGAGTTCCACGCCTGCTCGGTGCCGTTCATCCTCCAGGCCTCGATGGTTCGCGACGTGATCGGGCGCGGCACCGTGACCTCATTCTTCGCGCCATTTCACTGCATCGGCTGCGACCACCAGGAGGAGCGGCTGATCCAGTCGGCAGCGATCCTGGCAGCCAACCTCGAGCCGCCGGTGTTCAAGTGCCCGAGCTGCGGCGGCGCGCTGGAGTTCGACGATCTGCCGGAGCGCTACTTCGCCTTTCTCGAGGACGAGGCCGACTAGATGCGCAAGCTATTCGTGCGGTCGTTCGCGATCGCATTCGTGGCGTTCACGCTGATCTTCGGGCTGGAGTTCTTCATCGAGTGGGGCGCGGCCGGATACCCCGGCTGGGGCAGCGTCAGCTGGGCAGGGGTCGACAACCGCAAGCTGGTCGACGTGCTGTCGCCGATGGCGCGCGCGTACAACAACATCCTCGCGATGCTGATCGCGACGATCGGCCTCGCGATCCCGCTCACGGCGAACATGCACACGCCGAAGCTGATCGAGATGTTTCTTCGCGATCGGATCAATCGCTGGGTGCTGACGTTCATGGCCTTCGGCGCCGCGCACGTGCTGTGGGTCGACTACATGATCGGTCCCGAGTTCGCGCCGACGTGGTCGATCGCGATCTCCGTCTACCTGGCGCTGGTCGGCTGGGCGCTGCTGATCCCGTACTTCTTCTACGTCGTCCGGTTCGTCGATCCGTCACGGCTGGTCATCCGGCTGCGCGACTCGGCGACCCAGATCGTCGAGGTCGTCGCGTCGCGCAAGCGCGATCCGATCGAGGCCCAGCAAGAGTTGCTGATGCGGGTCGGCCAGGTTGGCACGATCATCATCAAGTCGCTCGACCGCAACGACCGCGACGTCGCGGCCGAGGGGGCGTGGCATCTGAAGATCCTGCTCGACCATTACGGCAAGCACAAATCGCGGATGCCGCGCGAGTGGTTCGTCGTCGATCGCGCCGACTTCGTCGGGTTCTCCGACGAGGCGCTCGAGATGCTGTCCGAGGCTCGCACCTGGTACGAGATGAAGTGCCTGCAGCAGCTCGAGCTCGGGTTCCTGCGTGCGGTGCACGGCCCGACCGACACCGTCTCGGTGTTCTCCGATGCGGTGCGCGTGATCGCCTGTCGCTCGCACGAGCGCCACGACGATCAGGCCCTGCGGCTGTCGATCCGGTTCTTCAATAACTTCCTGCGCGAATCGATCAAGTCTCGCAACTTGCGCGCCGTCTACGACGTGTTCCACCAGTACCGCAAGCTCGCCCGCACGATCGTCGATCGACCCGAGCTGCTGCAGGAGATCGGGCGGCACTTCACGTACTACGCCGGAATGGCGCGGACCTACGGCATGGTGTTCGCGCCGCAGCTCGCGATGTTCGACCTCGGCTACGTCACCCGCCGGGCGTTCGAGCGCGCGTCGCCAGCCGCTGCGGATCTGCTCCGCGAGGTGCTGTCGCTGCCGCATCGCACCGGCGACGACATCCACTCGATGGCCGTCAAGGCCAAGCTGATCCTCGGCGGGTTCTTCGTCGAGACCAAGCTGGCCGGCGAGGCCGAGCTGGTCCGCAAGAACCTGCGCGACGTCGACGCGGCCGAGATCGAGCGGGCCGAGCATGACCTGCTGGCGGCCGACCGCTCGTTCTTCGAGGTCACCGACCGCCAGCTCAACCTCGAGTACGTGCCTCCGGAGCGCCGCGAGCCTCTCCGGCGGTTCTGCGCGTCGCTGCACCCCGACGTCTGATCGGCTGAATCATCCGGCCCGGCCGCGCGTTGAAGCTCGGCATGTGGCGCCTCGCCGGTGTGTTGCTCGTGGTCGCATGCAGCGCCGCGCCGCGCGAGCGACAGACCGCGCTACTCGTGCGGCCACCGAGCGTGGTGCGTCCGCCAGCTCCGACCGGTCCACACGGGTCGTCGATCGTGGCCCTCGCCGTGACCGCGACGGGAGATGCCGCGGTGACCTGCGATGGCGACGGCGCGTGCCGGCTGTGGCCGCGTCTCGATGGCACGCACGAGCCGATCGTGATCGCGCTACCTGCCGTGCGGAACCTCGCGATGTCGCGGCTCGCGGACGGGTTCGCGGTGGCGGTGCTCGACCGCGCCCGCGGACTCGCGCTGATCGAGTACGACCCGATGGGGCACGAGCGCGGCCGGTCGACGTTCGCACCCGAGCCCGGGTTCGACGAGGTCCACCTGATCGGCGACACCGTGATCGCGCTCGCCACCGACCAGCGCGTGTTGCGACTGACGGTCCGCGGCATCGCGCGCGGCTCGGTCGCAGCGCCGCCCGACGAGCGGATCGCCGGGCTGGCGGTCCGCAGCGGCCAGGTGATGGCGGCGATCATTCGCCACGGCGAGACCCAGACCGATCGGATCCGCATGCTCGCGCTCGATCCCGTCAGCTCGCCGGTCAGCTCGCCCGTCAGCTCGCCCGTCAGCTGGGGACCTCCGATCGACCTGCCGCTCGCGCTCGACGCGGTCTCGATCGCTCCCAGCGGCAAACGACTCGCGGGCATCCGTGACAACCAGGTGGTGCTGATCGAGCTCGCTGCGCGCCCGGTGGTCCATTCGCAGACCCCGTTGCCTCGGGCGATCGCCCGCGTGCCAAGCAGCGAGCGCGCGCGCACGCTGTTCCTCGACGAGGAGAGCGTCGCCACGGTGCCCGCGGGCTTCCTCGCGCGCTGGACGGTGCCCGACGATCCGTGGGCCGTTGATACCTCGATCGCGGTCGGCGACGCCGTCGCACTCGGCGGCGCTCGGCTGATCAGTGCGCAGGGCAGCTCGCTCGTCCTCGCGATGCCGGGCGACGCGAAGTACCTCGGGTATCGCCACACCGGCGAGGTGACGTCGCTCCAGCGCGCGGGCTCGCGGCTCTCGGCCGTGGTCGGCAACCGCATGCTCCAGCTCGACGACCGACTGCACCTGCTGCGCGCAGTGGATGTGATGGAGGATAGCCACGCCACCACCCGGGCGATCGACGAGCGCCGGCTGGTCCAGCTGGTGGCTACCGGCGCGAGGGGTTCATCCCCGGTGGTCGTCGATCTCGACACCGGTGCGCAAGGTAGCCAGTTGCCCTCGCCATGGAAGACCGCGGCCCCTACCGTGTTCTACGAGCCGGCGTCGCGGGTGCTCGCGATTCGCGAAGCCGCGGTGACGAGTCGGTTCCAGCTCGCTGCGACGGGCCTCGCGATGACCGCACTGCCTTCGCTCCCGACGCCATCGTCGGGCGGCTTCGTCACGCTGGTCGATCCGCGCACCGCGGGCGGCGCGATCGCGGTCTGGGTCGAGCCCATGCGCACACGGTCCGTGCTGACCGACGCGATCGAGACTCATTACCAGGACGGCCCGCCGCGTCGCACCGTCGGTACTGGCCAGTGGATGGGCACCGATCGCGAGGGCATCACGTACTTCCTCGACACCGAGGCGTGGGTCGTGCGCTACCAGCACGGCAAGTCGCTCGCCGGCTTCCAGCTCGAAGCTGCCGTGGATGGCCAGGTCGAGGTCGACCCGTCGGGGACGATCGTCGCGTTCTCGGGCGACCTGCTTCAGGTGTTCGAGCGCGACGGCTCGGCACGCTGGCGAGTCAGGACCCACACCACGAGCATCGGGAAGGCGTTGCTCACGACCGGCGGCACGACGTTGGTCGTCGCCACACGGACGGCGATCCTCGCGTTCGACGCGGCGACCGGCAAGCGCGTCGCGCGGGCGTGTGCCTGGGAGTTCGGGTTGCACGACGAGCCGGTGCAGGCCCCGGCCGACGGGACGACCGAGTGCGTGGACTAAAGCTAAGGCTTGGTCGGTACGATCGACGTCGAACCCGAGCCCGGCGCCGGCCGCGCACCGTGGTCGACCTTGAGCGAGCCGGTCGGCGACGACCACAAGATGTACGCGATCACGACCAGCGCGAAGAGCGCGACGACGAGCAGCGCGCCGAACGGCACGCGATCGCCGAACGTGCGCCGGCCGAAGAATCGCCCCGCCGAGCGCTTGTGGATCGTCTGCGTCACGTCCTGGGTGAAGCTCGCCGGCGCACGCGCCTTCTGAAGTCCAGACAGTGCGTCGCGGGTCTCGACCAGCTCCGCGTGCACGCGTTTCCAGTCGTCGTCGCTCGCGAGCTTGTGCTCGACCTCCGCGCGCGCGGGCGCGGGGAGGGCGCCGTCGAGATAATCGGACAGCGTCACGATGATCTCGTCGTCGGGCGACAGCTCGGGCTCGGTCATGGCGCGCTCCTCATGCTTAGCTCACACGTGACGTTGCAGCTTCTTGCGCAACGCGAGGCGTGCGCGGTGGAGGCGGGACTTGACGGTGCCGTCCGGCAGCCCCGTGATCTCGCAGATCTCCTCGATCGACAGATCCTCGACGTCGCGCAGCACGACCACGATCCGGTGGTCGTCATCGAGGTTCGCGATCGCGTCCTGCAGCAGCGCCTCCATCTGGGCGCCCTCGACCGCACGGTCGGGCTGCGCGGCGCGTGCGGGTGCGCCGAGCGTGGCGCCGTTCGCGCCGGGTGACATCTCATCGAGCTCGTCACGGTCGCGCTCGTGGCGACGCGCCAGGTACTTGATCCGGTTCTTGCAGTGGTTGACGGTGACCCGGTACAGCCAGGTCGAGAACTTCGTCTCCTCGCGGAACTGATCGATCGTCTTGAAGACGGTCATGAACACTTCCTGGGCCACGTCCTCGGCCTCGGCGCGATTACCGAGCATCCGATACGTGATGTTGAACACGCGATCTCGCTGCCCCTCGATCAGTTCCCGGAACGCTCGCTCGTCGCGGTCGCGCAGTCGCCGCAGTAGCGATCGCTCCAGGTCAGACATGCATCGCCTTCAACACGACGTCGCGGCGAGCATACCCGCCTCGTTCTCTGACACCGTGTAGACTCGCGAAGTTTCTGACATTTTCCCTCAATGCTTCCGAAAGCTTGAGTTGCGCGCGGTGTTTCCGGTTGGCACGCGAAGTTGCGAGGAGTAACTTCGCGGGGCCACAGTTCGTCCGGTCTGTTCCGGTGCTCAGTGGGGAGAGTCCTTGTCTGAAACCCGCTTCCGAGCACCATGGCCCCCTCGAAGGGGCGGGTTGGTATTGTGTCTTTGGGCCAGATTGAGCAAGCGATGAACACTCGTCTGTATGTAGGCAATCTGTCGTTCAACACGAATGCTGAAGGCGTCCGCGCTGCATTCACGGAATTTGGCACCGTCAGTGATGTCCATCTGGTCTCGGACCGTGAGACTGGCCGTTCGCGCGGTTTCGCGTTTGTGACCATGGGGACGCCCGAAGAGGCGGCCAAGGCGATTGAAGGTATGGACGGCCGTACCCTCGACGGCCGCCCGCTTCGCGTCAACGAGGCCGAGCAGCGTCAGCAGCGCGGCGGCGGCGGTGGCGGCGGCGGTGGTGGCTTCCGTGGTGGTGGTGGCGGCGGCTATAGCGGCGGCGGCGGTGGCGGCGGCCGTGGTGGTGGTGGTGGTGGTTATGGCGGCGGCGGCGGTGGCTACGCGGCGGCGGCGGCGGCGGCGACTACGGCGGTGGTGGCGGCGACGGCGGACGTGGCGGTCGTGGCGGTCGCGGCGGTCGCGGCCGTGCCGGTGGCGGCGGCGACGGTCGCTGGTAAGCGAGCGAGTGGTTCAGTCGGGCGCCTCGCCCGACCGCTGTTGGGCGCGATGTCGTAGGACTCGCGCCCGTTGTTCGTCTTGGGACCGTTGCGGCCAACATGCCGCAGACGCAGCGTGTTCCGTGCGCGCGGACACCAGCAAGCGGCCGCACCGCGAACGGAAATTCCGGCGAACAACGAAGCCTATGTCGTCGTCCTGCCGGTCGAGTACCTGACGAACTAGATCGGACCTAGATCGGCGCCGCTTCGGTGGTCTCGGACGGGATGTTCAGGCGTGGATCGCCTTCCATCAGCGTCTCGAACATCGCCATCATCTCGTTGCCCATGGCCGCGAGCTCGTCCTTCGACATCAGCTTGCGGACCTTGGGGAACATCTCGCCCTCCTCCTCCTCGATCGCGTGGTGGTGGACCTGCTCCTTCAGCACGCTTAGCTTCGCGTCGAAGCTCTCGTCCTCGACCGAAAGCTCCATCATGTCGGCGAGCAAGCGCTTGACCGACAGGTGCTCCTCGACCGATTCGACGAGCAACTCCTGCGTCGCCTCGGCCTTGACGCCCGGATAAAAGATCTTTTCTTCGATCGTCGCGTGAGCTGCGAGCTTGTCAGCCAGCTCGGTGAACATCTCGGACTTCTTGCCCGGATCCTCGCTCTTCTCGAGCATCTCCATCAGCTCTTCGACTTCCTGGTGCTGCGACTTGAGCAGCTCGAGTGCGTCGATGGTGTCATTCTTCATGGCCGAACCCGGTGCAGCGTGCATGCCACCAGTTCTCGGTATGCGCCCGATGCACGCTCACGTGCTCCGACAGTTCGGCAGCCGGATCCGGGCGAAAGGTAGTGACCCTCACGGCATTGTGGCCCACAGCGCCGGGCGGTCGTGCCTGGATGACACGCACGCCGTGTTTCTTGCGCACGCCCCGGAAACGCGCCAACACTCCGCACATGCGTTCAGTCGTGCTGGTGGCGCTCGGGACAATCCTGCTCGGCAACGCGCAGGCGGACTCCGGTGGTCTCGACGATCACCTCGGCCCGCGCGAGATCGCGGTCGGCGAAGCAATGCGAGGTGGAGCGACAGGCGCGAGCGCGATCGGGCTCAACCCGGCCGGCCTGCCGCTGAACCGCGAGCTCGTGTTCGAAGGCGGCTACGGCTACCGCGCATCGGACTCGGCGTGGAGCGGCGATCAGTACAACGCGCGCACGCTGAACCTGCGCACGCTGTTC
>JBBJLY010000351.1:0-7118 GCA_037720695.1 Kofleriaceae bacterium | reverse complement strand
CCGGTAGCAGCCTCGTCGAACTTGCCTGACAGATAATCTGTCTGGGCCTGGTCGAAGGCGGATTGCGCCTTCTTGAGTGCGTCGGCTTCTTGAGCCAACGCGGGTGTGGCAACCGCGCAAAGCGCCGCCAGAACCACGAACAGCACGCGTGATCGCATTAGTCTCTCCCCGAGAGCCTCGCAGCCTATCACACGCTGCTCGCCGGACCCTACGAGACCGACGACGTCTAGGAGACAAACGTGATGTTGGTCGCGATCGGCTCGCGGCTCGTGCGGCACGCGTTGGCTGGCGCGGCGTCGTCGGCGTGCCCGAGCACCAGCCCGAACAGGATCGTGTCGGTATCCGCGATCGGCAACATCTGGCGGAGCGGCGCGGGGTAGGCGGCGACAGATGCCATCGGGCAGGTGGCGACACCGAGGGCTGCCGCCGCCGTCAGCACGTAGCCGAGCCAGACGCCGACGTCGACGTAGGCATACGGGCCAAGCCGCCGGTCACACGCGACGACGGCGAGGTGAGGTGCGTCGAACAGGGCGTAGTTGCGCAGCCACGCCGCATACCTGCCGGCCTTGTCGTCCCGCGTGACCCCCATCGCCTGGTAGAGCGCGACCCCGCAGGCCTGGCGCTGCTCCTTGTAAGGAGGGGGGTAGTCGAGCGGGAACGGCACCTCGGCAGTTGGCAGTCCCGAGGTGGCGGCAGCTTGCAGGGCCTCGGCCAGCGCGGCGGTCCGCGGCGGCTCGGTCACGCAGACCCGCCACGGCTGGACGTTGCACCAGCTCGGGGCGGCCTGGGCGGCGCCGAACAGCTGCTCGAGCGTCGGCCGCGGGATCGGCGTGGGGCGGAACGCGCGGATGCTGCGCCGGGCGCGCCAGGTGGCCTCGAGCTGATCGATCATTTGGCCCGCTTCAGCTCGCGAAACCGAAAGATGCCGGTGGTGTGGCCGTCGGAGAAGTGGATGCCGACCCCGTAGTTGCCCATCAGGTTCATGTCCGCGATCGTCAGGTCCTCGGGGACCGTGGTTGGATCGAGCAGGCGCTCCCCCGTCCCCTCGTGCTGGCACAGGGCGCAGGTGCAACGGACGCGCAGGTCGCGGGTGCCGTACTCGTCCTCGCTGCCGTCGTCCCAGACGAACCGGACCTCGCGTTTTCCAAGGCCGATGATCTCGAGCGGCATGGGCATGCGGTGTTCTTACCATCCCCGGTGTAGGGTGCGGGCGTGCCGACGCGCCAGCGCCGAAGCTTGTCGATGCCACGAGCGGGGGGACGGATCTTCGCCGACGGCGAGCCCGAGCTCGCGGACGCGCTCGTCGCGGCCTTGCGCGCGCCCGAGCTCGATCACGACGTCTCCGAGACCCTGACCCACCCGTTCCACACGTATCCCGCGCGGCTGCACCCAGCCAGCGCGCGCGTGCTGGTCGATCTGGTCGGCACGACCGCGCAACGCGACGTCGCTCGCCGGCCCGGCATGTCCGAGCGCCCGACGATCCTCGATCCGTTCTGCGGCTCGGGCACGGCGCTGGTCGAGGCGCGGGCCGAGGGCTTCCACGCCGTCGGCGTCGACCTCAATCCGCTCGCCGTGCTGGTGGCCAAGGCGAAGACCTGGGCAGTCCCGGGAAAGCGGCTCAAGGATCTGCGCGAGGTCGGTCGCGCGGTCTCGCACGAGGTGCTGGCCGCGGGCAAGGCCGCGCGCCGCTCGGGCGCCGAGAAGGCACCGGAGCGCAAGCCGGTCGGCTTCGACCCCAACGCGCGTAACCGCCGGCTCGCGAGCTGGTTCGCGCCGCACGTCCGCCGCGAGCTCGAGCTGATCGCGATGCACCTCGACGATCTGCGCGATCGCGACGCCGAGCTCGCCGACGTGCTCACCGCCTGCCTGTCGGCGATCCTCTACAAGGTGTCGTCGCGGACGTCCGACACCGATGGCACCTGGGTCGACCGCAACATCGGGCGCGGGTTTCCGGCGCGGCTGTTTGCCCAGCGGGTCGAGCTGCTCGAGGCCGGCCTGCAGGATCTCGGGCACGTCGCCGGTGGCTCGACCCAGATCTACGAGGCCGACGTCCGCCGCATGATCGACATCGTGCCCGACGGCAGCGCCGCGGGCATCATCACCTCGCCGCCGTACGCCGGCACCTACGACTACGCCGAGCACCAGCGCCTCCGGTTCGACTTCCTCGCGCTGCGCCACCGCGCGCTCGACGAGGGCGAGATCGGCTCGCGCCGCAGCTTCCACACCAGCCAGGAAGGCGAGCGCAACTGGCGCATCGCGCTCGCAGACGTGCTCGATGCGATGGCGCGCGCCCTCGCGCCAAATGCGCTGTGCGCGATCGTGATCGGTGACTCGTTCGCCGGTGGCCGTCCGATGTACGCGCTCGATGATCTCCGCACCGCCCTCACCGATGACCTCGTCGTCGCCGCGTGGGCGTCGCAGCTCCGCCCGCAGCTGGGCGGCGGCGAGCGCAACGCCTTTGGCGAGCGCGGCAAGTCCGAGCACATCATGTTGCTGCGTCGACGATGAGGCTGGCACTCACCGTCCTCGTGTTCTCGGCGTGCGCGACGGCACCACGACCCGCCCCGTCGCCCGCGCCGCTGAAGGCGGTCGTGATCGTGTCAGCGAACATGGAGTGGAAGGCGGTCACGGCGCGCTACCCCGATGCGCGCATGGTCAAGACGCCGTGGGGCGACACGTTCGAGCGTGAGGTCAGCGTCGCGGGCCAGCCGACGCGCGTCGTGTTCCTGCACGGAGGCTGGGGCAAGGTCGCCGCGGCGGGCTCGGCGCAGTACGCGATCGATCGCTGGCATCCGCGCTACCTGATCAACCTCGGCACCGCGGGCGGGTTCGCGGGCTCGATCGAGCGGCACGCGATCGTGCTCGCCGATCGCACACTCATCTACGACATCAAGGAAGCGATGGGCGACTCCGCCGAGGCGATCGCCGACTACGCGACGACGATCGACCTCGCCTGGCTCACCGAGACGCCTGCCACCGTGCGCAAGACGCTGCTGGTCTCGGGCGATCGCGATCTCGTGCCCGGCGAGCTCGCCGAGCTCACCACCCGCTACGGCGCGATCGCCGGCGACTGGGAGTCCGGCGCGATCGCCTACACGGCGAAGCGCAACGGGACGCGGGTCCTGATCCTGCGCGGCATCTCGGACCTCGTGCACCCGGCGGGCGGCGAGGCGTACGGCAACCTGCCGCTCTTCGTCGAGGGCGCCGCGATCGTGATGCGGCGGCTGCTCGACGAGCTTCCGCAGTGGCTCGCGCGCTGCCCGTGATGTGCTGACGCTACTCCGATTCGCGCGGCACCTCGAAGTAGCGCAGCTGCTTGCGGTACCGCTCCGCGGTCGTCGACGGGTACACGATCAGCTCCATCACGTTCTGGCGGTTCGACGACAGCACGAGCGCGAGCCCGCGCTGCGCGTAGACCCACTCGGCTTCGTGGTGCACGGTCGGCGTCGTCGCGAACCACGCATCGAGCTTCGCATCGGGCGCGCCGAGCTTCGCGAGTAATCCTGCTGGGTCGGACAGCTCGGGCAGTTGGATCGAGATCCGAACGATCGTGTCACCGCGCAGATAGACCTTGATGGGCTCGGCGTACGCGTCAGCCTTCGCGCGTCGATACGTGGCGACGAGACTCTCATCCCCGAGCACGACCGCCTGCTCGACCGTCCCGACCTCGATCCGCGGGAGCTGCGTCAGCGTGCAAGTGGCCGGGAGGCCCGTCCACCCGGCGAGATCTTTCGCGAGGAGCTTCGTGACGGCATCGTGGCAGCGATCGGTCCGCATCGTGCGGCTCCCTTCGTGAGCTCGACCGCAGCAGACGACGAGCACGATCAAGAGCGCTCCACGCCGCACGTCCACTTGTTTCCGGTCCGCTGAAGGCGGAATCATCACATGCACGATACCGCGTGACCCGGCTGACTCGGCGCTCGTCAGCGCGCGTCACAGAATGTGGAGTGGCGGCGAGGGTCCGAATGGGTGTACGACCGGAGGCGATGAGGAAGATCAGCGCCATTCTGTTCATCGTCGCGGCGTGCGGTAGCGACAGCAGCACCAAGCCCGATGCGCCGCCGGTGACGCCGGATGTCGCCGTGGTGCCGGATGCCGCGCCGGATGCGTTCGTCCGCGTCCCCGACCTGTCGTGCCTCGGGAACACGCCGCCATCGAATGCGCCGGCAACCGTCAAGCTCTCCGGCGTCGCGAGCGACATCAACCTCACGACGCGGATGCCGGAGCCGGTCAAGGACGCTGACGTGGGCGCGTATCGCAACAACATGAAGCTCACCGGCGCGACGACCGACGCACAGGGCGCGTTCACGCTGACCGTCGACAATCCGAGCACGCTTCCGATCGAAGGCCACATCCGCGCCGCGAAGGATGGCCATCGTAGTCTCCGGCTGTATCCCGCGACGCCGATCACCGCGGATCTCGCGAACGCGCCACTACTCTTGCTGTCCGATGACAACTTCGAGTTTGTACGCCGGTACATCGCCATGAAGGCTCAGGACGCCGGCAACGGCACGGTCGGGCTGCTCGTGCTCGATTGCACGAACCAGCCGGTCGAGGGCGCCACGATCAGTGTCAAGCAGGGCGACGTCGAGCTCGCGACCCCGCTCCGCACCTGGGAAGCCACCGCGCTCCAGGCCGGGACCTACCTGATCTTCGACGTGCCGCCCGGTGAGACCACCGTGACCGCCACGTACAACGGGATGGCGTTCCTCGGCCACGACATCGGGGTCGTCATGGCGACGACGTCCACCACCGCGGTCCGTCCCGGTTACTAGCGCTGGTCAGAAGTTTCCCGTCAAGGCGGTTGGCGAGCTCGACACCGACGGCACGTCGATCGCGCAAGCGATGAGTCGGGCGGTGAACGCGGACTGACCGGCGGCGGGCCGTTGCGGCGACCGAGTCGTGGTATCAGCGTGATGCGTGGCTGACGGCGCACCGCCTCGATTCGGAACGCAGGTCAACCGCGGGGTGGCATGGGCCGCCGCGGCCCAGGCGCTGATCGCGCTGACCGACCTGGTCTCGCAGGTCATCGTCGTGTCGCAGCTGGTGTCGGCCGACGACCTCGGCATCGCGACCGCGGCGATCGCGTTCTACGTGTTGCTCGATACCGCCGCGGACTTCGGCGTGACGTCCGCGATCATCCAGCGCGACGACCACACCCCGGAACGCATCTCGACGGTGTTCTGGTTCAACATGCTGATCACGGGCGGGTTGTTCGTCGCCCTGCTGGGGCTCGGGCCGCTGTACGGCTGGATCCAGGGCAAGCCGGTGGTCGGCTATCTGCTGATCGCGTACGGCGGCAAGCTGCTGCTGCAGAACGTGTATTCGATCCCGTTCGCGCTGCTGAGGAAGCAGCTGGCGTTCGCCGAGATCGCGAAGGCGCGAACGCTGGCGCACGTCACGGAGAGCATCGCGCGTGTCGTGTTCGCGGCGCTCGGCTTCACCGTGTGGTGCTGGACGCTGGCGGCGCTCACCCGCTCGCTGGTGTTCGCGGTGTACATGCAGATCCGGTTTCCGTTCATCCCGAAGCTCGTGTTCCGGCCGCGCGAGGTGTGGCCGTACGTGCGATTCGGCATGCGGACCGCCGCGAGCCAGATCCTGTACCAGCTGTACACGAACCTCGACTACGCGGTCGTGCTGTACAAGTTTGGCGATCGCGCGAACGGGATCTACGCGCTCGCGTACTTCATCGTGCTCGAGCCGGTGAAGACGATCGCGAATGTCGTGATCGACATCGCGTTCCCGACGTTCGCCCGGATGCGCGACGATCGCGCTGGCCTGATCGCGCAGTTCATCCAGTTCACGCGCTTGAACCTGATCGCCGTGCTGCCGTTCGTGGTGCTGATCCTGCTCGTGATCCCCGAGTTCCTTCGCATCTTCTACTCGGGCGGGCAGTGGACCCCGGAGGAGCTGGCGATGTGCGCGGACGCGGCGCGCATCCTCAGCTTCGTCGGCATGCTGCGCGCGCTCGGATTCCTCGGTCCGCCGCTGCTCGATGGCATCGGGCGCCCCGAGCTGACGCTGCGCTACATGCTGGTCGCGGCGATCATCGTGCCGGGCATGTTCCTGCTCGGAGCGGTGCTGCTCGGCGACGAGCTCGGGCTGCTGTCGGTCGCGGTCGCGTGGGCCGTCGGGTATCCACTCGCGTTCGTCGTGCTGTCGTATCTCGTGATACGCGCGATCGGGCTGCCGCTCGGTCCCTACCTGCGCAGCAGCTGGGGCAGCATCGGTTGCTGTCTCGCGGGCGGGATCGCTGGCTACCTCGTGTCGCTCGTGATGGACGGCTTCGGGGATGTGTCGCGCATGCTCGTCGTCGGCGGGACATCGATCGTCGTCATGCTGGCGCTGCTCGCGACCTGGCAGAAGATCACGCCGCGCTCGATCGGCGCCGCGATCAGGGGTTAGCTCACGGCGCGCTGGTAGTTGAACGGGGCCGAAGCTCAAAGGGGCATGCGCCGCGGTGGTGAGGGCGGCGGTGGCACCGCATCTCGATGACCGGCGACGTCACCGCGAAGCGAGCTACGGCGCGACCTGACCGACCAGATCGAACGTCGAGCTCGCAGCGTAGCCGCGCACCATCACGAACACCTTCGCGGGCTGGGCGAGCGCTACGCGGCAGGTCTCGTTCGAGCCGGTCTTGTACGGGCGGCAATCGTAGTCCGTGGTGTTCGGCGCGCTGCCGACGCGCACGTAGAGGTCGGCGTCGCCGGTGCCGGTGAGCGTGAAGTCGTAGTTGCCGGCCGCGATGGTCGGCGTCTCCCACGCCAGCTCGACATTGCGCGAGAGCGTGCCGCTCTCTGACAGCCCGTCCCACGGCTGGGGGTCACCGCCGCCGCCTGGCGTGTACACGTTGTCCTGCTCGCCGGAGACCAGCACGATCTGGTCGCGCGCGACGGTCGCGAACATCTGCTCGTACGTCTTGGGCTCGGCGTGTGCCATCAGGCCACGCACGATCGCCATCGTGCCGTTGGACAGCGCGCTGAAGTACGCGGGCATCGCGTTGTTGACGAGGTCGACGTACTTGAAGCCGGTCGTGTCGTCGGGGTTCACCGCCTGGTGGGCGGTGTTGAGCGCGTCGTCGATGTACGCGTAGGTGTCGCAGCCGTTCAGCATCACGA
>JBBJLY010000012.1:0-68805 GCA_037720695.1 Kofleriaceae bacterium | reverse complement strand
TTGTCCTTCATCCGCTCGTCGGCCGCACCCATCTGGGTGCCCGCGCTGCCGAGCCGCTTGACCAGCTCGGGCCCGGCGTCGCCGGGCAGCTCGTTGGACAGCTGCTTCGTGCGTTCGCCGAGCCGCTTCGTGCGGTCGCGGTTCGTCGCCTCGCGCCGGCGGAGCCGCTCGAGCGCGCGCAGGTCATCGGAAGACATGATCTGATCTGGCCGCGGCGCCAGCGCTTGCAGCTCCGCGATCAGCTCCTTTGCCACCGGCGTCGCTCGCTCGATGCCATCGAGCGCATCCTGCGTCGCCTCGGCCCACTTCGACTTCGGGTCGTCCTCGATCGCCGCCTCGAGCTCGCCCGCGATGGTGTCGAGCGACTGCTTGGCCTGGTGGGCCATGCCGAGCGCCTCCGCGAGATCGCCGTCGGCGACCATGTGCTCGAGGTCGGCGAGCCGCCGCTCCACGATGTCGAGCTCCTCCTTCGCGAACGGCGTCAGCCCCGACTCGTCGAGGTCCGCGAGCCGGCGGCGCAGCTTGTCGACCAGCGCCGCCACCTTCTTGCTGGCCTCGCGCCGATGATCCTTGGCCACCTCGTCCGCCTTCTCGGCATAGGTCTCGAAGATCCGGTTGGCCTCGGCCGCGATGTCCTCCTGATCTTTCGCGACGTCGGCGAGCTCGTTCATCACCTCGTCGAGCTTCTTCTGCTCCTCGCTGAACTTGTCGCCGCGGAGCTCCGCGAGCGAGCCCTCGAGCGCAGACGATGCCTTGTCCTGCTGCTGCCGGCACTGCTCGAGCTTCGCCTGTGCCTCCGCGGTCTGTCCGGCGCGCACGAGCTTGCGGACCTCGTCGACGCAGCTGGTGCCTTGCTGCGGCTGGACGGCCTGCTTGTTGACGTACTGATCGAGCACGTCCTCCGGCATGCCGCGGCGATGCCGCTCGAGCTCGGCGAACGCGCGGTCGAGCGCCTTCAGCTCGCGCTCGATCTCGTCGAGCAGCCGCGGGTCCTTGGTGCGCTGATGCTGGGCGAGCAGATCCGCGAGCCGCTTCTGGTGGGCCTCGATCTCGTCGGACACGTCGAGCAGGCCCTCCATGCGCTCGCGATCGAGCCAGTCGGCGAGCACCATCGTGTCGTCCTCGAGCTCGCTCACCATCCGAGGGTCGAACGTCGCGTACGCACCCTTCAGCGCGACCTTGCCCTTGGGGACGATCTTCTGCTCCATGTTCGCGAGCCGCTCGAGCCGGTCGCGCATCTGGGCGAACGCCTTGCGCATGGCGTCGGAGGCGTGCGGATCCTTCTCGAACGCCGCGTGCACGGTGCCGAGCTCGACGATGGTCTCCCGCAGCTGGCGTGACAGCTCCTCGCGTGTCGCGACGTCCTCGGTCGACAACGTCAACCGGCCCGCGAGGTTCGTCAGCACCTTCTCGGCGACCTCCTGATGGCGACCGAGCGTCTCCTCGTGGCGCTCACGCGGGCTGACGACGCGCAAGTGCAGCTCTCGCGATCGCCCGACGTTGGCCTCGTTGATCGTGTCGTTGTCCTTGGCCTCGATCCAGTAACGGACCTCGCCACCGCTCGGGACCTGGACCTCCGCGATGTCCCACAGGAGCTTGCCCTGCGCGCGCGCGCTGGCCGG
This sequence comes from Kofleriaceae bacterium, assembly GCA_037720695.1. Taxonomy (GTDB): domain Bacteria; phylum Myxococcota_A; class Polyangia; order Haliangiales; family Haliangiaceae; genus JABFXX01. Next base: position 67,183 of record JBBJLY010000012.1, on the reverse strand, counting down.
CAGCTGGATCGCCTTGCGGCCGCGCTCCTTGCCGGCCTCCCACACGAGGTCGGCGGAGGTCAGGCCGAAGTCATCCTCGATCACGTACGCGAGCTCGACCCGTCGCAGGTTCGTGACATCGAGCGGGTCGGCGGGCGCCATCAGCTGGACGATCGGCGCTTGATCCGGCTCGGCCTCGATCGCGCGCGGGCTGGTCTCGATCGAGCGCGTGCCGCGTGGCGAGGTGACGGAGAACCGGTAGCGCGCCGAGGTCGTGATCGCGAGCTTGGCCACCAGCTGGTCGCCGTCGAGCGTCGCCGGGATCGTGGTCTTGTGGTTGTCCGCGCCCTCGATCACGAGCTCGACTGCGCGAGCAGGAACGAGCACGCGCGCGCGCAGCGTCACCTGGGTGCCGGGCAGCCCGCGGAGATCACCGGACGACGACGGCATCCGATGCTCGGGGCGCCGCGAGTAAGCCGGAAACGTCAGCACGGCCTCGAGGTCGCCGACCAGTGGCACCGTCGAGAGCTGCGCGCCGTCGAACGGAGCGACGGGCGAGGTCACGAGATTGCGCCAGCCCGCGAACACGACGCTGGGTGCCCCGACGAGCAGCACCACGTTGGCGACCAGGGCGCCCACCGCCCATCGGCGCGCACGTACGAGCTCGTCGTGATCGATCAGCGCGCGCGGCTCGACGTCCTCGAGTCGCTGCGAGGTCGCGTCGATCAGCGCATCGACCAGGGCCGACGACGGCGCCCCGGCGCGAGCCGGCACGGTCGCCCTGCTGGTCGAAAGCTCGACCGAGGACAGGAGATCTGACGCGACATCCTTGCGACGGGTGCCGACCCATCGCGCGACCGCCCGATCGTCCGCGAATCGCCGTCGCGGCACGACGAGCCCGGCGACGATCGCGCCGACGATCACGAGCGCCGCGGCAAGTGCGCCGATCCCGAGCACCGACAGCGTCGCACGCCGCTCGTCGACGAGGTGCGCGAGCAGCGGCAGCACCATGGCGAGCGCGGCGAGGAGTGCGATGGCGTGGAGCAGCGTTCGCCACCCCTCGTGTCGGACAATCAGCGCGCGAACGCGGGCGAGAAATCGCCCGATCAGCGGCGGCGTCGCAACCGAGACTGCTGCGGGAGATGTCTGACGAGGAACGGCCACGATGTTCGGTTTCGCCCTGCCGCCTATGCCCACCAGCATAGCGCTACCGTGGTCTTCCGACACGAGGTCCGGCACATGAGCTATAACCGGCCGGGCGTGAATAAGGCGGGGCAACGAGCGTCCATCGGACGTGACCCGGTCGACGACCATGAGCTGGTCATCGCGGCCCGCAAAGGCGACCGCGATGCATTCAGGACGTTGTTCGAACGGTACCACCGGCGCGCATATGCACTCGCCTTCGGTGTACTGCGGCATCAGGATGACGCGCTGGACGTGGTCCAGGACGCTTTCATCAAGGCTCACAAGTACCTAGACAAGTTCGAAGGCAATTCCAGCTTCTACACCTGGCTGTACCGGATCGTGATGAACCTGGCCATTGACCACCTTCGCAAGCACCGCCGGATCAAACCCGTCGAGCTGGACGAGTCGCGACTCGAGGAGACCGCCGAGACGACCGAGGGCCTACTGCCCCGGATCCTCGGGGGAAACCCCAGCCGTGCGCTCCAGGACAAGGAGATCCGCGCCCGGATCGACCGCGCGCTCGAGGAGCTGTCCGAGAACCATCGCTCGGTGCTGGTCATGCGCGAGCTCGAGGGCCTGTCCTACGAGGAGATGGCCCAGGCGATGTCGTGCTCGAAGGGAACCATCATGTCGCGGCTATTCCACGCACGTCGCAACATGCAGCGCCGGCTGATCGACCTGATCGATCACCCGTCGCGCGAGCTGCTGGATGATCTCGGGATCAAGGACGCGGACGGCGAAGAGCCGGAGGCGCAACCCGCCCCGGCGACGGGGCGCGGATGAGGGCCGACGAGCGAGTGCAGGAGGGCGGAGCCCGTCTCGGCGAGGAGGCCGGACTACGGGCCGACGAGCGAGTCCAGGAGGGCGGAGCCCGCCTCGGCGAGGAGGCCGGACTACGGGCCGACGAGCGAGTCCAGGAGGGCGGAGCCCGCCTCGGCGAGGAGGCCGAACTACAATGAAAGACATCGAGCTCATGCAGCACGTTGACGGCGAGCTCGACGAGCGCGAGGCTGCCGAGGAGCGCTCGCGGATCGAGCGTGACGCAGACGCGCGCACCAAGGTCGAGTCGCTGGGCCAGCTGACCGAGCTCGTGCGCGGTCACCTCGAGCTGTCGGCCGACGCGGTTCCGGACCGCCGGTTCAACTCGATGTGGCGCGAGATCGGACAGCACCTCGATGGCGAGGCGCCCGCAGGCCTGTGGGCGAGCATCACCGCCTGGCTCGACCGCCACCGCGGCCACGTGATCACCGGGGCGGTGACGGCCGGCGCGGTCGCGGCGATCGCCCTGATCGTGCGTCCCGGCGATCCCGGTACGACCATGATGAAGCAAATGGGTGGGCTGGACGTCCAGCCAGCAGCGCTACGATCGCCTCCTGCGATCGAGGCGCTCGACACCCCCGACGGAACCGGAACCGTGATCAACATCGAAGACGAAGACGGACACGCCGCCGTGATCTGGGTGACCCCAGCAGATACTGTGGAGGGCATATGAGGAGGTCTCGTGCACTCGCGCCGTCAGCGATGCTCGTGCTGCTCGTGCTCGCGAGCTCCACGGCAATCGCGGATCGGCCGCGCCCCATCCCGATCCAGCAACCAGTCGTCCAGGTGTCGTGTGACTACCTCGAGGTCCAGGCCACCACGGGAAAGGCGTCGGCGAGCGACGCCGGCCTGAAGCCGATCGAGAAGAAGCTGAAGAAGGGCCCGTTCAAGCAGTGGAACGAGTTCAAGCTGCTGTCGTCGGGCCAGCGCGCGCTGAAGAAGAGCAAGGCCGAGGCGATCGCGCTCAAGCAGGGCAACCTCAGCGCGATGCTGATCGAGATCGTCGACAAGTCGAAGATCCGGCTGCGCCTCGAGATCGAGAACGCCAAAGGCAAGCAGGTGTCGAACAACACGACGCTGCTGGACGCCGGGGACTGGGTGATCACGACGGTCTCCCAACCCAACGGTGACGGGCACTTGACCGCGCTCACCTGCAAGTAAGGGTTGTTCGAATTCACCGCCGTCGCTCGTTGTTGTAAGACGAGCGTATGGCCGTAACCGGGAGCAGCACCCAGGTGCGACGACCGTGGTTGCGGCGCCGGATCGTCATCCCGATCGCGGCCGCCGGCGTGGTGGCGCTCGCGCTCCTGATCGGGCTGTTCGTCGTCTACCCGCGGGTCGGGGCCGGGAAGATTCGCAGCAAGCTCACCGGCAGCCTCGCGACCAAGCTCGGGCGCAAGGTCACGGTCGGTGCGGTCGACCTCCGGTTCGGCCACGCGACGATCCGCGACGTCGACGTGCGCGGCCCGCTCGACGGCGACACGCCGCTGGTCCACATCGATCGGATCGAGGTCGCGTTCGACACCTGGAAGTCGTTTGTCGGATCCGTGCGGCTCCGTGAGGCCACGGTCGACGGCGTGGTCGTCACCGTCCGCCGGCTCGCCGACGGGCGCGACAACGTGCGCGACGTGATCGAGCGCGTGCGTGGCGACGGCAGGCCCGGCGCTGGCGGTGGCGGCACCGCGCTGCCAACGAAGATCACGGTCTCGCACGGCAAGCTGTTCGCGAACGATCTGCAGACCGGGGCGACCATGCTGGTCGGCGATGGCGACGCGACCTGGCAGCGCGGCGAGCTCGCTGCGCAGGTCCGGGGCGTCACCGCGACGACGATCGGCGCACCCGGCGCGAAGCTCGCGAAGATCGACATCCGCAAGGCGCCGGGTCAGCCGCCGGTGGTCGCGCTCGAGGGCGGCGAGCTGTCGCTGTGGCCAAAGCTGTCGCTGACCGGCATCGGCGGCAAGGTGGTCGCCGATCCGGCGCGCGCCGGCAAGTACGTCATCGATCTCGCGGGTGGCTATGGCGGCGTGCCGGGAAATCTGTGGACGGCGAAGGGCGACCTCGACCCGCAGCTGGCGACCGCCGTGATCGACCTCGAGGCCGACAAGTTCCAGCTCGAGCGGCTCGCGCCCATCCTCGCGAAGTCACCGGTGGTCGACTACGCGAAGACGTCGATCGACACCAAGCTCCACCTCGAGCTCGCGAGCGCGGGCGGCAAGTTCGAGGGCGAATTTCACCTGCACGGCCTGAACGTCGGACATCCGATGATCGCCGACAAGGAGGTCCATGATGTGGATCTGTCCGGCAAGGTCGCCGGCACGTTCGACCGCGGCCAGCGCCGGCTCGATCTCGTGCGTGGCGATTTCGTCGCGCGCGACCTCCCGTTCTCCCTGACCGGCAGCGTCGCGAAGTCGCCGCGCGCGCTCGCACTGGTGACGCCCGTCGGCGCGCCGGTGGTCCCGCCGGTGGTCAAAAAACACCCCGAGACCGGGATGCCGATCCCGACGCACGGTCCAGGCGGTATCCAGCAGCTGCAGCTCCGCTTCGTGGTCCCGCCGATCGACTGCCAGCGCGCGCTCGATGCGCTGCCCAAGGAGATGGTGCCGTACATGCAGGGCTACAAGCTGCGTGGCGTGTTCGACACCGACCTGAAGATCGACGTCGACTGGAACGATCTCAACGCGACGCAGCTCGGAGGTCACGTCGGGTACAAGCGGTGCCGCGTCACCGACGAGCCGAAGGAATCGCCGAAGCGACTCAAGGAGGAGTTCGAGCACTACGTCGAGGTCGAGGAGGACAAGTGGCTGTCGTTCGTCGTCGGCGCGTCCAACACCGACTTCGTCCCGATCGAACAGATCTCGCCAAACCTCATCAAGTCGATCATGAGCACCGAGGACTCGGCGTTCTACTTCCACAGAGGCTTCATCACGAGTGAATTCCGGACCGCGCTGATCAAGGACCTCACCGCCGGCAAGTTCAAGTACGGCGCGTCGTCGATCACGATGCAGATGGTCAAGAACGTGCTGCTCTATCGCGACAAGACGCTGATGCGAAAGCTCCAGGAGCTGTTCCTGACCTGGCAGGTCGAGAGCTCGCTGACCAAGGATCGCATCCTCGAGATCTACTTCAACGTGATCGAGTACGGCCCGGCGCTCTACGGCATCGGTCCCGCCGCGAAGCACTACTTTGGCAAGTCGCCCAAGGACCTGAACCCGGTCGAGGCGGCGTTCTTCTCGTCGATCCTGCCGTCGCCGAAGGAGCGCTACAAGCAGTACTGCAACGGCACGCTGTCGAAGTGGACCGAGGGCAAGATCCAGCGAATCCTCGGCATCATGCTCAAGCGCGACCGATTGACGCAGCTCGAGTACGACGAGGCGCTCGCCACACCGCTGCTGTTCGTCAAGGACGGTACCGAGACCGAGGCGGACTGTCTCAAGCGGACCAAGAAGGTGATCAAGAACGCGCGATCGACAAATCCGATGAAGCGGTGACGTGCTATGGCTCCGGCATGCGGAGGATCGCGCTCGCACTCTCGCTGCTCACGATCGCCATTGGCGTCGTGGTGTCGTTGATGATGTCGCCAGGACCCGCGCACGATGCGCAGGGGCCGGTCACCGAGTATCGCCGGCCATCCGGGTTCTGGACCTCGAACCGGCCCGCGACCAACGGCGCGTATCGCTATCGCCTGCTCGGGATCGGGGTCGCACTGATGGGCGTGACTGGCCTTGCGATGTTGATGCTGATTGGCAAGGCCAACACGCACCGCGCGAGCGCCAAGTAGACTGCCAGAAATTTGTCCCGCGCGTCGACGGGGGCCACCCTTGTGGCGTGCGTGCGATCCTGTTCCTGCTCGCGACGGCGGCCACTGCCGCTGCGGACGTCCGGGTCGGCGCGGCGGTCGGCGCGGGCGGGCAGGGCGACGCGAGCTACGGGGCGCTCGAGGCGCGGCTCGATGCCGAGACCCCATGGTTCCGACTCGGGCTCGGAGCACGTGCGGTGTGGCTCGACGGCGATCTGCGCGAGGACTTCGCACGACCGGTCGATGCGATCCGGATCGTTCGCCTGTTCGAGCTCGCGGCCTGGGATGGCCAGCTCGCGCTCGCCGCGGGTGGGCTCGCACCGGCGCAGCTCGCGCACGTCGCCGATGGTCACCGCGCCGCACTCGACGATCGCCCGCGCACCGGCGTGCGGGCCGCGTTGACCGGCGAGTCCCTGTCGCTCGCGCTCGAGCTCGACGACGTCCTCGATCCGGCCCTCGCCGGCGGCGTGCTCGCGTGGGTCGGCACGCGCTGGGTCGCGCGCGGCGCCGCCGCGGTCGATCCCGCGTTTGGCGAGGCCGCGATCGAGCTCGCGCTCGCGCGCCGCTGGCAACGCGACGACGCCCGGCTCGAGCTCGGCGGTGGCGGCGTCAGCGAACCCGGCTTCGGCGTGGCCGCGCTCGCGTTCGCCGACGCGACGATCGATCGCGGGACCTTGCGGTTCACCGGCCGCGCCGAGCTGCGTGCTGGCTCCGGATCGGTGGGCGCCGCATTCGGTGCGATGCACCGGCTCGAGCGCACCGCGATCTACGACCACTCGGAGCGTGGGGTCGGCGGCGCGATCGCGGCTGGCATCGCCGCGCCGGCGGGCTGGCTGCAAGCCTCGCTGCGCGCGCGACCCGGGAACGGCGAGCTGCTGACCGTCTCGGCAGGCGCGCCGGCGGGACGCTGGCTGCAGGCCGGCGCCTGGTTCGCTACCACCGAGGCCGCGACGGCCGGTGCCGCGGAGCTCAGGGTCGCGTGGGCGCGGCGGTTCGCGAGCGCAATCGAGGTTGCACGGATGTATGACACCGATGCGATGCAACCGGCGCCGGCGTGGAGCGTCACCGCCTGGTTCGCGGCGACCAGCGATTAGACGATCCGCCCCATCTCGCGGTACTCGTGGCGCCCCGCCGCGATCAGATCCTCGGTCGTGATCGGCCGCTCCGTCTGCGCGGCCATCAGCGCGGCGCGCAACGCGGCCTTCTTGATGTAGCCGCCCGACATCTCGAACTGCCGCGCGACCAGATCCCAGTTGATGTTGTTCGCGAGCGGGACCTTTGGCGGGAACATGCTCTTCCACAGGGCGCGACGCTCGACCTGGCCCGGGAGCTCGAACTGGATCGAGAACCGCACGCGGCGCTTGAACGCCTCGTCGAGGCCTTGCTCGAGGTTCGTGGCGAGCAGCGTGACGCCATCGAAGGTCTCCATCCGCTGCAGGAGGTACGCCACCTCGAGGTTGGCGTAGCGGTCGTTGCTCGACTGCACGCTCGTGCGCTTCGCGAACAGCGAGTCGGCCTCGTCGAAGAACAGCACCGCGTGCGAGTGCTCGGCCTCATCGAAGATCCGCGCCAGGTTCTTCTCGGTCTCGCCGATGTACTTGTTGACGACCTGCGACAGATCGATGCGATAGAGGTCGAACCCGATCTCCTTCGCGAGCAGCTGCGCGACCATCGTCTTGCCCGTGCCCGGTGGCCCCGCGAGGATCGCGGAGACGCCGCGACCGTACGGCAGCTTCGCCGAGAAGCCCCAGTCCTCGAGCAGGAACGCCTTGTAGCGGGCGAACGTCACCACCTCGCGCAACGCCTCGAGCGTGTCGGGTGGCAGGACCAGATCCGACCAGCTGAAGCCGGTCGGGATGCGCTGTGCCATCGCGCCCAGTCGATGCGAGAACATCAGGCGCGCGGCATCACCGAGATCGTCGAGCGTGACCTGCGATCCGTCGGGGTCGCGCAACCGCGCACAGCTCGCCGCGCGGTACGCCGCGTGCGCGATCGTGGCGGCGGTGAAGCCATAGCGACTCGCGACCGTCTCGAGGTCCGCGGGTGCGGCAACGCTTGGCAGGGCGCGCTTCCACAGCTCGAGCCGCTCGCGATAGCTCGGCGGCGGCACGTCGAGCTCGACGAGATCCGGGATGTTGCGCACCAGCCATCCGGGATGGCGATCGAACGTGAACACGACAGGCACCGGAAGCCCCTCGAGCCCCGTCGTGATCGCATGGATCAACACGCGGGGCAGCTCCTCGTCACGCAGCGCGGTGCCGTCGAGGATGACCACGGCGTCGCGCAGCGCGACCTCGCGGAGCGCCGCGGCGATCCGCTCCGGCACCTGACCGTCGGCGACGATCGCCGCGAGGTCCACGCGGAACACCGCGCGATTGGCTTCGGCCATCAGCGCCTCGACGACGAAGCCGCGGCCCGTACCTTCGGCTCCGGCGAGCAGCACGCGCGGCGGCCGGATCCCCTCGAGCGCACGGCGGATCTGGGCGATCAGCGCGGGGTTCATGACGACGTCGCTGGTGCTTCGATCGTCGCGCCCGGGCCGGACATGGGCCCGCACGAGCTCGTCGATCGTGTCGTGGCCGCGGAACAGCGCGACGATCCGGTCGGCGAGTCGCACCGATCTCAGCTGGGACGGTCCGTCGCCGGGACCGACCGTGATCACGCCGAAGCGCCGCAGCGGTGCGACCTCCTCGAACCGGAGCATGACCTGATCGATCACCGCCTCCGAGATCCCCCCGAGCACGCGGCCCACGAAGCCGAGATCGGGTCGCTTCTTCGTGAAGTCGTCGAGCGCGAAGCTGTACGCGCGCTCGATCGACGGGTCGACCTCGGGGCCGAGCAGGATGCAGACGATGGCCAGATCGAGCTGGCCGAGGCCACACACCCGCGCGAGGCGAGCGAGGTGCGGCTCGGGAGCCACCGCGAGCGCCGTGTCGAGCTCGGCCGTTGCCCGGTCGATTCGCTCGGTCGCGACGTACAGGTCCGCCGCCGCTTCCTGGGGCTGGACCGCCAGGGCCGCGTCCTCGGCGGTCGCCGCGAATGCCGTCGTGCGGGTGATCGGCCGCCGGCCGGCCTGGATCGCCAGATAGCGGGCCAGGTAGGCCCGCGCCAGCTCGACCATGACTCGACGAATCCTCGCGTCGCTCACGTGCGGGCCATGGTACACGGAAGGCGGTTGGGTGTTTTGGATGTAGTAGGTGGGCGATCCACCTGCGGTTGTAAGTTGCGAGGTTGCCTTTGGTCGACACGGCTACGGTTACGACTCCACGCTCCACCGTCGCGCTGACAGGTGGAGGGCCCACTCCAGCGCCGAGCACGGGCTCGGCACCGGCCACTCACGCTGCGACCTCCATGGTGCAGACGATGCTGCGCAACGGCCGCGACGATCCGAAGGATCTCGCCGCGATCATCGTGGCGAACCCGGCAGCGCGCAGCGAGATCTTCGCGTTGCTCCACACCACACTCGGGAACGCGATCGTTCACCAGGTCGTTGCCGAGGTCGATGCCAGCGCGAAGGCGCCGAAGACGAGCATCGACACCTCGATCGGCAAGTTCGAGAACATTCCGAGTGTCCCGGCTGACCTGGTGGAGACCGACGCGAAGGCCGTCCAGGTCCCGGCGGCGCTGATATCGAGCCTCGGGGTCGACGCGTCGGCCGACGTCAAGATTCACGTCGGCATCATCGGCCGCGAATTCGTCATGGCAGTCGCAGCGGGCGGGCAGGTCCTGCTCGCGCGGGTTGACCTCGAGCGCGTCATCCACCTGTTCGTCGGCCCGGCGGCATCGGAGATCCTCGACCTCGCGAACAAGATCGACGAGCTGATCACGTCGCCCGCAAACCGGCTGCGGCTGGTCAACGGCACGCTGATCCGGGTCCAGCTGTGGGCCGACAACTTCGTGGTGATCGATCCGCTCGCCGCGCTGCGTGGCGCGGCCAAGGGCACGATCGCCGGGTTGCGACCGGTCGAGGCGCGCCTCGCGTCTCGACTCGGCCGGGTCGAGCAATTCGCCGGCAAGCAGATCGCGATGGCCAGGGCGCTGCCGCCCGCCGAGGCGTTCGTCGGGGACCTCGAGGTCATGGCGCCGGCGCTTCGCAAGGACCTGCTCGGCCTCGAGGACGAGGGCCCGATCCACGGCGCCCTGTACTACCTGGGCGGCAAGCTCGCGGTCGCGGTCAAGCCCGACGCGAACGCGACCACCGGCATCGTCGCCGAGATCGATCTGGCCTACCTCGTCGATCGGCTCGCCGCGCTCGGCGAGAAGCTCGCCGAGTTGCTCAAGAAGCTGCTGCCCAAGTTCAAGGGTGGTAAGCGCAACTGGTTCCGGTGGCGCGGTGGCTCGTTCGAGATCGACCTCGGTCTCGACTTCAAGAACTTCTTCTCGTTCGACTTCAACCTGCTGCTGCCCCGGCTCGGCGGCGGTGGCGGCTTCGACCTCAGCGGCTTGTGGCCGACGACATGGTCGATCGATCTGCCGAGCTTCTCGATCGGCGCGCTGCCGCGCCTGCGGATGCCGTGGCTCGCGTGGCCCAAGCTCAAGAGCTTCGAGCTGCCGAGCCTGCACTTCGGTGGGTTGTTCGGCCGGCTCGGCCTGCCGTCGGTGTCGTTGCCGAGCATCGACCTGGACCTCCACTTCCGCGGGCTCGATTTCGGCTTCGGGCTCGACCTCGGCAAGCTGTGGCCCGATCTCGACTGGGGGATCGAAGGCCCGTCGTGGTTCGGGTTCGACTTCGATCTGACCGCGTTGCTCGAGCTACTCGCAAAGGCGGCCGGCGCGATCGGCAAGGCCGCGCGCTGGCTGCTCGCCCAGCTCAAGAAGGTCGGCGATGCGATCCGCCGGTGGGTGCACTTCGGGGACGACTTCGTCCTCCGGATCTTCGACGCCGATGCGGACGTCTCGAAGACACCGATGCTCGGGTTCTCGTTGTTGCGCCTGCTCGACGGCGCGCAGGCGACCGACCTGACGCCGGTCGAGATTCGCTATCACGGCGACGACGCCACGATGGAGCTCGGGCAGGCGGTCGCGCCGGGTGCAGATCTGGCGCAGGAGCGTGGCAAGCGCGAGGAAGGTGCCGCGGTCCCACAGCGCCCGGCCTCGCCGCTCGTCGATCAAGACAATTTTGCGCTGCCGGCGGTCGTGACCGACGCGGTCGGGGTCGAGGCCGGCGCGACGGGCTACGTCAGCGTCGCCGGCGAGTACCCGCACCTCGTGGCCTACGTCGAGGCGAAGAGCGCCCACCGCAAGGGCAACGAGGCCCTGCGGTTGACGCTCGACCTCGAGCGCCAGATCGGCTCGCTGCTGAAGAAGCTGCCCGCGCGCAAGCCGAACGGCAAGCTGCTCCCGCAGATCGAGGGTATCAAGATCGGCAAGGACGCGGCGATCGCGATCGAGCTCGGGGACAAGGCCGCCTCGCTCGACAAGCAAAACACGCCCTACGTGCGCGGCGCGTGGAAGATGAAGAAGCTGTTCGAGGGGGACCTCGAGCCCGACCAGTTCGATCTCCAGGCCTCGGACATCGCCGGGCTGACGCGCGGCCCGTTCACCGAGCCGCAGGGCTTGATCGGCGAGCGGTTCGGCGTGACCGCGCCGGGCATCCGCAAGGACGTGCTCGACGTTAGCGATGGCAAGGCAGACGTCTACCTTGGCGTCTACTACGAGGACGAGATCCTCGCGCTCACCGCGACGGCCGAGAAGGACAAGCACGAGGGCGTGCTCGGCCACATCAACGTCGTCACGCTGCTCGACAGCCTGAAGAAGCTCGGTGCGCTCGGCGAGCGCGCACTCGACGCGATCGGGGATGCGCTCGGTGCGGGTGCCTCCAAGCTGCGAGGCTTCGCCGCGAAGGCCGCCGCGATCGCACAGAAGATCGGCCGCGCGATGCTCGGGTTCGCGAAGGGCCTGCTGAAGCTCGCGCTGCCGACGGGCAAGGGCGGTGGCGGCTTCCTCGAATGGGACCTCAGCAGGCTGATCCCGAACCTGAGCATGTCCGGCTTCTCGCTCGCCGGCCTGATCCCCGATCTGCGCGAGCTGCGGTTTCCGAGCCTGCCTGGGTTCTCGCTGTCGTGGTTGCCTCAGGTGCCGTTCGACGGCAGCTTCCTCGACAAGATCTCGCTGCCGTCGCTCCAGCTGCGCCGCCTGTTCGAAGGGCTCGATCTCGACCTGCCGCGCCTGCCGGAGTTCAGCTTCGAGGTGTTCGGCATCGATCACGGCCTCGGCATCTCGATCGATCTGTCGGGACTCGGCGACGCGATCCGCGATCTGTTCGGCGGCCATCATCGCCTGAGCTTCACGATCGACTTCGACCGGATCCTGGCGCCGTTCGCCCGCGCCTGGGAGTGGCTGAAGTCCAAGTTCCCGGCGGGGCGCGCGCGGAAAGGCACCGACATCCAGATCAAGCTCGGTGGCGATGGCGTGCTGCGGTTGTGGGACAACCAGGCGCACATCGGCTTCGCGCTGACCAAGCTGCTCGACGGATTCCAGCCCGCGGATGTCGTGCCGGTCGAGATGAGCTTCCAGGTGACCTCGAAGGGCAACACGGTCGCCAGCCTCGAGTACGGACAGGTCGTCGACGGCGATCATCCCGCGCCAAAGGACAAGGAAGCCGGTCAGGTCCTGGCGCAGCGGCCCAAGGGCCGGACGTTCGCCGAGGCGCGGTTCGACGCGCCGGAGGTCGTGCGCGAGCACCTCGGAGCGCCGAAGGGCGCGGACCTCGACGTCGACCTGATCCAGGAGAACGCGACGACCGCGGCGATGTTCGCGAAGGTGATCGGCAGCGATCGCGGCCTCGTGATGCATGTCGACACCGGCTCGCTCGAGAAGCTGGTCAAGACGCTCGGCCCGAAGGCACCGGCAGATCTGAAGGACGGCAACGGCGTCCAGATCCTGTGGGACAAGTGCCGCGCGACCAACAGCCTCGTGATCGGGTTCGGCCCGCAGCCAGATGGCAAGACCAAGCGCGAGAACATGCAGCCGCACGGTCACGCGAGGTGGCGGCTGTCGCGGTTCTTCGACGGTCTCGAGCTCGGCGACCTGGTGCCCGACGAGGCCGAGGTCGAGACCAAGCACGGCGGGATCTCGGTCGGGGTCGGCATCGATGTCTCCGGGCTGCAGAAGGTGACGGAAGACTTCGCGGTCCCTGCCGAGCCGTCGTGGATGCGGTCGGCGCTCGACAGCCCGCAGGCCGCGATCTTCGCCAACAACAGCGAAGCCGCGCTCTCGATCGCCGTGGTCGCTGCCGACCCGAAGGCAGACAAGGACAAGCGTGCGCCGCGGCGCGGGATCGAGCTCGAGGTCGCCGGCTGGTTCCTCGATCAGATCGAGGCGAAGGTCGCCGAGATGGCGCGTAAGGGTGGCGAGGTCGTGGGCAAGGTGCTCGCGAAGACCGCCGGTGCTGGCGCGCGGATCGGTGGCGACCTCAACGATCGCCGGATCTCGCTCGAGCGCACGCGTGCCGGCCTGCGCCTCCAACGTGGCAAGGACGGCGATCCGGATCACCTGTACGCGACGTTTGGCTGGACCGGGCTCGTCGATGCCGTGTCGCGTGGCGAGCCCGAGGGCCTGGTGCCGACCGAGTTCCGGATCGCGACCCGCACGATGTCGCTCGAGGTCGAGGACGCGACGCCGGCGCCGGGCGCGAAGATGCCCGTCGAGGCCAAGCGCATCGGCGCGATGCACCCGCTGTTCAAGGACACGCTGAAGCAGTTCAACCTGTCCGACGATCAGTTCCTCGAGCTCAGGCTCGGGGACAGCCCCGTGGTGGAGCTCCCCGATGGCGGGCACGACGTCCGGCTCGGCGGCATGATCTACACGCCGAAGTCGAAGCCGCCGGCGGACCAGGACCACGCGCCGGGGATCGAGGTCGCCGACGCCAACAAGGTGACGTTCGCGATCAGCCTCGAGGCGCTGCTCGCACAGGTGCTGCCGCGTCAGCGCCGGTTCGCCAACCAGAAGAAGCACAAGAAGCCAAAGGACGGCGGGACCAAGATGAGCCTCGGGTATCGCAAGGACCTCGTACCCGAGGAGACCGGCGACCAGATGGGCATCGGCCTCAACGTCTCGTCCTCGCACACGAGCAAGAAGACCGGCAAGACCCGCAAGATCGAGGTCGAGGTCGGGTGGACCGCGGAGAAGCTGATCCAGATCCTGATGAACCTCGATGACATCGTGAGTGACGATCCGGATGCCAAGCCGGTGGCCGGGCTGCTGACGCCGGATGTCATGCGCGGCTCGTTCGAGAACCACCTGTTCAAGCTGGCGGTCGCGAATCGCGGTGAGAAGGTGGGCGAGTCGATCCGGTGCGGCGACCTGCCCCTGCTGCCGGAGATCCTGTCGTCGTTCGTCGACCTCGAGACGGCGAACGAGACGATCATTCACCTCGAGGTTCCCGGCGCGGGCGAGCTGTCGAAGAAGTTCGGCAAGGCGCTGCTCGCGGGCGACTACGTGCAGCTCGGCCGCGCGGCGATCGCGATGCCGGGCGCCGCGCACCCGGTGTCGGCGACGCTCGAGCTGTCGCTCGGCTTCCTCGAGCGGCTCGCGATGTTCATCCCGTACGTCGGGCTCGCGATCAAGATCATCCGCGGCGTCGAGTCCTTCGTGCGCGATCCGAAGGGCACCGCCGAGGCGATCCTTTACACGCCGGAGATGCTGTATCACTTCGTCGATAACGCGGGCGCGATCTACGACAAGCTGTCGAGCATGTCCGTCAAGGACATCGCGCTCGCCTACCTCAGCAACGACGCGACGACGAAGCAGGCGGTGCTCGCCGCGCGGATCAAGAAGAAGCTCGACAAGGCGGGCATCAAGGGCCCCGACGGCAAGCAGGGCGAGATGCCGTCCGCCGAGGAGCTGGAGTTCCTCGGCGAGCAGTCGCCCGAGGCGCTCAAGGCCGCGATGGAGCTCCACGCTCGGATGGAGAAGCTCGGACTGCTACCCGAGGAGTCCGGGGTTCCGCCGAAGGGGACGAAGATCAAGCCCGAGGAGCTGCAGACCAAGATGGCAGCGATCGAAGCTGGCTTCACCGACTTCGCGAACGCGTACGAGGCCCAGCAGGCCAACCCCAATGATCCCGCGGCCAAGCAGCGGACGGCCGAGGAGGCCGAGAAGTTCCGCAAGAACGTGGCGGCGCACATCAAGGCCGGCGCCACCAGCATGCCGCGCGAGGCCGACCGCAAGACCGACAAGGATCTGCTGCCCGGCGAGAAGCCGGAGGAGGTCGACGAGAAGGAGCTGACCCGGGTCGACGAGCTGCCGACGCCGGATCCGGACCGGCTCGCCGAGGCCCAGGCGATGTTCTCCGAGTCGAAGGACGGGCTCGACCAGACGCGAGAGGCCTATCTGCTCCAGAAGCTCGCGTTCCTGAGCACGGCGCAGCTCGCAGACCTGATCGAGAACGACCAGGTCACGATCACCGACAAGGCCGGCCAGTCGCGCGTGCTGCCGCTCTGGCCGTCCGAGCGCGCATTCGCGATCGCGCTGTTCAAGCACCGGGTCGACAAGGCCGGCACGCTGTTCAAGAAGGCCAATCCCACCGCAACGCCGGCGACCGACAAGGAGATGATCGCGGCGTGGCGGCTGCGCGAGCAGAAGCAGGCGGATGCCAACAAGAAGGCTGCGAAGAAGACTGCGAGAGCGGAGGCGAAGGACGGCGCGGCCGGCAAGGGCAAGGGCAAGGGCAAGGGCAAGGCGAAAATCGATGACGGCGCAGGCGACGGCGCCGGCGGCGATCAGGAGTCGCTCGACGAGGCCCTGTGGGGCGAGGAGCCCGAGGACGAGGGCTTCGGCGACAGCGGTCAGGGTCGCGATGCAGATGGCGACGGCAAGCTGTCGAAGGAGGAGCTCGAGGGCAAGACCAAGCCGCAGGACAATCGCAAGCAGGGCGGAGAGGCGGCTCTCGACGAAGGCGTCAAACCCAAGGACGGCAAGAAGAAGGACAAGACCGCAGGGCACGAATCGTTCGCCGACCTACTGTCACCCTTGAATCGAGTCTTGTACTGGGACAAGGACGCCCTCCAGATGAAGAAACAGGAGGATGCGCTCGAGTACTTGGACAGCCAAAGGCGCTACATCCTCCAGGATGGAGGCAAGCACCTGGCCTTCGTCAGTGATTTCGACGTCCGTAACAGCGGCAACACTGCTGCCCAAGGGCAGGCCCCAAAGTACGAGTTTACCGTCGTGTTTGATATCTTCGTCGACGGTGGGAACGCGCAGAAGGAATATCATCAGTTCTACTACCGGCCCGACACCAACTTTGTGGGGTCTCTCGAGACTGACTCCGAAGCGGTGATGACCGCCGTCCGCAAATCCTTCGCTGTCAGAGATGGGAGCGTGGTTGCGACCGGTGTGGCATTCCAGCTCTTCCGCGGCACCTACAGCATTACCGACATCACTCCCGTTTCGAAGAATGGGCGGCAGCATATGTTCCTGGCAGTCCTCAGGTTGGACAAGCTTACAGGCGACTTCACCCTGTTACGAAACGCGCAAGGCGAGATGCAGGAGCTCAGGGAGGGTGACACGATCAGGGTGCGGCTTGGGATCGGCGAGCGACCTCCGAGCTAGCCCTGACCCGCTCGGGCGCAACGGAATCCACTGGTGCCTTGGAACATCTCGGAAGAGCGATGGGTGCCGCGCGTGTTGTTCGGCCCGACGCCCATGCTCCGGTAGAGGCCATTGCAGCCCGGTCGTATTGGTGCTGGCGGGGGATCCTTGCATGGCGGTGAGCTGCAGAGTGGATAGCCTGTCCAGCAGCCGTCGATGCGCTCGGCAACACCTGCCGCAAGATCATGTATGCCCATCGGGGACGCGCCATCGCCCCGGCCGTCAGTGCCGTCATAGGCCCCGACCTGGACGGGTTTGTCGCCTTCGTTAGCGCGATTTTTCTCGTAGGTGCCACCCCACGGGTACTCGATGACCGTGCCCGTTGCGGGATCGAACCGCGCTGCGGCTTCCCACTGCGCCTCCGTCGGTAACTGTTTACCAAGCCATGCGCAGTAGCGCCGCGCACCCTCGAGGCTCACGTGCCGGGCGGCGACGCGTTCACGTCCCGCGATGATTGCGAAGCGGTCACCCGAGCGTTCCAAATCGCCGGGCCAGCAACCCTTCACACAGAAGCACTGACCCGCTGGGCCATCGCCACAAGTGTTATCCCCGACCGCGTTGAGGTAGTGCGCGATCTGATCGGTCGTGACCTCGAACTGATCGATGTAGTACGCGCTGAGCTCTACATCAAACGCCGGACGTTCTGCCCGGAACTTGTCGTCGGGGTCGTCGGTGCCCATCCGGAACTTCAGCGCGGGCACCTTGCACATCGGGTTCGGATCGCGCGTCGGCTTCGGTGCGTACTCGACCTTGCAGTCGCCCTTGCCTGGCTTGACCGTTGGCTTGGGTGGCGGACTCGTTGGCTCGACATCCGGGAAGTCAGTGCTCGCGGCGTCGGCGGACGGCACGGCGACGACCGCATCCGACGACAGCTTCGGCGGCGAGCCCGGCTCGTCCTTGCGGCCGCAGCCGAGCGTGATCGCCATCGCGACTATCCAGGGCATCCATCGCATCGGGGCAAATGCTACAGCACTGCCGCGATGGGCGCCGCCGGCTCACTCGAACAGGAGCTTCAATTCGATCCGGAACCGGGCTTCGGTCGCGGCCCCGGTGGCGGTCTTCGGCTGCGGAAACCGCCAGCGACGCATCTCGGCCTCCGTGCAAGTTTCGACCGTCGCGCTGACCCCGCTTGCATCGACCTCGGTCGCGTGTCCGCGCGGGTCGACCACGAGCTGCAGCGTCAGCGAGGCCCGGTCGTCTGGGTGCTGCTTGGCATGAGCGAGATAACAACGCTTGATCCCTGCGAGCCCTTGATCGCGGACGGCGGCGAGCATCGTGTCGACATCGAGCGTGCTCCGCGTGTCGAGCTTCTGCTTGCTCGCGATGGAGATCCGAGGTTTGCGCTCGCTGCCGGGTGTATCTCTTGCGCGAGGTGACGCGCCCGCGGACGACCCTCGCTGGTCCATCAAGGGACCGTGGCCGGTACCATCATCCGACTGCAGTTGCCCGAGGATGTCCTCGACGCTCTGCGGCGGAGCGTCGGGGGCGCTGGGAACCTCCACGACCGGCGGTGCATCGATGGGCCTCGCGTCGATCGCTGCGACCGGCTCGGCCTTGACGCGTCTCGGCGCTGGTTCCGAGCTCGAGCAAGCGGCGAGCGCGGCGAGCAAGATCCCCAGTGTCGACAACGTGATCATGACGCTTGTTGTACGACACCCGACATCAACGCGGACTGGGTGGCGTGGCGATCTCGCCGGCCATCGCGCACGCGAACGTCTCGGGACGCGCCCACAGATCCCAGGTCTCGCGACCGGTGAGGAGCGCGGGCTTGCTACCGACGACGCGAGACACGATGCTGTCGCGCGCCTCGGGGCTGCCGTGGACGGCACCGGCGACGCTGGCGACCAGGTAGCCGCCGGAGGCGAGCGGGTAGAGGCGCGCGACGAGCGTCAGCGCCTCGTCGCCGCGACGGAGCTCGATCTGGTGGAAACCCTCGAGCGCGATCATGCCGTCGCCGACGTAGCGGACGATCCGCTGGCCCGCGGCCGCGACCTCGACCTGCGTGCCATGCACGACGGCGTGGCGCACGACGCGATCCTGCAAGCCGATCAGCAGCTCGCTGTCGTCGGGCGCGATGTCGACCTCGCCAGCCAGCCGGTGAACGCGAGCTCGGTCACGCGCTTGCCACCGAGCTCGCGGATCTTCGCGGTGACCTGG
Source organism: Kofleriaceae bacterium (assembly GCA_037720695.1). Classification (GTDB taxonomy): domain Bacteria; phylum Myxococcota_A; class Polyangia; order Haliangiales; family Haliangiaceae; genus JABFXX01. The sequence goes on along the minus strand of JBBJLY010000012.1, from coordinate 48,654 downwards.
TGCTTCGCGCTCGCCGCCGTCAGGTAGCGCCGGCCATCCGCGAAGAACGCGACTGCCTCGATGCCGGGCTCCAGGGTCTCGAGCACGGTGCCGGTCGCGGTGTCCCAGATCTGGAGCGGCTGCTGCTTGCCGAACGTGGCGAGCCGGCGGCCATCCGCGCGGAGGACATGGTGCGTGTGATGAGGCACTGCGATCGTCGCCTCGGTCCCGCGATCGAGATCACGGACGATCATGCCAGTCTCCGTCGTCGCGAGCACGTGCGTGCCGCCGCGCGAGAGCTCGATCGCGCGGCCAGGGAGTGCGAGCTTGCTGGTGATGGTGCCGACCGTCAGCGCGAGCGCGCTCGGGGTGCGGGCGATCGTCCGCGTGCCGTCGTCGGACACCGCGACCAGGCCCGCGATGGCGAGCTCGCGATCCGCGGCGACATCCCACGCCACCAGGCGCTCGCCGAGCGGGAACGTGAGCACGCGGCCGGTGCGCGACAGCACGGGCACCAGCGCGCTGGTCGAGATCGGGGTCGGCAACAGCTCGCGGTAACCCGTGGCCGCCGTCCACAAGGCGACCCGTCCGTAGAGGTCGACCATCGCGAGCTGGCCGGCGCGCGAGATCTCGAGCATGCCCGGCAGCGTGACCTCGCGGATCATCGCGAGCGACTTGCCCGCGGGGAACGTTCGCACGCGCACGAGGTCGATGTGCGACGCGTACCACGAGCCGTCGGGTGCGATCGCCGCGGTCGTGGCCGGGCCGCACTCGGCGAGATCTTCGGGGGTCGTCGCGCGCGGCGGCGCGGTCACGGGTTCGTAGCGATTCGCGAACACCACGAGCTCCTCGGCGCTGCAGGTACCGGCGAGCTTCGCGAGCTGCTTGCCGTGCGCGACGTCCCACGTGACGACGTCACCCTTGCGATACACGACGGACAGGCGCTTGCCGTCGCCCGAGAACTGCATCGCGAGCGGCGGGTTGAGATCCGGGTTGCCGCCCTGGTGCCGACGCTCGCGATACGTCCACGCGACGGCGAGCCGCTTCGGGTTGGCGCCACGCGCGCGGCGATCGTGGAGCCGCACCGTCGAGTCCGAGCCGCCGATCGCGAGATACCTACCATCGCGGCTGAGTGCGATCGCCTCGACCCAGCTCGGCGAGTCGCGCAGGATGTTGTCGTGGTGCGTGGGATGCTCGGCGTTGCGGTACCTGCGCTGGATCGTCGGCGTCGTGCCGGCGATCTCGAACGAGTCGAGCGCGCCGCCTCGCCGGTCGAGCACGAGGACGCGGTGCTCGATCGCCGCGGCGGTCACGAGCGCGTCACCCGCGCCTGCGGTCGCGAGCCGGGTGGGCGTGCCGGCGACCGCGAACCCTGTCTCGCGGGCACCGGTCCGCGCATCGTGGATCGCGATCGCATTGGTCAGCCCGAGCACCGCGTGCGCACCGTCGGGCGTGATCGCGGGATGCGCGCGTCGCCGGGCAGCAACGTGCGCGCACGCGGCGCCGTCGGGTCGGCAGGTGACCAGCGCTCGAGCGCGCTCTGCGAGCGATCGCCGTAACCGAGCTCGCTGACCCGGCGGACGAGCAGCAGCTCCTCGCCGGCCCAGCCGGCCGCGTAGGTGTGCCAGCTCTCGACCGGAACCAGCTCGAGCGGATTGCCCTGCGCATCGCCGACCACGGGTGGAGCATTCCGCACCGCGCTCCGACATGCCAGCGGCGTGGTGACCCGCGGGACGATCGGTGGCGGCGTGCCGCGCACGATGACCGGCGCCGGCGGGGGTCCACACGCCATAACGACACCGACGCTGACGAGCAGCCGCATCGCGCGGTTGTGACACGCGCGGGATCGCTAATCGAGCTGGAGCGTCAACGCGTCGCGCATCGGCGGCACCAGCGAGCTCTCCTCGATCCAGCCGCAGTCCAGTCGATCGCCGACGAACACCGTGCGCACGAACTCCCGCAGCTGGCCTTCGATCTCGGCAGGATCGCGGTCCGTGAACACGATCTGGAGATCCGGCAGGCCGAGGTCCGCGAGCCCGACGGTGTCGGCCAGCAGCTCGCCCGGGTGTCCGGTCGCGTTGACGATCCGGATGTTGACGGCCGGGCCGCACGGCCCGCGCTCGATCCGCAGCATCCGGTAGCGGTCGTATGTCAGCAGCTGCTGCGATGGCAACCAGTGCAACACGGCGGCCTCGCGGAGCGCGGGCTCGAACGAGCTCAACACGATGTCGAGCACGGCGAGGAAGGTGAGCAGCAGGCTGGCGTGATTGATCGGCCGTTGCGCGATCATCGCGATCGCGATCGAGGCCGGGCAGCGGCGCGACAGCTCGTCCCACCGCCAGCTCGGGCTCCACGTCAGCGCGTCACACAGCGAGGATGCGTAGGTATCGAGCTCGGCCGGGAAGATGTGGACGAGCAGCGGGAGATCTCCGGTCGGGATCGCGAACAGCGCGCGCTCCCCGAGCATCTCGATATCAGGTCGCCACGCGCACAACCGCTCGTGGAGATCCCAGGCGTCGATCGCCATCGGTGCCTCGAGCAGGATCTGAACCGTGTACCTGGAACGCCCATCCATCACCGGCATGTCGATGAGCTAACACAGGTCCAATGGCCCGACCACACGCAAAGTGACGTTTCTGATGAGAGATTTGCCTGGTAGTGTGCCGCGCCGATGCCCCCCACGATCGATCAATGGATCGCCGCCCGCGGGCCCGACGCGATCTGCGCCGCGCTCGAGTCGATGGTGACGCCCGAGCGGATCGCGCGGATCGACCTGGTGCTCGCGGCGCGGCTGACCTCGGTCGTCACGATCGTCGAGGACACCTACGATCCGCACAACGCGGTCGCCACGATCCGCACCACGGAGGCGATCGGCTTGCAGGAGTTGCACGTGATCGAGCCCCACGAGGAGACCGCGTTCGGCGTGGCGCGCGGGATCACGCGCGGCGCCGACGACTGGATCGATATCAAGCGCTGGCGCGATCCGATCGCGCCGATGGCGGCGCTGCGCGAGCGCGGGTTCAAGATCTACGGGACGACGCCGGGTGGGCCGCACACGATCGACGACGTCGACGTCACCCGTCCGATCGCGGTCGCGTTCGGCAACGAGCACGCCGGGCTGACGCCGGCCGCACTCGCGGCGTGCGACGAGGCGATCGGGATCCCGATGTACGGCTTCACGGAGAGCTTCAACCTGAGCGTGACGGTCGCGCTGGCGATGAGCCGGATCGCGGCGCGCCGGCGATCGGCGATCGGAGCGCTGGGTGATCTGCCTGACGAGCGGCGTCGCGAGCTCCGTGCGCGCTGGTTCGCGCACAAGATCCGCAACGCCGCGGGCATCCTGGAGCGCGTGCTGGCGGACACACCGTGATGTGGCAATGTGGACGCAACCGAGGGAGAATCCACGGCTAGCGCGGTATCCACCTTGCAGCAAAGATCGACCAACCGGATGTGGACCCCAACGGCCGAGCGATCGGCCTCTCAGAAGTCGCGATCGAAGAAGCCCACCCGCGCGGGCCAGAGGCCGCCCGTCAGGGGCCGCCCGCTGTGGATCAAGATCATGAAGTGGTCGGCGATCGTCGGCTTCAGCGGCCTGCTGCTGATGGTCGCGACCGTCGCGTTCGTGTTCTGGATGTACGGCCGAGATCCGAGCCTGCCGGATTACCGCAAGCTCGCCGACTACAAGCCGAAGCAGGTCACGACGATCGTCGACAAGGACGGTCATCGGCTCGGCGAGATCTTCACCGAGCGCCGCACGTTCGTCCCGTACGAAAAGCTACCGCCGCACGTGGTGAATGCGTTCGTCGCCGCCGAGGACAACAAGTTCTGGCAGCACGAGGGCGTCGACTACTACGGCATGTTCCGCGCGTTCTGGGCGAACATCCGTGCCGGCAAGAAGACGCAGGGCGCGTCGACCATCACGCAACAGGTCGTGAAGACGTTCCTGCTCACGCCGGAGCGCACGTTCAAGCGCAAGATCCAGGAGATCATCCTCGCGCGCCGACTCGAGAAGTCGCTGTCGAAGGAGGAGATCATGACGCTGTACGTGAACCAGATCTACTTCGGCCACGGCCGCTACGGGATCCAGGAGGCGTCGCGCTACTTCTTCGGCAAGGACGTCGACAAGATCACGGTCGCGGAGGCCGCGGTGCTCGCCGGGATGCCCAAGGAGCCGGAGGTGATCGCGAACGCGCTGATCGCGAAGAAGCTGCGGCCGAAGGAGCGCCAGATGTACGTGCTCGGCCAGATGGTCAAGATCGGCAAGTTGACCCAGCCCGAGGCGCAGAAGGCGATGGACGCACCGATCCAGGTCGTCGCCACGCCGTTCCCGTACATGAACACGGCCCCCGAGTGGGTGGAGCTCGCGAAGAAGGAGCTGATCGCGGAGCGCGGCGAGGCAACGCTCACCACGCTCGGCGCGACGGTCCGTGTGACGGTCGATCCGACGATGCACGCCAACGCGCAGAAGGCGCTGCAGACCGGGCTCCGCGCGCTCGACAAGCGGCACAAGGTCGGACGCGCGGCACGCACCGTGAAGCCGGAGAAGATCGACGCCGCGATCGCGGCGCTGACAAAAAAGCTCCCATCGAAGGGTCCCGCAAAGAGCGAACGCTATGACGCGGTGGTGACCGCGGTGCACGACGAGGACAACGAGGTGGTCGTCGATCTCGGTGGCTACCAGGCGTCGCTGATGCTGGGCGGCGCCGACGACACGCGGTTCAACCCGCCCGATGAGGCTGGCAATGCGCTCAAGCCGAGCGAGCGGTTCAAGCGCGGAGACGTGGTCGAGGTGATGGCCGCGGCGGCCGACAAGAAGGCTGCGGCGCCGAAGCATGCCAAGCAGCGCGTGACGTTCGGGCCGGGCGCCGAGGGCGCGATCGTGATCCTCGAGCTCAAGACCCGCAAGGTGCGCGCGCTGGTCGGCGGCTACGCGTCACGCGTCGCGGGGTTCAACCGCGCGACCCAGGCGCACCGCCAGCCCGGCAGCTCGTTCAAGCCGTTCGTCTACGCGGCGGGCCTCGAGCTCGGCGCGGCGAACCAGCTCGATCAAGGTGGCGCGCGGATGTACACCGCGGCGTCCTCGGTCAATGACGCGCCGGATCGGATCGAGCAGTGGATTCCCAAGAACTACGAGAGCGGCAAGTTCGCAGGTGACGTGCTCCTGCGGTTCGCGCTGTCGAAGTCGATCAACACGGTCGCGATCCGGATGATGGACCAGATGGAGAAGGTCAAGGCGGGCGCGGTTGGCGACATGGCGCGGCGCGCCGGGATCTCCAGCAAGCTACCGACCACGCTGTCGCTCGCGCTCGGCTCCGGCGAGGTGACGCCGCTCGAGATGACCAACGCGATCGCCACGTTCGGTGCCGGCGGCATCGCGGCGAAGCCAAGGTTCGTCGACGCGATCGATGGCAAGGCCACCCCGCCCGCGGTCGGCGAGCAGGCCGTGAAGCCCGAGATCGCCTACGTGATCACCGACATGATGCGATCCGTCGTCACGTCCGGCACCGCGGCTGCGGCGAACAAGCTCAAGCTGACGATCGCCGGCAAGACCGGCACGTCCAACGACGCGCGAGACGTGTGGTTCATCGGGATGACGCCTGACTACGCGATCGGCGTGTGGATCGGCTACGACGACAACCGCCCGATGGGTCGCGAGACCGGTGGAACGACGGCGGTCCCGGTGTTCGTCGACGTCGCGAAGACGATGGGCCTGCAGCAGAAGTCGTTCCCGCGCCCGGCCAAGATCGTGGAGGCCAAGATCGATCGCCAGAGCGGCAAGCTCGCGCCCGAAGGCTTCCCGAAGAACCGGATCATGACCGAGGTGTTCGTCCAGGGCACCGCCCCCACCGAGGTCGCGCCGAACGACGGCGACGTCACCGGCGACAACCTGGTCCAGGGCGAGTACGACGAGCTTCCACCCGAGGAACCCGAGCCGGAAGCGAAGCCGTAACTTGACCGGAGGCTTCGAGGCAGTCAGACCGAGAAGCCGGGCCCGGTCACCCAGGACAGGTCACAGATGATCTCGCTTGCCCGCGGAGCGATCATCGCAGCGGCACTCGGTCTCGCGACCACGGCGGCGGCGGGTCCGCAGGATGACTACATCGCGACGCTCGCGACGCGCGTCGGACCCGGCTCGGCGAGCTCGCAGCCGCCCGGGCACCAAGCTCGTGCCGCCGGTCCCGATCGCCAACAAATGGAAAGCCCAGAAGCTGGCGTCGGTCGAGCTCGGTGCACCGCTGGTCGCGCTGGTGGCCGGCGATCTCGACGGCGACAAGCGGGCCGAGCTCTACGCGGTGACCGCGCGCCACGTGATCGCGTTCGAGATCCGCAGCGGGCGGCTGGTCGAGCTCGGGCGGGTCGCATTCGCCGGCGACCGCGTGGTGCCGGCACCACGTGACGCCGTCGGCACGGCGGTGTTCGAGCAGGGGGTCCTGGTCGCCGCGGTGTCCGGGTTCGCGAGCGAGCTGCGTGCAACGTGGCAGGTCCAGCAGGGCAAGCGCGTGCTGGTCGCGCAGCCTGGCGGCCCCGGGTTCCTGGTGTGTCCCGGCGAGCGCGCGCAGCTGGTGGCCGGCAGGAATCACTACACCACCAGCACCTATGCGGTGCGCTGCCGCGCGGACCTCGTCGACCGTCTCGGCCAGCCGCTGCGCGTGCGCGCCGAGCTCGCGCTGACCGGCAAGCTCGCGGTCGCGGTCGAGAGCTGTCCCGCGACCGCCTGCAAGGCGATCGGCGGGCACGACTACACCGGCGTCGGCGTCGCATTCGATCTCGCGGACGTCGATCGCGATGGCACGCCCGACGTGATCGTGTCGAGTGCGAGCGCGCCGGGCGATCCGGACACGATCAAGGTTCACTCGGTCGGTGGAGATCCGAAGAAGCCGCTGTATCGCAAGAAGTTCACCGGCGGGGTCGCCGGGCTCGCCAGCCTCGACAGCGACGGGGATGGCAGCGTCCATGTGATCGCCGCGGTCCGGCTCGCAGGCGCCACCGTGATCGATCTGTGGAGGCTGAATTGATCGGGCGGCTCGCTGCGGTCGCGCTCGCGTACGCCACGGTCGCCCACGCGGAGACCCGGCCCCACTACGGCGGCACGGTCGACGCCTCGCTGCTCGGTGCCCCGGTCAGCCTCGACCCCGTCGCGGTCGCGAGCCACGCCGAGCTCACGGTCACGCAACTCGTGTTCGACAACCTGTACCGGCTCGACGGGCGCGGCCAGCCGCAGCCGCACCTCGCCGAGGGTCCACCGGTGCTCGACGCCACCCAGCGGGTCGCGACGATCGCGATCCGCCGCGGCATCGCGCTGCACGACGGCAGCCTCCTGTCGGCCCAGGATGTCGCGGCCTCGCTCGAGCGCGCGCGCACCGGGCAGGCGCGGTTGCTGCTCGCGCAGCTCGCGTCGGTCCGGGCGACCAGCGACGCGGTCGAGATCACGCTGCGCGCGCCATCGGCGCTGCTACCGACCTGGCTCGCATTGCCGCAGACGGCGGTGACCAAGCACGGCAAGGCACCTGGCGAGCGCCCGGTCGGCTCGGGGCCGTTCGCATTCGAGGCCCTCGATCGCACGCGCCGCCGGCTGACGCTGCGCGCATTCGAGCTTCACTTCGCCGGGCGGCCGTATCTCGATCGGCTGACGCTGCACTGGTTCGACACGCCCGATGGCGAGGTTCGCCAGTTCGAGACCGGCAACGTCCACCTGTCGTCCCGCGGGGTCGCCGCGTTCGCCGGCGCGCAGCCCAAGTTCCGCGCCGCCGAGACCGTGGCGCCACCCGCGATCCTGGTGTTCGCCGGATTCGGGCATGCGCACGCCGACGTGCTCGGCGACCGCGCGTTTCGCCGCGCTCTCGATCACGCGCTGGTCCGGGACTCGCTGACGCCGATCACCTCGGGCGAGCAAGTCGAGCCGACGCGCGAGCCGGTGCCCGCGCAAGCCGGCGGCGCGACCCTGGCACCAGCGGGCCGAGCCGGCGATCTGGTCGCCGCGCAGGCCGCGCTCGCGGATGCCGCGACCCGCGTGCGCTCGCTGGCTCCCGCGCAGCGCGCGCGGCTCAAGCTCGAGATCTTGGTCGAGGATACCCGCCCCGACGACCGCGAGTTCGCGGGCCGCCTCGTGCGCGCGCTGCAGAAGCTCGGGATCTCCGCGGTGATCTCCGCGGTCTCGGCGAGCACGCACCGCGATCGGATCGCGCGCGGCACCACCGATCTGTGGATCGGCCAGCTCGCGTCGCCGATCAGCAGCGCACAGATCTGGTGGAGCGCTGCGTTCGCCGCTGGCAACGATGACTGGGCCGCGACTCACGCGTTCGATCCCGCGGCGCTGCGCAGGGCGTTCGCCGAGCGGCTACCGATCGTGCCGCTGGTGTTCCGCGGGATCCGGCTGTCGCATCGCACCGACGTGCGCGGGCTCGTGTTCGATGCCAGCGCGCGCCCGTGCTTCGCCGAAGTCTTCCTGTTCGGCGCCCCCGTGACCGCGAAGGGCAAGCCGTGAAGCTCTCCGCGCGGTTCACGCTCGCGCTCGCGCTGGCCGCGCTCGTGCCGATCACCGTCGCCGCCGTGGTCACGCGCCAGGTGATCGCGGACAGCTACCGCCAGGAGTACGACGACCTGCGCGCGAGCGTGCAGAAGCTGATGCAGCGCCAGGTCGATCAGCTGGCGGCCGAGATCACGCAGGCCGTCGAGTCGGTGGCGACGCCGAAGCATCCGCTGGTCGGCGAGATGCTGACCGCGATGGTGAACCAGCAGCTCCAGGTACGAGACACCTCGGGCCGGACGACGCTCGACAAGCTGCAGGGGAACAGCAAGAACGTGATGGAGGGCCTGTCGCTCGACATCCTGACCGTCACCGAGACCCCCGGCGATCGCGTGCTGATCTCGGCCCACAACAAGAACACGCTGAACGAGCGCGCGCCGGAGGTCCGCGAGCAGGCACGCAACAAGGACCCGTACTTCTCGCGCGACGAGGTCGCGAGCCCGACCAGCGAGAAGACGATCCTCGTGATCAAGGCCGCGCGCGTCGTGACCGATCGAGGCAAGGCCGTCGCGATGTGGGTCGGACGCGAGCTCGAGCCCGAGCTGCTGGCCTCGGTGCGCGGCCCCCGGGTCGACGCGCGGGTCGTCGCGCGGACTGGCGAGGTGCTGATGCCGTCGGCGGCGCCGTGGCCGAGCGGCGGTGATCCACCGATCCGCATCGATCTGCTGGGACCAAAGATCGACGGGCCGGGATTCACTCCCGGCCGCGGGAACGACGCAAAGCCGATCGCCCACGTCGACATCGTGGTCGCGAGCAACGATCCCGCGATCCTGCGCAAGCTGACGTACACGTCGATCGGCCTCGCGGTCGCGGCCCTGGTCGCCGTGATCCTGCTTGGCATCATCGTCGCGCGCCGCACCGCGCGCGACCTCGATGCGCTGGTCGCCGGATCGCTCGCCGCCGCGCGCGGCGATCTCGATCACCGCGTACCGGTGCGCAGCAAGGACGAGGTCGGCGCGGTCGCCAGCGCGTTCAACTTCATGATGGAGGATCTCAAGGTGTCGAAGGACCGGCTCGTGATCGCCGAGCGGATCGCGGCGTGGCAGGAGATCGCGCGCCGGCTCGCGCACGAGATCAAGAACCCGCTGACGCCGATCCAGATGGCGATGGATAACCTGCGCAAGACCTGGAAGATCAAGCACCCGTCGTTCGACGAGATCCTCGAGGAGTCGACGACGACCGTGCTCCAGGAGGCCGATCGCCTGAAGCACATCGTCGCCGAGTTCTCGGACTTCGCGCGGATGCCGAAGCCGGACTTCCAGCGGGTAGATCTCAACGAGGTCGTGCGCTCCGCGACCACGCTGTACCTCGGCACCGTCCCGATCGAGGTCGCGCTCTCGGAGCTTCCGCGCCTCGATGCCGACAAGGGCCAGGTCAACCAGGTCGTGCTGAACCTGGTCGAGAATGCGCGTGATGCGATCGGTTCGCGGACCGGCGGCAAGATCCTGGTCTCGACCCGGCTCGGTGACGCGGGCGATCGCGCGATGCTCGTCGTCGAGGACAACGGGCCCGGCGTGCCGGGTGACCTCAAGGACAGGGTGTTCGCTCCGTACTTCACGACCAAGCACAACAAGGGCGGGACCGGGCTGGGCCTCGCGATCGTGCACCGCATCGTGTCCGATCACGGAGGCCGGATCGCGGTCTCCGATGTCCCGGGCGGTGGAGCACGGTTCGCGATCGAGCTGCCGCTGCGCAACGGGACCGCGTTACTCGCGTCGCGAATCTAGTACCGGGGCTTGCGGTTGGCGTGCGCCGACGCCCGATCGACCGCTCGGGCGATTCGATGGTTGTGGTTTGTCGAGGGACTCGGCATCGTGGATGACCGGACATCTAACGAACGAGGAGGGGGTCACCATGCGACGGCTGCAGCGGACCATCGAGGAGATCGGGTGGACTTGTGAGGTGCCGAGACTCGCGGAGACCGACGCGGTCTCGCGGGCCTTCGATGCGATGAGCCGCGAGGCTCACGACTGCGTGCTCGTGATGAGACATGGCAGGCTCGCCGGCATCTTCACCAGTCGAGACTTTCTCAACCGCGTCGCCGCCGAGCGCGGAGATCCCGAACGCATCGCGCTGTCCGCGGTGATGACCGCGTCGCCTCGCACATTACGACCGTGGGACGGCATCGCGTTCGCGATCAACTGGATGGCCGTCGAGGGGTTTCGCAACGTGCCGATCGTCGATGACGAAGGTGTCGTGCTCGGCGTGCTGACCGTGTGGGATGTGATGCGTCACCTCGGCGAGATCTTCGACGAGATCGACGACACGCCGCGCGCGGTACGCCTCACCGGCGATCCGTCCGACATGGTCGACCTCGGAGGTGATGCGTGACCGCGATGGACGTCGTCGCCGCGGCCACCGTTGGCGAGCTCAGCGCGCGGTCGCACGCCCGGGTGCCGCCCGACGCGCCGATGTTCAAGGTGGTCGACGCGATGCGCACGCACGGACGTGGCTGCGTGCTGATCGAGGACGAGGGCGCGCTGGTCGGTATCTTCACCGAGCGCGATCTGCTGAACCGCATCGATCACAACGACGCGCTGTGGTCGCATGTCGAGGTCAAGGATGTGATGACGGCGCACCCGATGGTGATCCGGAAGTCCGACTCGCTCGCCGAGGCGATGCGCCGGCTGACCCAGGGTCGCCGCCGCCATCTCCCGATCGTCGACGATCACGGCCACGTGCTCGGCCTGCTGTCGATCCGCGACATCCTCGCGTACATCGCGGGCCGGTTCCCGGAGGAGATGATGAACCTCCCGCCGGATCCGCGGCACGAGTCGTAGTTCGGCTCAGTGCCGGAGCTCGATGAAGTCGGATTCCGGCGTGAGGTCGACGTGGAAGTGGTTGCGGTGGTCCGCGTTGTAGTTCGGCGTCAGCACGATGTTCCACACCCGGGCGGCCTTGAGCGCGCAGATCAGCTCGTGAAGGAACTGGTCCTTGCCCGGCTCGGCCGGCGCCATGCAGGTCTCCTGGGCATTGGGATCGATCACCCAGTCGTCGTTGACCGAGAAGAAGTCGCCGGTCGTGGTCGTCACGCCCGCGATGTCGATCGCCTTGGCATAGGCATGCTGCGAGATGCCCTTGGGGCTGTTGGGCGGCGCGCCGCCGCCGATGCAGCGATAGTTGTAGATGCCGAGATCTGCGACCTCGACGATGCCGCGCGCTGCGAAGATCGGTGCGGCCTCGGCGAGTGAGCGAACCAGTGTGCAGTCGCCGTACAGCGTCTGCCGCGGGTTGTTGGCACCGAGCACGCGGTACGTGATCCCGCCGATCGGGACCTGCGCGGTGATCGGGTCTGCGATCCCGGGGCTCGCGCCGCCCTCGGTGAACGTCACGCCGTAGAACGCGAGTGCCGCCTTGCAGTCGACCGGGGCGTCGATCAGCGGGCCGCTGTCCGTGCCGCCGTCGGTCGTACCTGCGATCTCGCCGGAGCAGGCCGCGAGCAGGAGTACGACGACAATGCGCATGGTCCCGCAATCTGATTCATTTGCGCCGTCGGCGTCAACCGGAATTGCTTTGCGGGCGGAGACGTTGGATGTATGCACGTCACACCGAGGAAGACATGGGCAAGCTCGCGATCGAAGGCTGTCTCACCGCACTGGTCACCCCGTTCCGCGACGGCAAGGTCGACTTCGACACGCTGACGAGGCTGGTCGACTGGCAGATCGAGAATGGCGTCGACGGCCTGGTCGCCGTCGGCACCACCGGCGAGTCCGCCACGCTCGATGTCGACGAGCATGTCGCCGTGATCTCCGCGATGGTCAAGGCCTCGAAGGGCCGCGTCCCGGTGGTCGCCGGTGCGGGCGGCAACGCGACGTCGGAGGCGCTCGCGCTGACCAAGGCGTCCGAGGACGCCGGCGCCGACGCGCTGCTGCACGTGACGCCGTACTACAACCGCCCCTCGCAGGAAGGGCTGTTCCGCCACTTCGAGGCGATCGCGAAGTCGACGAAGCTACCGATCGTCCTCTACAACGTGCCCACGCGGACCGCGTGCGATCTGCTGACCGACACCGTGCTCCGGCTCGTGGATCTGCCGAACATCGTCGCGATCAAAGATGCCACGGGCAACCTGGTGCGCGGTAGCGAGCTGGTCGCGCGGGTCGGCGAGCGGATCGCGGTCCTGTCGGGCGATGACGGCACCGCGTTCCCGCTCTACGCGGTCGGCGCTCGCGGCGTGATCTCCGTGGTGTCCAACGTCGCGCCGCGCGCGATGAGTGACATGTGGGACGCCGTCAAGGCAGGAGATTGGGATCGCGCACGCAAGCGCCACCACGAGCTCCGCGTGATCAACCAGATGCTGTTCGCCGAGCCGAGCCCGGCGCCCACCAAGGCGGCGCTGTCGATCCTCGGCCGTTGCACGGTCGACGTCCGGCTGCCACTCGTCGCGGCCTCGCCGGGCCTGATCGAGCAGCTGCAAGTCGAGCTCAAGACCCTGGGCATGCTGTGACCGCGCGGGTCTGCGTGCTCGGTCCGTCGGGCCGGATGGGCCGGGCCGTGATCGAAGCCGCAGCCGGTCGCAGCGATGTCCGGATCACGTCGGCGGTCGATCGCGCGGATTCAGCAGGGCTCGGCGGCGAGGTCGCGCCCGGCATCGTCGCGAGTGCCGAGTTTGCCGCCGCACTTGACGCGAGCGACGTCTACGTCGACTTCACGTCGCCCACCGCGACCCGGATCGCGGCCCAGACCGCGCGCGCCCGGCGCCACGCCGCGGTGATCGGCACGACGGGCCTCACGGCCGAGGACGAAGCCGCGCTCGAAGCGCTCGCGCAGGTCGCGCCGATCGTCGTGGCTTCGAACTTCTCGCTCGGCGTGAACCTCGTGCTCGGGATGGTCCGTCAGGCCGCGCGCGTGCTCGGGCCCGACTGGGATGCCGAGGTCGTCGAGACCCATCACCGCGGCAAGCGCGATGCACCATCGGGCACCGCGCTGTCGATCGCGCGTGCGATCGCGGCTGGCCACGAGGCCGACTACGACGCCGTCAAGCGCCACAGCCGCGACGGCGACATCGGGGCGCGCCCGCGCGGCGAGATCGGCGTCCAGACGGTGCGCGGTGGCGACGTGATCGGTGAGCACACGGCGCACTTCTTCGGCCCGGCCGAGCGAATCGAGATCACGCATCGCGCGTCGTCGCGTGCGATCTTCGCGAATGGCGCGCTGCGGGCTGCGGCGTGGGTCGTCGGCAAGCCGCCGGGCCGTTACGACATGCAGTCCGTACTCGGCCTTTCCTGACAGTGCTACGGTCAGCTGCCCCATGACCGCGACCGAGCGCATCACGATGGTCGTCCTCAACGACGACGGCTCCCGCGACAAGTTCACACTGTCGTCGTGGGTCGGCATCCCGCGCAAGCACGAGCTGATGTGGATCGGCGACGACCCGTACATGATCATCGAGGTCGAGTACGCGGTGTCCGAGGGCTTCTTCGGAGCGCGCAGCATCGACGCCGCGGGTGTCTACGTCCGCCGGCTGACCAAGGACGAGCAAGACGCGGTCGCGCGTCGGCTCGCGAACCCGGTCCGCGGCAAGGACGAGCAGCCGTTCCGGCCGTGAAGATCAATTGACCGGGCTATCCGGTCAATTGGTGAGCACGACGGTGTTCTGACCGCCGTAGTACTGGCCGCGCCGCGCGAACGTGTACGCGCCGAACAGGTTGACGATGATGCCGGCGACGATCAACGCCTTCGCGACCCGCCCGAGCGGCCGGCCGCCGATCGCGATCAGCAGCACCAGGAACACCAGGTAGTCGAGCGCGAACCGGTAGCCGAACTGGAACCAGCCCGAGTTCATGTACAGCAGCGAAGGCAGCGCGACGAACAGCGTGGTGATCCACAGCGGACGATGGAGCGGGTTCTTGATCCGCGGCCACACGACGAGGAACAGCACCGGCGTCGTGAACCACATCGCGAGCCCGTGGCCCGAGATCTTGATCCACGGCGCGTGCGGCAGCAGGTCGGGCAGGAGCGCGAACGCGACCGCGAGGTTGCGCGACAGGTAGTGGTGACTCGCGAGGCCCCAGGTCTCGATGTTGGTCTGCTGGACGACCGGCCGGTGATCGCCGAGCGCGATGAACGTGTGGCCGAACTCGGTGAGCGAGCCGAACCGGACGTAGTTGTAGGCCATCCCGAGGAGCGCGAATGCGATCACCGGGATCGCGAAGCGCACGAGCGGCCCGATGACCGCCTTGCGCATCGCCGCACGCCCGGCGACGAGGTTCAGCTGGCCGAGCGAGCCGGATGCCGAGCTCGACGGGGTCTCCGCGGCGGCGTGCTTCGAGGCGAGCCGCCAGACCTCGAACAGGAACAGCGGGAACATGAAGGCCATCGCGGTCCGGGTCAGCGCCGCGGCACCGAGCGCCAACCCGGCGATCAGCGGATGCCGCGCCTCGATCGACGCCCACGTGTAGATCAGGGCCAGCACGACCCCGCACACGTGCGCGGTGTACCAGACCTTGCCCTGAACCGCCGAGAACCACAGCACACTGCCAAACCCGAGCATCGCGACCAGCCACAGATCCTCGCGCACCGTGCGCGCGGACAGCCCGGCCGCGGCGACCCGGCGCAGCGCGAGGAGACACAGCGGCAGGATCAGGGCCGCGAGGATCACCGTCGGAATCACGTCGTTGCCGGCGCGCCCCGCGATCAGCGCGCTCGGGATCATGATGATCGAGGGCAGCGCAGGGAACGACACGTGGTGGGTCCAACCGACGTGCCCGATGACCCGCGCGATCGGCAGCTCGGTTTTGGCGAGCGTGAGGAATGCGCGGCGCGTGACCATCCGGCGCCCCGTGACCTGGGTCCCGTCGTCGAGCCGTACGGTCTCGAGCACGGCCCAGTCGTCGTTCGGCAGCGGCGGCGCGACCTCGAACGAGCCCGATAGCCAGGCGTCCGCCTGGTAGACGAAGTGGGGCGCGGGCGACTGCGTGCCGAGCCGGTCCCACGCGAACAGGCCGTACACGGCGAGGCCGATCGCGAACAGCGCGGCGTAGAGGCGCACCACGCCCCGACGTTAAGACGTCGCGGGCCCGTGCGGTAGTTCGTCGCCGCGTTAGGATGCGCCGTGGCGAGCGCGCTTCCGGTCGACGACGTCGTTGCGTCGGAGCCGAGGCGGGGTGCCCAGCGCTGGCTGGGCCTCATCCCGGCGGTGCTGCTGCTCGCGGTCGCGGGCTGGGAGCTGGTCGCGACCCGGCGGGCGGCGACCTCCGTGCCCGATGACGTGGCGTGGGCGCGTGCATCGCAGATCGTCCGGGCGAGCTACCAGCCGGGCGACCTGATCGTGTTCGCCCCGCGGTGGATCGATCCGGTCGGGCGGCTGCACCTCGGCGACCTGATCCCGCTCGAGGTCGCGGGGCGGATGGATGCCGCGCGATATGGCAGGATCTGGGAGCTGTCGATCCGAGGTGCGCGCGCGCCCGAGACGGTGGGGCTCGTGGCGGTCTCGACCGCCGATGCCGACGGCGTGATCGTCCGCCACTTCCAGCGTGCGCCCGCGACCGTGGTCGCCGATGTTCGCGAGCGCGTGCGGACCGCGGTCAGCGAGCACGCGACACCACGCGTCGAGCTGACCGAGGTCGATTACGAGCCGCACCGCTGCATCCTGTTCGTGCCGCGGCCCGGCCAGCCCGCGCGCATGACCTTTCCACGGCTGCCGCTCGGGACCGAGCTGGTCGGGTACGTCGGGATTGCCGACGCGACGACCCGGCGCGACGACCGGTCGTCCGTGCAGCTGGCGGTCGAGATCGCGGGTAAGCAGGTCGCGACCACGACCGCAGGTGTCGAGGATGGCTGGGTGCGGTTCGCGGTGCCGACCGTGCCCGGCGCCGCCGACGTCACGTTCGTCGCGAGCGCGCCGCGCCCCGGGCGCCAGCTGTGCTTCGCCGCGGAGACCCGCAGGTGAGGCTCGTTCCCCCGCGCGCGGTTGGCTGGATCCTCGCGGCGATCACGGTGGCGATCGTGCTCGCAAATCAGGCGGCGGTCGGCGTCGCGCGTGACGAGGTCGTGTACATGGACGCCGGTGACCGCTACGCCGACTGGTGGCTACGCCTCGCGGCTCACGACGTCGGGGTCGGCAAGGACTCGATCACCGGCACCTTCGGCGGCAAGCACGCGACCGACAACAACCGCGAGCATCCGCCGCTGATGAAGACGCTGGTCGGGCTGTCGCATCGGTTCGCCGTGCTGGCCCGCTCCGATGGCCACCGCATGCCAGGCGCGCTTCGCGGCGTCGCGTGGGCCGTCGACCAGCTGTCACCGAGCGAGCTCACGGCGTACCGGCTGCCGACCGCGCTGCTGCATGGCCTGCTGGTTCTGCTGGTGTTCCTGATGGTGCTGGAGGTCTGGGGATACGCGGAGGCGATCACCTCGGGGCTCGTGATGATGTTCTTGCCACGGGCGCTGTTCCACGCAGGGCTCGTTGCGTTCGACGCGCCGATCATGGCGATGTGGTTCGCGGCCGTGTACGCGTACTGGCGGTGCCTCGACGGACGGAGCTGGCCGTGGCAGCTCGGCATCGTGTTCGGGCTCGCGCTGGCGACCAAGCACAACGCGTTCCTGTTGCCGTTCGCATTCATCCTGCACTATCCGATCGCGGGGCTTCGGGCGCGCGGGCTCGCGGGCATCGTGGTGTGGCGGTGGCGGGTGATCGTCTCGCTGATCGTGCTCGCACCGCTCACGCTCCTCGCCGTGTGGCCATGGCTGTGGCTCGACCCGATCGGTCACGTGACCGACTGGTTGAGCTTTCACACGAACCACGTGAACTATCACTTCGAGTACCTGGGGAAGAACTGGAACGCACCGCCGTTTCCCTGGCACGTCGCGCTCCTCACCACCGCGCTGACCGTGCCGACCGTCACCCTCGTCGCCGCGGGGCTCGGCTTCGCGCGCTGGATCGTCCATCGCACACGGGATGCGCGCATGCCGGCGCTGCTGCTCGGGCTGTCCGCGGTCGCGGCGATCGCCCCGTTCTTCATCCCGACCACGCCGATCTTCGGCGCCGAGAAGCACTGGATGCCCGCGCTGCCAACGCTCTGCATCGCCGCCGGGGTCGGCACCGTGTGGGCAGCCCGCCAGGCAGCCCGCGCGTTCCGGCCCCGGTTCGCGCGCCCGATCCTCTCGCTCGTCGTCACCGCCGTCGTCGCCGCTGCGGTCGTCGAGACCGTGGTTGCCCAGCCTTACGCGCTGAGCTCGTACACCGCGCTCGCAGGCGGCGCACCCGGTGGCGCCGACCTCGGGATGAACCGCCAGTTCTGGGGAATCTCGGCGCGCGGCGTGTTGCCGGTGCTCGCCGGCGAAGGAACGCCGTCCGCGGAGCTGCCCGTCTACGCGCACGACGCGTCCCCAGCGTGGGATCTCTATCAGCGGCTCGGGCTCCTGCCACGCACGCGCAAGCACGCCGGTCAGGAGCAGAGTGGGGTGGATCGCAGCAAGCTGGCGATCGTCGTTCACGAGAAGCACTTCAACAAGCACGACTACATGATCTGGAGGACGTACCGGACGCTGCAGCCGTTCTACGTGCTGCGCTTCCACGGCGTGCCGATCGTCTCCGTGTATCGCCGGCCGACCCCGTAGCTACTGGCGCCAGGCCCAGACGTCGTCGACCACGAGGTGACCGGTCGGTGATTCGTCGACCAGCACGATCCGGGCGACCTTGCCCTGCGCCGTCTCCGGGATCTCGAGCATCACCTCGCGCAGGGTGCCGCCACCAGGCTGGGGCACGCTGACCTTCGCGACCGGCACGTCGTCGACGACGATCATGACGTACAGCCGTTGTTCGTCGGCGCCACCGCCGAGCTTCGCGGTGATCTTCACCATGTCGAGGGTGATCTCGGCCGACGTGATCCGTCCGAGCGTCCCATCACCGCCGTACATGCTGGTCGCGAACCGGGTGCCAGTCGCACCGAGCACGAGCCCCTCGCCGGGGAGTGCGGCAAGCACCGGACCGTTGCCCCACGCGGGGCCCGGCGCGACCAGCCCTGCCAGGTCGCGCCTTCGAAGTCGAACAGCACCTGGGCACCGGGCGGCGGTCGTGACGGTACAGATGGTAGCCAGATCGACTCGGGCCGGATCTTCGCCCCGGTGTACAGCCGCGGGCGCTCGGTCTCGGGCAGCTTCATCGCGAGTCGATAGTTGCGCGGCACGGCGGGCACCTCGCCGTAGAGGTGGACGTCGCGCTCGTCGAGCACGAGCGCGGCGAACCGCCGGCGATCGAGCACGTCGTCGAGCCCTCGACCACGCGCGGCTGGCGCATGGTCACGTCCTTGATCCCCATCCGGTGCACGCGCGGCGTCTTGCCGGCGAGCTGCAGGTACCATGGGTGCGACGGCATCCAGACCTCGCCATCGATGCCGCGGATCCGGGCGATCAGCGAATCACCCGCCGCCACATCCGCGTCGGTCGGCATGAACTTGAGCGGCGACCAGCGATGCGTGAAGCACGTGATCGCGAGCGGGATCGCGAACACCGCGGTGACCGCGGTCGAGAACACGGTGGGGTGCGGCCGATCGCGCCACCACAGCCGCGCGCACGCCTGGATCGCGGGGAGCGCGGCACCCGCCGCGAGCGCGCCGTGGAGAAACGCCGGCATGTACGCGTTGAAGTGCGCGAACTCGGTGCCCCAGCCGATCGCCCCGACGACGGTCGACACCGCATACGCGGACGACCACAGCAGCAGGGGACCGGCGTGGGGCGGCACCACGGGCTGGCGCTTCGCGCGCCACTCGAGGATCGTCGTCGCCAGCACGGCGACCAGGGCGAGCACGACGACCAGCGTCAGCGCCGGGAAGTGCCACAGGATGTTGCCAAACGACTTCACGAAGCGATCGGTGTTGAAGTCGTGCGCGCGATGGATCTTCGACACGTAGGTCCAGAACCAGCCATCGGTGCGCGCGTTCAACAGCGCGGTGCCACCGAGCCCGATCACTGCTGCCGTGATCGCGTAGACCGGCGCTCGGCGCCACGCCGTGATCAGCACGACGATCCCGCCGAGTCCTACATACATCACACCGGTCTGCTTGCAGTAGAACGCGAGCGCGAGGATCGCGGCGCCAGCCGCGACGCGTGCGTGCCCGGTCACGCCGTGGCCGTTGCGCGCCCAGCGTGGCAACGCGGCGAGGCCTGCGGTGACCATGAACAGGTACAGCGTGTCGGCCCTCACCAGGTCGAACCAGCCCTCGACGTAGGGATAGACCGCGGCGAACAGCCCGAGCGCGAGCACGGCCCCGGCGATCGCGGGACCGCGATGGACGTGGAGATGCCGCCGTCCCGCGAGCGACATCATCGCGGTGACCCCGATGCCGAGCAGCGCGACCACCGACAGCGCACGGCCGACCTGATACGTCACGCCGAACAGCGCGATCAGCGTCGGATACAGCGGGGTGTAGAGGTACGGGATGAAGTCGACCGACGGAGGGACATAGATGCCGTTGCCATCGCGGATCCGCTGCGCGTGATGGAGCAAACCGCCTTCCATCCACTCGAGGTCATACGGGTAGCCGTAGCGCCCGCCGATCGCGGTGGCGAGGAGGACGAGCTGGTAGACCGCGGGTGCGGCGACCACGATCCACAGCGCCGCGCGCGCGACGACAGGCCACGCGAGGCGAGGGCGGTGCATGGTGGCCAGCGGCAGCTTCACGGCGTGACCTCGATCGTGCCGGCGAGCACCGCGTTGTCGACGACCTCGGCGCGCGGTGCGACCACCTTCGCGCGCTTGCCCTTGTAGAGCCCGACCTTCACGGTGTAGCGCCCACGTGGCGCGTGCTTGGGTAGCGTGACCTGGGTCGTGTAGCGGATGAACTGGCCCTTGCGCCACCACTCGAACGGCCGCGCCGGCTTGTGGTCGCCGTTGACGAACAGCTTGTTCGGGCCCTCGACGTGGACGAACACCTTCCAGCCTGCTGCGACGACGTCGCGCGCCTCGAACGTCCAGGTCAGCGCGAGCGCATCGCCGGGGCGCGCGGCCTTCGGGATCTCGACGGCCAGCAGGCGCACCGAGTCGCCGAGGTCGGCGTCGAGTGGTGCGGCGATCGGCGGGCGGCCAGGCAACAGCGCCTCGGCCGCTCCCGCGGGGACCTGATCGAGGTCGTACCAGCGCGCGACCGTGGCACGCGTCTCGGCACATGCGGCCGGATCTGCAGCGAGGTCGGTGGTCTCCAGCGGATCGCGATCGAGCCGGTAGACCTCCCAGCTGGTGTCTGGGCTGACGTTGTAGATCACGTGGCACTGCCGGCTCGCCCCGGCGCGGAGCTCGTGGTTGCCCTCGTAGGACAGCTGCTGGAACACGACACGGTCGCGATCGGTGCCAGTCATCGCCTCGACCAGTGAGCGCCCCATCATCTCGGGTGCCGGCTTGCCGCCTGCGAGGTTGACCAGCGTCGGCATCAGGTCGACATGACCGGCGGGCGTGGTCGACCGGCGCGGCGCGACGCCCGGCACGCGCACGATCAGCGGCACCTTGGTCTGCGGACCGTGGAGGTGATAGCCGTGCAGCTCGACGCCGTGCTCGCCGAAGCCCTCGCCGTGATCGCCCGTCACGACGACGACGGTGTTGTCGTACAGCCCCTTTGCGCGCAGTCCGTCGAGCAGGCGGCCGATGTGGTGGTCGGTGAAACGCAGCTCGCCATCATACATCGCGACGCGATCGTTCCCGAAGCTCGGAACCTCGGAGTGCGGCTCGTACGCGTAGTGGGGGTCGTAGTAGTGCACCCACAGGAACCAGCGCTCGGCGGCGTGCCGATCGAGGAAGGCGAGCGCCTTGTCGGTCTGCTGCTGCGAGGACGATCCCTTGGTCTGCTCGGGGCCCGCGCCCGCGACGCTCGCGTGCAGGCTCGCGCTCGAGTTGTCGTAGTCCGCGATGCCCTGATTCATGCTGCGGACCTTGTCGAAGTACCAGTAGTTCGTGATCGCGCCTGCGAAGAAGCCGAGCGGCGCCATCGCCTCGGCGAGCGTGGTCGCGCGCTGGGCGATCCCCGGCCAGCCCTCGATCGACGTGTCGTAGTAGACGTCGAGCGGTAGCCGGCCGGTGAGGATCGCGGGGATCGAATAGCGGGTCGACGGGGCGTGCGCCCAGCCATGCTCGAACACGACGCCTTCCTTGCCGAGGCGATCGAGGTTTGGCGTGGTCGGCCGGGGATAGCCATACGTCCCGAAGTGGTCGGCGCGCACGGTGTCGATCGTGACCAGCAGGATCCGGAAGTCGCGCGGCACGGCCGGTGGGATCGCGGTGAAGCCGACGTCGTCGAGCGAGCGCTTCGTGCTGGCGTCGCCGCCGATGCAGTTTTGATCGATGCCGTCGTCGGGGATCTCGGGCGCGCCCGGGTGAACGGTGCGATCACCGTCGTCGCAGTCGCCCCCGCCGAGGAACCGCGCGTAGCCGTCGCGATCCCAGTCGAACGCCCGGCGCAGCGTGCGGCTGATCGGACCGCCGAGCCCGGTGTAGGCAGCGCTGGCCTTGACCGTCGCGGCCGAGCCGCCGGTCGCGAGCACGAGCGCGAGCAGCGCGACAGGTAGCGCACCCCAGATCGCGCGCCGCACGGCGGGCCGCAGCGCCTGCACGATCGCCTCGATCGCGCGCGCCGGTCCACGCGCCGGGATCGCGAGCACGAGCGCGACCGCGACGACGATCGGCCCGCGCAGTGGCAACACGCGCGCGGTCTCCCACTTCATCACAACCCAGGCCGCGAGTGCGATCGTGATCAGCACGCTGGCGGCAAGCGCGGGCGCGAGCGGGGACGCCAGCACGCGGACCTTGCCGGCGAGTCGCTGCAGCGCGAGCTCGAGCATGCGCGCGGCGAGGAAGGTCAGCGGCACGGCGACCGCGATCGCGGCCAGCGTCGCGGCCATGCAGACGACGACGACGAGGGCCCACTCCTTGCGCCCGCTGACGTACGGCAGCGTGATCCGGAACGCGGCGAACAGCGAGCCGGCCAGGCAGGGCAAGCCGGCGAGCACGAGAGCCAGCCCGGTGACGGCATCGCGCGGGTCGCGATCCCGGCGCGCGGCATGCGTTGCGCGTGCGTGGTCGGCGAGCTCCCCGAGCCGGGTCGCGCGCATCATCACGAGCACGAAGCCCGCCATCAGCAGCCCGACCAGCGCCCCCGCGAGCGCGTGACTCGTCGCCAGAAAGCTGACGAAGCGCAGCCGGGATCCGAAGCCAGGCGCGAACTGTGCGGCGGGTCCCCACGACCACAGCGCGTCGATCGCGCCGGCCGCGAGCCCGGCGATCATCCCGGCCAGCGATCCTGATCGCAGCTCCTCACCGATCGTCCGGCGCTGGGGCGACATCAGTCCCCGACAGGCTACTATGATTCGGCCCCATGTCGGCCGAAGCCGCTCGCGAAGCTCGGGGCACCGCGCACCCCCCGGGGCGCTTGCCGCGCTGGCTGCCCCGGGCCCTGCTCGGGCTAGCCGGGGTCATCCTGGTCGCCCACTCGCTGGTCTACAACTTCGTCACCGACGACGCGTACATCTCGTTCGTGTTCTCGCGGAACTTCGCGGAGCACGGCGAGCTGGTGTTCAACCTCGGCGATCAGGTCGAGGGCTACACGAATTTTTCATGGACCGTGCTGCTCGGCCTACTGATGAAGGTCGGGATCGCGCCCGAGCTGTCCTCCCGCGTGCTCGGGACGCTGTGTGCGCTCGGGACGCTGGCGGTCGTAGTTCGCACGATGCAACGCGCGCTCGACCGCCCGGACTCGCCGTGGGCCGCGTTACCGTCACTCCTGCTCGCGACGTCCTCTGGCTTCGCGTGCTGGAGCTCGGGCGGGCTCGAGACCCAGCTGTTCACGCTGTGCGTGGTCGCCGCGGTCGATGCGACGGTGGCGTCGGTGCGCGATCCGCGCGCGTTCCGCCGCACCGGCTGGCTGCTCGCACTGGCCGCGATGACGCGCCCCGAGGGCCCGCTGATCGTGGCCGTGCTCGGGGTCGCGCGGATGATCCACTTCGTGATCGCGTTCCTCGCCTCCCGGCGCGACGAGCCCCGGCCCTGGCTCGGCTTTCCGCTGCGCGACGAGCTGATCGCGGCCGCGTGGTTCTTCCTCCTGTGGGGACCGTGGTTCGCGTGGCGCTCCTGGTACTACGGCTATCCGTTCCCCAACACCTACTACGTCAAGGCGAGCGGCGACTGGAGCCGACCCGAGCTCGCCGGCCAGATGTTCGATCACGGGCTGCACTACATCTGGGCGTGGCTCGACCAGACCAGGGTCGTCTACGCCTCGCTGGTGGTCGCCGTCGGGTTGTTCGCGATCCGGCCGCGCACACCGCGGTTCGTGCTCGCGACGTGCTGCGTGGGACTCGCGCTGTTCTATGTCCCGTACGCGATCGCCGTCGGTGGCGACTTCATGGGCCTCCACCGGTTCATCATGCCGCTGTCCGTGGTCGCGGCGATCGCGCTCGTGCTCGGGCTCGAGTGGATCACCGCGCGGCAGCAGATCGCGGGGCTCGAGCTCGCGGCGCTGGTCGTGATCGCGTTCGTGTCCTCGCAGGTCAACCTGACGCGTGCGTCGGTGCGCGAGGGCAACACGCGGCCGGATCGCGGGATCGACACCCCGGCGTTCTTGATCGTGTACACCGAGGACCGCGCGAAGATCGGCCGCGCGATGGCGCCGTGCTTCCAGCCCGATGACTTCAGCATCGTCGGTGGCGCCGGTGCGCAGCCGTACTTCGGCCGGATGCGCGGGATCGACGTGTTCGGCCTCGTGTCCGACAAGATCGCACATCGCGAGCCGCGGATCCGCGCGCGGCCCGGCCATACCAAGTGGGGCTCGGATCGCACGCTGGCAGAGTACGATCCGACGTTCGTGTTCGCCTGCTACGAGCTCCACGCCAATCCGCAGCAGCCAACCCTGCCGTGCGGCGGGTTCTGGCGTGGCCGGGGCTTCGAACAGGTCACCGTCAAGATCCCCGGGCTTCGCGAGCGCGGCGAGTACTACACCTTCCTCGCGAAGAAATCGCGCGCCTTCCAATGCCCGAACCGCGTGCACTAGCGCTTCGCCTGTGGGGCGTGGTCCCCGTGCTCGCGATCGTCGGGCTGTTCGCCCTGCGCGCGTGCGTCCACGTCGAGCCACTCGACCGACTCGCACCGGCGGCGTCGGATCCGCGCGATCCACCGGGGTCGACCGTGCGCACCGGCTCGCTCGCGATCGTGCGCGGCGGGCGGGTCGTCGTCGGCGCGCAGAGCGACACGCCGTTCCGGCTGACGGTCGGCACGCTCGAGGTCCGGCCCTCCGACGCCGACCTCCGCAAGCGCGGCGGGTTCGTGACCCAGCGGATCGATCTGCTGGCCGGGCCGGTGGCGATCCGGTTCGCGTCGTCCGGCAACGCGCGGATCGTGTGGAGCCCGGTCGGCCGGCGCGGCGATCCCGAGTATGTCGGGGCCTCGTCGCTGTCACCCGAGCCGCCGGAGCGCGCCACGTTCGAGGCGCCGGGCACCGCGCGCAGCGATGGCCTGATCGCGCTCGCGATGCTCGCGATCCTCGCTGCGTCGGCGTGCATGCTCGCGCGGCGCCGGCTCGCGCGAGTCTCGCGCCAGACCTGGCTCGCGTTCGGGGCCGTGCTCGTGCTGGCCCTCGTCGCGCGGCTCGTCGGTCTCGGGGCTGCCGGCCAGACCTGGGACGAGGACGTCAACTGGGCCGCTGGGCGCAACTACGTCCACAACGTGCTCGCGCTCGACTTCACCGAGCGGTCGTGGATCTGGAACTTCGAGCACCCGCCGGTGATGAAGTATCTCGCCGGCACGGGCGCACTGCTGGTCGACGGCTTCGGGCGGCGCGCGCCCTGTCCGCGCTGTGGGTCGCGCTCGGCTGCGCGCTGGTGGTCCCGATCGCGAGCCGGCTGTACAGCCTGCGCGTCGGTCTGCTCGCCGGTGTGATCGCCGCGCTGCTGCCCCCGCTCGTCGCGCACGGTCAGATCGTCGGCCATGAAGCGCCGACCGTGTTGTGGTGGTCGCTTGGCAGCGTGCTCGCGCTCGGCGTCCATGACGCGCTGCCCGAGGATCCGCGCGCGGCACGTCGCACCTTGATCCTCCGGCTCGTGGCGGTCGGCGCCGTCGTCGGGGTCGCCGTCGCCTCGCGGTTCGTCAACGGGCTGCTCGGCCCGCTGTGCGCGATCATCGTCGTGATCCAGGCGCCCGCACGGTTGCGCACCGCCACGCTCGCGTGGGGCGCCGGCGTGATGCCGCTGACCGCGATCGCGACGGTCTACGCGCTGTGGCCGCGACTATGGCTGCATCCGCTCGAGAGCCTCGGCCGGTCGTTCGACAAGCTCGATACACTGCACGCGATGGAGCCGTTCCTCGGCACCGTCACCAACACGCCGGGCCCGCACTACTTCGTCGTCTACCTGTTCGCGACCCTGCCGGCTGGCGTGCTCGCGCTCGTGATCGCGTGGCTGGTCCGCAGCCTGCGCGAACGTGATCGCAGTGCGCTCCTCGTCGCCGCGTGGTTCGTGCTGCCGCTGGTGGTCAGCGCGTCACCGGTCCGCCAGGACGGCGTGCGCTACGTGATGCCGTGCTTGCTCGCGTTCGCGACGATGGCCGCGGCCGGTGCGGACCTGATCGCGAGCCAGCTGTCCAGGGTACTTGGCCCGCGGGCTCGCCACGGATTCCCCGCACTCGCCGGCGCGCTCGCCCTTTATCTCGGCATCACGCTCGTGCGCACCGCGCCGTACTACCTCGACTACTTCGGCGAGCACGTCGGCGGCGTCAACACGGTCGCGCGCGCGCGCTGGTTCGAGACCGCGTGGTGGGGCGAGGGGCTCGACCGCGCGGTCGACTACGTCAACACGCATGCGGCACCGGGCGATCGCGTGCACCGCGACTGCGTGCTGCCGAACCACCTCGCGTGGTTCCGCGAGGATCTGTGGGCGAACCTGGTCCCGGATACGCGGCAGGCGACCTGGATCGTCACCTACTCGCGCCCGTGCCGCGTGCCCGACGACGCGCGTCCGGTCTATCGCGTCACGGTCGATGGCATCGACTTCGCGACCGTCTATCGCCGTTAGGGCGGCGTCAGGTCTTCTTGCGCTCGCTCGCGTCGGGGATCCCGAGCGAACGCCGGAGCGTCGCGACCGGATGGTCCTCTCCCGGCAACCGCGGGAGCTTGAAGTCCTCGGTGGCGAGCATCTCGAGGATGGTGTCGTCCGATAGCGGATCCACCGGCGGCTCGGCGCCGACCAGCGTCGCGATCGCGTCCTTGATCGGATCGGCGGGCACCGCGAACAGCCCGCGCAGCTCGATCCGGCCGCGCGGTGTGGCGATCCACTTGCCCTCGGTCAGCGCGGCGAGCTCGTCGCGCGAATGTCCGGTCGCGGCGCGGATCGTCGCGTCGTCGAGCAGGGGGCCGCGCGGGCCGGTGCCACGCAGGTAGTCGGCGTGTGCCGCCACCGCGAGCTGGCCGGCCTTGCGTAACAGATCCTGGCGCTGTTCGATGCTCGCGACCAGATCGGCGGCCACCGCCGCATCCTCCGTGAGCATCCCTGCCGCGACATGAAGCGCCGGCAGCGGGGTCTCCTCGATCGCGAGCTCCTGCGTCACCGTCAGATCTGCGGCCGCGGGATCGAAGCCGGTGACGTCGGCGGAGACCAGGCGGCGCCAGGGCCCGGTGGCCAGGCTCGCGAACAAGCTCGACCGGCTCAGGTAGCGAGGGTGCCGCTGGTCGGCCTGGGATACTGCTTCGGGCAAGGACTCGCTCACGGAACCGATCGTGGCTGATTCCCGCGCCATGTCGAGCCCTCGGGCGAGGTTCTCGTGCGCCTCGTCGGCGACGAGGAAGTCTCGCGAGTACAGGTTGCAAAACCCGCAGATGCACTACCCTCGGGTCCCTTTCCGGTCCTCGCATGGCCCACGACCCCGCTGTCACCGGCTACCTGTTCGAGCACGCCCGCGACATCATCCTCGTGATCGATGCCGCTGACGGTCATATCCTGGATGCCAACCAGGCGGCCGAGAGCGCGTATCGCTGCCCGCGTGACGAGCTGCTGACGCTCACGATCTTCGACCTCCGGATCGAGGAGCTTCCGCGGGTGACAACCCAGATGCAGACCGCGATCAGTCGCGGTGTGCTGTTCGAGGCCGTCCATCGTCGCCGCGATGGCACGACGTTCCCGGTCGAGGTCAGCTCTCGCGGCGAGGTGATGGCCGGCCGACACTGTCTGTTCAGCATCGTGCGCGATATCTCCAATCGCAAGGAGCTCGAGCGCGAGCGCGAGCAGCTCCTCGCGACCACCGAGCACGCGCTGGCGGTCCGCCAGGAGTTTCTCGTGATCGCATCGCACGAGCTGCGGACACCGGTGACCAACGTGAACCTCCAGCTGCAGCGCCTGGTTCGCTTGCTCGATCGCCCCGAGACCGATCACGCGCAGTTGCGCTCGGTCGGCGACGCCGCGCTCCGCGAGACCGGGCGGCTCGGCGGCCTGATCACCGCGTTGATCGACGCGCAGGTCGAGAAGGGCCAGCTCGCGCTCGTGCGCGCCGAGGTCGATCTCGCGGACCTCGTGCACGATGTCGTCGAGCGGCTGCGGATGCGTGTCGAGCAAGTCGGCTCCGACGTCTCGGTCGAAGTGCCGTCCCTGCACGGGCAATGGGACCGCCTGCGCATCGAGCAGGTGGTGACCAACTTGTTGCTCAACGCGCTGAAGTACGGCGGTGGCCGCCCGATCCGCGTCCGCGCCGAAGCGGTCGAGCACATGGCACAGCTCGACGTCATCGATCACGGCATCGGGGTCGGGCACGAGGACACGACGCGGATCTTCGGCAAGTTCGAGCGCGCCGTGCCCGCGCACCACGGCGGGCTCGGCCTCGGGCTGTTCATCGCGCGGCAGATCGTGGAGGCCCACGGCGGCACGATCTCGCTCGACAGCACGCTCGGCGCTGGTTCGGTGTTCCGCGTGCGGTTACCGCGCGGTTAGCACCCGTCGGGGCCGCAGGCCTCGCCCGCGAGCTCCGGCGCTGCCGCCGCGAGCGCGCGCGCCTTTGCGATCGCGCCGGTGATCACGTCGGGTGTCTGCGCGCCAGACAGGCCGACGCGGCCGCCGAGCACGAAGAACGGCACGCCCGTGATCCCGAGCTCGCGCGCTTCCGCTTGATCGCGGCGGACGTCCTCCGCGTAGCGATCTGTCGTCACGACGTCGGAGACCTCCGCGGGATCGAGCCCAGCGTCGCGCGCGAGCCGCACCAGCACCTCGGGCTCACCGATCGGCTCGCCTTCGCACAGGTAGCCGCGGAGGAAGCGCTCCTTGACGGCGTCCTGCATGCCGCGCTCGTGGCCGAGATGGATCAGCCGGTGAGCATCGAACGTGTTGCCGGGACGGATCTGATCGAAGCGCATCGCGATGCCGTCGGTCGCCGCGGTGTCGGTCATGCGATCGATCATGGCCTGGCCCTGCGCCGTGCTGGTCCGGTACTTCGCGGCGAGTCGCTCGGCATACGTGCCCGCCTCGTCACGCACGCGCGGCGCGCTGGGATCGAGCTCGAACGCGTGCCAGGTCACCGTGAACGCGCCACCGTCGCGCGCGAGCGCGGCCTCGAGCCGGCGCTTGCCGACGTAGCACCAGGGACACGCAATATCGGACCACACGTCGATTCGGAGGCTCACCCCAGCAGGGTAAGCGCTCGGCCCACTGGCTGCGCCTGCCCGAGCTACCAGGCGGTCCGACACAGTGTGTTCCCGTCGAGCCATTGCGACTTACCCGCAGCTCTCACCTCGAGAGCGGCAGGGTCGGGCTCGCGGCACCGCAGGTCGTCGACATCGCGAATCCCGCGGCAACACACGGGGCCGGCGAGCGCGGTCCCGAGCTCGCTGCCGAGCGACAGCCCAAACATCCGGCGGCCGAGCGCCTCGAGCACCGCACGCTCGTCGATGCCGGGCGCCGCACGAGACCACAGCCCGAGCGGGTCGGTGCGCGAGACCGCACTGGTGGCCGTGCGGACCAGGTCCGCGATGGCACGCTCGCCACTCGCGTCGACCAGGTACAGCACCATCGCGAGCGACATCGCATAGGCCTTGCCGGCCTGACCCTCGGCTTGCTCGAGGAGCACCGGATCGCGGAGCGCCGCGAGCTCGTAGACCTCTCGCTCTCGCAGCATCGCGAGCAGCTCGCCGACCGGCGGCGCTGCGGCGAAGTAGCTCGCGAGGCCCTCGTGAAACCAGAACGGGCCACAGCCGACGGCGGCGTGCAGCTGGGCGTGCATCACCTCGTGCCGCAGGGTCGCGAGGTTGACCGCGAGGTCGGTGCCCGCGCGTAGATAGACGTGGACGGCGGCGCCGTCGTAGAGCCCGGCGGCCCACCCGGGCGCGTGGGTTCGCGCCTTGAACACCTGAGGCCGAGCAACCACCGCGTGCGCACGCGTGCAGCGTAGCGCGCTACTTCGTCGCTGCCGTACCGCGCGGACCGATGACGTTCCACGACTGCGTGCACAGCGGCTTACCCTGCGCGCTGTACTCACCCACCATCACGAGCGAGAGCTGACCTTCCGGCGTCACCTTCCCAGCGACCGAGAACACGCCCATCATTCCCTCGATCATCGTTGCAGACTGCTTCGACTTCGCGCTGATCTTGCCGTTCTTCGCGGGCAGGCCGTGCATGCGCGGCGTGCGATTGATGTCGACGATCAGGGTGTTGTCCTTCACCACCACGGTGATCTTTCCGTGCGGGTACTTGAGCGGCGACTGACAGTTGGTCGAGACCTCTTCGAACTTGACGTCGTAGACGCCAGACACGACCCCAGACACGTCGGCCGACGCGACCCGGGAGAGGGCAAGCAGGACGAGGGCGGCTGTGATCGTTCGCATGGTTAGCCTTCAGACGCGGTGCAGGGGTCACGGATTCAGTGCCATATTGTGCCAGGGTTCCCCAGCGTTACGGGCTGTTCTGGGCAGTCCTGGGCGGATCCCGGTACACGAACATCTGCTTGACCGACTTCACCTCGGCGTTCGAGCGCGCGATCACGGTCACCATGTTCGACCCTGGCCACAGCGGCAGGTCCGCGGCGAACGACATCGACCTCGGATCCTTTGCGCTGCGGTTCGAGCGGTAGAACACCTTGCGGCTCTCGATCTTCGCGGTCTGGTTGGAGACGAAGATGTAGACGTCCTCGACCTTCTGTTCATCGTTGACCGAGCCCGTGAGGCGGTAGGTCTCGTTGCTGGTCTCGAGGCCCTTCATGTTCATCGCGATCACGGGCGGCGTCGAGTTCCACACTGGCGCGAACGCGCCGGACGGCGTCCCGCCGGCGGCCTTGCTGACCATCGAGGTCGGGATGAAGCCGACCCGGGTCCCCGTGAGCTTGACCTTGGTGAACGCGCCGAACGTTCCGAGCGTCGCGTAGCTCGCGCCCTTGGCTGCGGTGCCGACCACGCTGGTGTCGTCGGCCGCGCCGGCGCGGATTGTGACCTGGCCACGCGCCGTGACCTCGCCGGACGCGCGCTGTCCCGCGACCGACGGTTGGACCTTGAACTTGAGCTTCTCGCTCGACTGGACGTCGAGCGCCGCGTCGTACGCCATCAGCTCGACGACCAGCTCGTCCGCCTTCAGCGTCGCGTCGGTGGCGAGCGGGAACTCGAGCTCCTTGACCTGTCCCGGCGCCAGCGTGTCCTTGAGCTCGAGCCGCGACTTCGCGAGTACGACACCGTCACCGGTCGCGTTGCGCAGGATCACCTGGGCGTCCTGCGTCGGGCCGACACCGGTGTTCTTGATCTGGAGCTGCAGGCGGTACTTCTCGCCGCGCTGCACGAGGCCGTCACCGTTGCCGTCGTCGAGCAGCTGGTAGGCATACGCGAACACCGGTCGGGGAGCGGCCTCGACGTGGAGCTCGGCAGGCGTGATCCGGGTCGGGGCGTTGCGCTGCTCCTTGACCTCGAGGCCGAGCCGGTTGACGCGATCGAACGCGTCCTTCGGCACCTTCAACTTGGCCGTGAACATCTTGGTCTCGCCGGGCAGCACCTTGCCAATCGGCAGCTCCGTGTCGTCGAACGTGTTGTCGTCCGCATGCATCCGCGGCAGCACACGATACGCCGGCCCGGTGCCGGTGTTCTTGACCGTCGCGGTCACGCTGACCAGGTCGCCTGCCTTGACGTTGCCCTTCGGCAGCGTCGAGATCGAGACGTCGAGGTTGGCGGCGCCGTCTGGCTTGTCGGCACCCGCCCAGTCGACGCCGATCGTCGACAGCGCGGCAACCAGCTTCTTCTCTTCCTCACCGCGGACACGTGTCACGAGCTTGGTCGAGCCGGCGACCAGCTTCAGGCGGTTGCCGCTGACCGTCGAGACCAGCTCCTTCGCGAACCGCATCTCGAAGTCTTCGATGATCTCGTCGTCGTCCGGCTCGTCTTCGTCGTCGGGCTTGGGCGGTGGCGCCGGGGTGGCCGCGCCCGGCGCGGGCTTCTTGCGGTCGACGATGAACGAGATCTCGTGCGTCGGCTTCTCGTTGTCCTTTGCATAGGTCGACTGGATCGTCGAGTCGAGGTCCTTCTCGCCGTAGGTCCGCGTCGGCGCGAGCATGCGCACGAAGTCGTCGCTCGAGTCGTTCTTCTCCGGGATGTACATCCGCTGCAGCGCGATATCGGGGACGATGCCGAGGTTCTGGATCGAGCGATCGCCGGGCGTCAGGTACTGGGCGATCGTCAGCTTCAGCTTGCTCTTGTCGTCGTTGTCGTAGAGCTCTTGGACCGTGCCCTTGCCGAACGTGCGGCCACCGATGATGACCGCGCGGTCGAGGTTCTTGAGCGCGCCAGCGACGATCTCCGAAGCCGACGCGGAGCCGCCATTGACCAGCACCGCGAGAGGGGAGGTGATGTCACCGAAGCCGTGCTCGGCGCGGCGGGCCTCGCGATCACGACCCGACACGGTGGTCACCACGGTGCCCGAGTCGACGAACAGATCCGACAGCTGCACCGCTTCCTCGAGCAGGCCGCCCGGGTTGTAGCGAAGATCGAGGATCCACGACGTCGCGCCCTGCGCGGACATCTCCTTCATCGCGCGGGCGACATCGTTGGTGATGCCCTTCGAGAACTCCTTGACCTTGACGTAGCCGACGCCGCGATCGAGCAGCTTGTGCTCGACCTGAGACACCCTGATGACGTCGCGCACGAGGTCGAACCGCAGCAGCTGGGGCTCGCCCTTGCGCTCGATCCACAGCGTGACGCCCGTCTTGGGATCTCCGCGCATCCGATCGACGGCCTCGTTGGACGTCAGGTTCTCGGTCGGCTCGCTGTTGATGCGGACGATGTGGTCGCCCGCCTTGATGCCCTTGCGGAACGCCGGCGTGTCCTTCATCGGCTTGACGACGGTGAGCTTGCGCTCGATCAGCCGGATCACGATCCCGAGGCCACCGAACTTTCCGCTGGTCCGGACATCCATCTCGCTCGCCTGCTCGGGGTCCATGAGGACCGAGTGCGGGTCGAGCGTGCCGAGCATGCCGTTGACGGCCGCATACTCGACCTTCGCGAGGTCGGCGCCGCCGTTCATGTTGGCCTCGATGAAGCGGAAGATCTTCTTCAGCTTCGCCGCCAGCCGCCACGGCGAGTCGACGTCGTCGGTGTCGAACGTCTCCGGCTTGTCGTTGACCGTGATCTTGACCTTGTGTCGCGCGGGGTCGGGCTCGACCAGGACCTCGGCGATGTTGAGCTGCACCGAGTCGAGCGCCGCGAACAACATCTTCTTTGGATCGACGCGCGCTGGATCGACATAGCGATCCTTGATCCGCACGAGGGTCATGTTGAAGATTTTCAGCGCAGAGAGGTCATGGCGCATCGGCTGCGCCTTGCTTCCGGGTGCCGCGCGAACCTCCGGCATCTGAAGGTCGAGGGGGACGATCGCGTTGGGCGTCTGGCGGACCACGGTGAGCACGAGGGCGGACACACCCGCGGCCACCACCAGGGCCAGGTTCAACCGGCTGCGCATATCCATCGAGTATAGGGGCCTCGGCGAGCGTTGCCACCCACGTTCTCACCATCCAACCCGACCGCTCGAGTGTGGGCATGTAGTATGGTCGTCGTCGGAGATCGCGGATGGCCGAACGCAAAACCAAACCCGAGGGCGGGAGGAAGCGAAAGGGCTCGAAGTCGGACGTGATCGATGTCGGCGATCAGCCAGCTGAGAAGGAGGACGAGGACGAGAACGACGGCGACGGCGACGGCGAAGGTGACGACGAGGTCCAGGGGGTCGACGTCGACATCGCCGCGGCTCCCATCATCGATGTCGATGGCGAGCCCGAAGAGGTAGAGGCACCGCCGGCGTCGAAGACTGGCTCGCTCGCGCGCCGCGATCCGCTCGGCGTCTACATGCGCGAGACCCGGCGCTATCCGCTCCTCACACCAGACGAGGAACACTCGCTCGCGGTCAAGCTCGTCGAGCACGGCGACCGGTCCTCGGCGCGCAAGCTGATCGAGGCCAACCTCCGGCTCGTCGTCAAGATCGCTTACGAGTACCGACGCGCTCACAAGAACCTGCTCGACCTGGTGCAGGAGGGCAACATCGGCCTCATCCAGGCGGTCGGTAAATTCGATCCGTATCGCGGCGTCAAGCTGTCGAGCTACGCCGCGTTCTGGATCCGCGCGTACATCCTGAAGTTCATCCTCAACAACTGGCGGCTGGTGAAGATCGGCACCACGCAGGCGCAGCGCAAGCTGTTCTTCAACCTGCGCAAGGAGCGCGAGAAGCTCGAGCAGCTCGGCTACGCGCCAACCACCGCACTGCTCGCCGAGAAGCTCGACGTCGCCGAGAAGGAAGTCATCGACATGGAGCGCCGGCTCGCGGCGCCCGAGGCCTCGCTCGACGCGCCGCTCGGTGGCGGCGACGACGACGGCACGCGCACGCGGATGGACTTCCTGCCCAGTGAAGACGAGCGTCCGGACCGCGCGGTCGCGAACAGCCAGTTCTCCGTGCTCATGCGCAGCTAGATCGAGACCTTCGCCGGCACGTTGCAGGGCCGCGAGCAGACGATCTTCCGCGAGCGCTGGCTGACCGAGGATCCGCTGACCCTGCAGGAGATCGGCGATCGCTACCAGATCAGCCGGGAGCGGGCGCGCCAGCTCGAAAAGCGCATGCTCGATCGCCTGAAAAAGTACCTCGAGGCCGAGCTCGGCAGCGCGGTCGACATCGACCAGATGACCCGCGATTAGGCGCATGCCCGGCACGCTCTTCGTCGTCGGGACGCCGATCGGAATCGACGAGGAGCTGTACCTTCTCGCGGCGCGCGTGCTCCGCGAGGTCAGCGTGATCTTCGCGGAGGACACCCGCTCGGCCAAGGTGCTGCTCGCGCAGGTCGACGCGCTCGGTGCGACGGGTAGCCCGGTCAATCCGGCCCGCCGGGTGACGTCGTACTTCGAGGGCAACGAGGCCGAGCGCGCGACCGAGCTCGGTGCCGCGCTCGCCGACGGCAGGCACTGCGCCGTGATCAGCGAGGCCGGAATGCCGGGCGTGTCGGACCCTGGGCACTATGCGGTCGAGGCCGCGATCGCTGCTGGCGCGCGCGTCGAGGTCATCCCCGGACCGTCGGCCGCGCTGGCCGCGCTCGTTGGCTCCGGCCTGCGGAGCGATCGGTTCACGTTCCTCGGGTTCCCTCCGCGCGAGTCGGGCGCCAGGCGCGAGCTGTTCGGGACGCTCCGCAACGAGATCTCGACGATGATCTTCTACGAGGCACCGGACCGCGTCGGCGCCGCACTCGCCGATCTCGCGGCCGCGTTCGGCGCCGAGCGGCGCGCCAGTCTCGGGCGCGAGCTGACCAAGCTGTACGAGGAGCACGTGCGGGGCTCGCTCGGCGAGCTCGCCACGCGATACGCCGAGACCGCGCCGCGTGGCGAGTGCACGCTCGTCGTTGCGGGCGGCACCGCGGCTGCACCGACGATCGACATCGAGACCGAGCTGCGGCGGCTGCTCGGCACCGGGCTCGGGCCAAAAGATGCCGCGGCACGGCTCGTCGTCGTGACCGGCAAGCCGCGTCGCCAGCTCTACCAGCTCGCGCTGGCCCTTCAGCGAGAGCGACCCCCATGAGTGCGATCCAGTTCGACGGCGAGCTTCCTCATCTGCACACCCGGCGGCGGACGCTGCCGTGCGGGCTCGAGGTCGTGCTGCATCCCGATCCCGACGTGCCGCAGGTCGCGGTCAGCGTGTGGTACCGCGTCGGCAGCTCCGACGAGCGCGTCGATCGCACCGGGTTCGCGCACCTGTTCGAGCACCTGTTCAAGCGCTCACCCGAGCGGCTTGGTGGTCATCACTACGATCTGCTGAAGCGCGCGGGCGCGACCGACGCCAACGCCTCGACCGGCCCCGACCGCACGGCCTATCACGAGGTCGTGCCGTCGCATCAACTCGAGCTCGCCCTGTGGCTCGAGGCGGGGCGTATGGGGTTGTTCGTCGACGATTTCGATGCCGCGCGCCTCGTGGCCCAGCAAGCGGTCGTGCGCGCCGAGCGCCGCCAGCGCTACGAGGACGTCCCCTACGGCGCGGATCGACTCGCCACCGCGCTCGCCCTGTATCCGGAGGGCCACCCGCACCGCCACCTGACGATCGGCCGCCACGACGATATCCAGGCCGCGACGGTCGACGACGTGCTCGCGTTCTATCGCACCTGGTACGTGCCGGCGAACGCGACGCTCGTGATCGCAGGCGATGTCCCGGCCGACATCGACGCGGTGGTCGACCGCTACTTCGGCGAGCTCCCCGCATCGAGTCGACCAC
The DNA here is from genome assembly GCA_037720695.1 of Kofleriaceae bacterium. Lineage (GTDB taxonomy): Bacteria > Myxococcota_A > Polyangia > Haliangiales > Haliangiaceae > JABFXX01. Next base: position 12,494 of record JBBJLY010000012.1, on the reverse strand, counting down.
CACGCCGCGCGCCCGTGGCGATCACGCCGGGCCGCACGGACGAGCAGATCACGGATCGGTTCGCGACCCTGCGCCGGATCCATCGCGCGTGGCCTGGGCCGCCGGCGTTCGCGAACGACGAGCCCGAGCTCGACGTCCTCGCGAGTGCATGGAGCGCGGTCGGCACCGGCGCGTTATGGAAGCGGCTGGTGTACGAGACCCAGCTCGCCCAGCGCGTGTCGGCATGGACCACCAACGGCCGGCTCGGGGGCGAGGTCCACGTCGCGGTCGACCTGCGCACCGGTGCGGATCCCGCGGCCGTCCGCGCGATCCTCGACGACGAGTGCGGTTGCGGCGTCGACGACCGCGCGATCGCTCGCGCCCGGATCCGCCGCGAGGCCAACGCGATCTGGGGCCTGACCGGGGTCGCGCGGCGCGCCGCGCTGATCCAGCGGTTCATGATGTACACGGAGCAGCCGGATGGGCTCGCCGCGGAGCTCGTGCGCTATCGCGCGATCACGGCCGGCACCGTGCAAGCAGCGCTCGACCGCTGGCTCGATCCCGCGCATCGCGTCGAGATCGAGACCCTGCCACAGCCTACGGCCCTGGCGTCGGTCGCCGCAGGATCGTGAGCGCGGGCTGCAGGCCCTTCGTGATCGTGAGCTCGTTCTTGTCGTCGACCCACACGGCCTCGAAGTCCTCGAGCTTCTCGCGCACCATCAGCTTCTGCGCTTCCTTGGGCCCGAGGATGAACAGCACCTTTGACCACGCGTCGGCCGTGAACGCGTCCTTCGCGCGGATCGTCACCGAGCGCGACGCGCGTGCGGGCTGGCCGGTGCGGGGATCCAGGATGTGGTGGTAGCGCTTGCCGTCCTTGACGAAGCCGCGCTCGTAGTCGCCCGACGTCGAGAACGAGTGATCCTCGATCGGGGCGGAGGCGAACATCGTGCCGTCGACCCCGCGCGGATCTCGAACCCCGACGACCCATGCCGCCGCGCCCTTCTTGCCGGCGACGTACATGTCTCCGCCGGCCTGGACCATGAAGCTCGTGAACCCGCGGTCGTTCAGCAGCTTGACGCACTTGTCGACCGCGTAGCCCTTCGCGATCCCGCCGAGCGTGATCGACATCCCGGGCCGCTTCAGAAACACGGTGCGCTTCGCCTTGTCGAGCACGATGTGCTGGTAGCCGATCTTCGCGAGCCGCTTCTTGACCTCGGCCGGGTCGGGCAGGGACCCGTCCATGTCCTCGTCAAATTTCCACAGGCCCTTGAACGCGCCGACGGAGATGTCGAACAGCCCGCCGGTTCGCTTCGCGACGTCCTGCGCGCGCTCGATCACCGCGAACGTCTCCTCCGAGACCGCGACCGGCGCCTTGCCCGCAGCGGCGTTGATCCGCGAAACCTCGGAGTCCTCGGTCCACGTGGTCATCACGGTGTCGATCCGCTTCATCTCGACGAACACGGCCTCCGCGGCCTGGCTCGCCTTGCGCTCGTCGTCCGACCACAGGAACACGGACACGACGGTGCCCATCGCCTTGCCGTTGTAGACCCACTTGCGATCGGGGTCCGGGGCCGCGTGCGCGGTCGTCGCGGTCGTCGCGACCAATCCGAGCAGCAACACCAAAAACTTCATCACCTGATCCAGTGAATGACCCGCATGATGATCAGGATCGCACCGACCCCGAGCGACAGCAGCACCGCGCCGACCGACAGCGCGAGCGTGCCCTGGGTCTCCTGCTGGATCCCTTTCCACATGCCGTAGCAGGCAGGGATCGCGCCCGCGGCGGCGACGACGCCACCGAGGATCGAGCCGTGGACCATCCCCTGCACCGCGGCAAGCGCGATCCCGATCGCGACGAGCGCCAGTGCGATGAACGCAGGCGTCTTGCTATCAGTCACCGAGTGTCCCATGCGTCGAAGCTAGCACTACGACGCAGGGCCGCGCGAAATCTTCAGTCGCCGCCGAACAGCCTTAGCTTTCGGAGTACATCCGAATTTGCTCGCGCATCACCTCGTCGGTCAGCGCGGCCTGCACGGGCTCGAGCAGGCAGTCGGCGAGGACGAGCATCATGTCCTCGACCTTCTTGTCGGCGACCACCTTGGAGAGCAGGGTCTTGGCATCGCGCGAGTCGTCGCCAGCCAGAAGCTCCCTCACCTTCGCCACCGTCAGATCACCCTGGAAGTCGATCATCAGATGTTGTCGCAAGTACTCGATGAGGCGATTCACGGGCACGGAGATACAGCAGCAGGCGATCCGGATCAAGGCACGGAGCGCTCGACAGACAGCCCTTGCGCGGCTCGACGAACCGTCCGACATTCGAACCATGCCCCGCGTGCTGATCACCGGGTTTTGCGCGGTGCCGGGACCACGGCGCGCCGGTGTCCAGCTCAAGCACGTCATCCGTTCTCTGACCCCGCACCACTCGGTCGATCTGCTGGTCGCGCGAGAGGGCGAGCAGGCCTACGTCGAACGTCAGGGCTCGGTTCGCGTGCTGCGCGTGCCGACCCACGAGAGCGATCTGCGATCGCAGATCCAGGCGTTCCAGCGCGCTCTCAAGCGCCAGCTCGACGGCGCCGACTACGACGTCGTGCATTGCCGCGACAGCTGGAGCGGGATCCCGGTGCTCGAGGCACGCGCGCGCCTCGGCTACGCCGTGGTCTACGACCTGACGCGCTCGCCGCTCGGCGAGACCACGTTCGATCCCGAGCTCGATGCGCAGTACGGCCGCGACGAGGACGCCTGTCTGGTGGCGGCGGACATGGTGCTCGCGCCGACGCCCGCCGCGGTCAAGGCGCTGCAGGGACGTGGCAAGGCCGAGCGAGTCGTGCTGTCCCCGCCGGGGGTCGACATCGATCGGTTCGACTGGGAGGACGCACCGAAGCCCGGCTCGACCCCGCGGATCCTGTACGTCGGCTCGATCGATCCGGGACGCGGCGTGCGCGTGCTCGTGCGCGCGATGGCGGCGATCGTCCGCGAGGTCGACGCGCAGCTCGTGATCGCGGGCTCGATGGCCCCGAAGTTCGACCACGCGCTCCACACCGGGATCCGCGAGCTCGGCTTGGCCGACAAGATCGAGGTGATCGGCCCGGTCGATCACGACCAGCTGCCCGCGCTCTACGCGACCGCGACGGTCTGCGTCGTGCCGGCGGCCGCGGATCTGACGCCGAATCCAACGGTCGTCTATCCGACGAAGATCCTCGAGTACATGGCGTGCAAGCGACCGATCGTGGCGCCACGCCGCGAGACCGTGGCCCAGGTGGTGGAGAACAACCGCGAGGCGCTGCTGTTCGAGCCCGGGGATCCGATCGACCTCGCCCGCAAGGTGTTGCGGTTGCTCGGCGAGCCGCTGCTGCGCGACCGGATCGCCGCCAACGCATACGAGCGTGTCCGCCGGGACTTCACCGCCAGCGCGACCCGCCGCGCGCTTCGCACCGCGTACACCGTGCTCGCCGATCGGTTCGAGATCGAGCTCGAGGCGGAGGCCGACGAGGCGCCCAAGATCGAGATCCTCGCCGACGACGACTTCGAGGCCACGGTGTTCGAGGAGGCCCCCGCGGCACCGCCGGTCGACACCGCGCTCAACAAGCTCGGGCCGCTGGACGACGCGCTCGCCGCGCTCGACGAGCCGACCAGTAGCAGCACCAGCTCGGAATCGATCGTCGCGCCGCCGCTGCCCGGCGATCGCGAGGAGACCATGGAGCGGGCGCTGGTGGGACCCGGTTCCGCGAGTGAATCCCGGGCCCTCCATTACCGGCCCGGCCCTGGCAATGAATCCCGGGCCCATTACCCGTCCGGCCCGCGCGACGCCAGTGACTGGTCGGTGTCCGCGCGGGTCCGCCCGCCGAGCCAGGACGATTGGGTGGTCACCAACGTCGCGGCGGCGGTTCGCGTGATCGAGCAGGAGGATTTCGAGAGCATCGATATCTCGATCGACGACGCGCTGGACGGCACGCCGGTCGAGGGCGTCAGCCCGCCGGCGCCCGCGATGCCGATCACGGGCAGCTTCGTCGCCGGCGAGATCGACGTCCCGAGCCCGCCCCCGGATCGCGACCGCGACACGCCCCGGGTCGAGTTCACGGCTGCCAGCGCCATCCTGGGCGCGTCCGACCCCGATCCCGACACCGGTTCGCGTACCCCCCCGATCGAGCGCCGCTAGTGCTCGTGTTACGGTGAGCCGCGGAGGCGTCAGATTCCCGTCGTCGCGCTGGTCAATCTGCTGTTCGGCATCGGGTTCGCGCTGATCGCTCGCGATCGGATCCGTGCGGATGGTCCGTTCTCGTCGCCCGCCTTTCCGCTGGTCGCGCTGCACGCGGCTGCCGTCGTGGCGCCGGTCGCGCTGTACTTCTACGCGGTCCATCCGGCGTGGAGCTGGATGTACTGGCTCGATCCCAGGAAGGTCAGCGGCCTCGCCCTGATCCCGCTGATGGTCGGCCACGCCGCGCTCGTGGTCGGCGGCTGGTACGGCGCCTCGCTGCTGCTGCGTCGCGGCTACCAGGGCGCGCTGCTCTACGTCGGAGGCGCGCTCGCGCTGATCCTGCTCGTGCTGGTGGTCGCCGGGATCCAGCGGATGTCGACCGCGGCGGACTATCTCGGCTGGCGGACCCAGCGCGGGACCTCGCTGTTCAACGTCCAGCTCGGCTGGGCGTTCGTCGTGTCGCTGCTGGCGCTGTTCAGCTCCGCGATCTACATCGCGGTCGAGCTCGGGCGCGATGGCCGCCGCGTGAGGTCGCGGTGATCCGTGTCCTCCTCGTCGTCGCCCTCGCACTGACCGTGACCGCATCGTGCGGCTCGATCGTCTACATCAATGACGTCACCCGCACCGCGTCGAGCTCGGTCGAGGCGGCACGCGCCGCCGAGGCCGACAAGTACAGTCCGTACTACTGGACCCGGGCGGAGCAGTATCTGCTCAAGGCGCGCGAGCGCGCGGCGCACGCCGACTTCCAGGCCGCCAACCGCTACGGTCGGCTGGCGGCAGCGGCGGCCCAGCTCGCCGAGCAGGAAGCCGCGTCGGCGCGGATGAATCCGACCAAGCAGCTCGCGCCGGCCAAGCCCCAGGACGCCACCCCGTGAGGCTGGCGCCGCTCGTCCTCGCGCTGGCCGCATGTGCCGGCGGCGCGGTCCGCACCCAGGTCGCATCGACGGCCACGGTGATCGAGACCGCCCGCGATCAGGGCGCACAGCGCTGCGCACCGGTCGAGCTGGCGATGGCCGAGTCCCACAACGACTTCGCCGACCACTCGCTCGACGAGGGCAACTATCACGACGCGCGGCGCGAGGCCGACATCGCGGCCGCGAACGCCCGGCTCGCGGTCGACAAGTCGCCGCGGGACAAGTGCGCCACCGGCGCCTTGCCCGCACCGGGCGACCAGGATGGCGACGGCATCCTCGACGACGCCGACAAGTGCCCCCGGATCCCGGAGGACCTCGACGCGTTCGAGGACGACGACGGCTGCCCCGAGCCCGACAACGACAAGGACGGCATCGCCGACAAGATCGACACCTGCCCGAACGATGCCGAGGACGTCGACCGGTTCGAGGACGACGACGGCTGCCCCGATCTCGACAACGACAAGGACACGTTCGCCGACACCGTCGACACCTGTCCCAACGACCCCGAGGACCAGGACGGGTTCGAGGACGACGATGGCTGCCCCGACCTCGACAACGACAAGGACACGTTCGCCGACACGGTCGACAAGTGCCCGCTCGAGGCCGGCATCGCACCCGACGGCTGCCCCAAGAAGTACACGAACGTCGTCGTCACCGAGACCAAGATCGAGATCAAGCAGACGGTCTACTTCGACACCAACAAGGCCACGATCAAGCCGGTGTCATTCGCGCTGCTGAACGAGGTCGCCCTGGCGCTCAAGGACAATCCGACGATCAAGGTCGAGGTCCAGGGCCACACGGACAGTCAGGGCAACGACCGGTCGAACAGGAAGCTATCCCAGCGCAGGGCCGAGTCGGTCCGCGCATACCTCGGCCGCCAGGGGATCGTGAAGCACCGGATGACCGCCCGGGGCTACGGCGAGGACGTCCCGATCGTCGACAACCGCACCGCGGACGGGCGGTCGCAGAACCGCCGCGTCGAGTTCGTGATCACCTCGAAGTGACCTGAATTGCACTCCTTGGCCGGGCGAAATCGGCGTTCGCCGCGCAGCGTCGGGAGTTAATCATTCGATCTCGCAGGGGCGTTTGGTATATCAGCGGCATGGGAACCCGCAGTCTCGCGGTCGTGACGCTCGTCCTCGCGCTCGTTGGGACGGCTCACGCCGACCAGAAGAGCGACATCCAGAAGCAGGGTCGGGAGGCGATGGAAGCCTATGACCTCATGGACTACGACGCGGCAAAGAAGTCGCTCAACCAGGCGCTCGCGGCGGCCCGCAAGGCGAAGCTCGACAAGGATCCGCTGACCGCGAAGATCTACCTCTACCTCGGGGTGACTTCGTTCGCGTCGGGTGATCAGGATGGCGCGAAGGCCGCGTTCGCCGCGGCGATCGCGATCGATCCCAAGATCCAGATCGACCCTGCCTACAAGTCTCCCGAGCTGACCAAGCTGCTCGAGACGGTGAAGTCTGGCGGCACGGGTGGCACCAGCGCGGAGCCCGGCCTACCGACCGACAGCGGTCCCGACTGCCTGTCGGTCAAGGGACTCGAGCACACGATCCTCGACACCGGCACGCTCGGCGCGCCGCGCGCGATCGAGGCGCTGGTCGGCTCGGACATCTCGCCGGTCAAGGTCTCGGTCATGTACCGCACCGAGGGCACCACCGAGTTCGTCGAGAGCAAGCTGTCGAAGCAGGGCGACTGCAAGTACACCGGCGCGATCCCCGCGGCGGCGATGAAGGGCTCGCTGATCCACTATTACGTCGCGGCCTACGACGGCAACAACAAGGTGATCTCCGGCAAGGGCTCGTCGGGCTCGCCCAACATCATGGAGCTCGCGGTCGGCAAGACCGGCCCCGCGCCCAACGACAACGAGGATCCGATCAACAAGACGAAGGGCGGCGGCGACACCATGGACGCCGTCTCGGGCGGCGTGATCGTCGGCGGCAAGGCACCCAAGGTCTACATCGCGATCGCGGCCGGCACTGGTTTCGGCTACGTCACCGGCGACACCGAGTCGGGCAACATGGTGCAGAACTGCTGCATCGGTAGCTCGCTGGTCGTGTTGACCCCCGAGCTCGGCTACTACATCAACCGCAAGCTCTCGATCGGGATCGCTGGTCGCATCGGGCTCCCGATCGGCGCCAATGTCGAGGGCCACGCCACGGTCGCGCCGGGCGCGCTGCTCCGGCTGCGCTACTCGTTGTCGGCGACCGGCGAGGGCGTGCGCGTCATGGGGCAGCTCGGGGGCGGCATCCTGCGCAACACCATCAAGCTCGACAATGCCGAGGACGGTATGGACACCGATATCGTCGCGCAGGGACCGCTCCTGATCGGCGGTGGCATCGGCTACATGAAGCGGCTCGGTGCGAAGCTGGCGTTTGTCGCCGATCTATCGGCGGTCGCCGGCATCGCGGTCGTCGACAAGCTCGGCACCAGCACGCTCAACAACGGGGTCAGCGCGGACCTGTCGCTCGGCTTCGCGCTCGGCTTCTAGTCGCGCTACGGGCTCGGCAACGCGCGCAGCGGGTGCAACACGAGGTGGACCTCGCCGGCCGTCACCTCGGAGGCGCTCGGCGCGGGTGACAGCACGACGGCCGCCTCGACGACCCGGTCGCCACCCTCATTGAGGTAGATCACGCGCTTGATCGGCCGCCGTGTACTGGCGACCTCGGCGAGATCTTCGAACAGCGTGGGATAGACCTCGGGCAGCGCGGAGTCGCGGAGCTGGATCCCACCCGCATCGCCAGCGCAGCCCAGGAACTCGTAGAACGCCGGGTTCGCGGCACGCACGCGACCGGTGGCATCGACCGACGCCATCGGCAGCGGCACGGCGCCGAACACCTCGGCCGCAGCCTTGAGCCGGTGATCGAGCTCGCGCCGCTCGCGTGCCGCCTCGGGCGCGAGCGCGCGGCGCTTCGCGTGATCCATCCCGAGCATGCCCATCAGTGCGCGCACCTCGTACATGAACGCGGGCACGTCAGGGTGGCGGTTCGCCGGATCCTTTGCGGTGGCGCGCGCGACCAGCTGGTCGGCTCGCTCGTCGAGCGCGTCGTCGCTGCCCGAAGGCGGCGGCACGGGCACGGTGCGGTGCTGCTTGAACAGCGACGCGAGATCGCCGGCGAACGGAAGCGTGCCGGTGAGCAGCTCGAAGAACACGATCCCGAGCGCGTAGATGTCGCTCGCCTGCGAGGCCGGCGCGCCGTCGATCCGCTCGGGGGCGAGGTACTCGGGGGTGCCGTCGATTCCGTCGATGCGTCCGAGATCGGGGCGCGCGAGCCCGAAGTCGAGCAGCTTGACGAGCCGGCGCTGCGCCGTGGTCCGGACGAGGAAGATGTTCTCGCTCTTGATGTCCCCGTGCAGGATCGTGCGGCTATGGATGAACCGCACCGCGTCGGCGATCTGCCACATGATGTCGCACGCGACCTTCGGCGAGAACCGGCCGCTCTGCCGCAGCTTGTGATGTGCGGTCTGGCCGTCGAGCAGCTCCATCACCATGAACAGCCCGAACGTCTCGTCCTGACCGAAGTCGACGATCGAGCAGATGTTGTCGTGGGTGAGTGCCGAGGCGAGTCGCGCCTCGCGATAGAACATCTCGCGGATCTTGGGGTTGGTCGCGATCGCGCTCTTGATCAGCTTGAGCGCGAACGGCTTGCCGAGCGCCTGGTGGCGCACGCGCATCACCCGACCCATGCCGCCGCGGCCGAGCTGGCCGTCGACGATGTAGCGACCGCCGATCAGATCGCCGGCGCGTGCGCCGCGCGGCCGATCGGGGAGGGCGTCTGGATCGGGAGTCTCGGGCGGTGGTAGCGGCAGCGGCGTGCGCTCGATCGCGAGGTCCATCGCGGAGAAGCTCTTGACCGACAACACCGAGCGCGTCACCGACGGCAACAGCGTCTCGTGGCCTTCTCGCTCGACGGGCTCAGCCAAGTCGACGTCGCTCTCCGTGACCCGGGACATCGACGGTCATCGTAGCGAAGACTCGTGCTATGAGGGCGCATGGAAGAAGCGGATTTCGAGCGCGTCGCGCACGAGGAGCTTCATCACCTCGAGGACTCACTTGCCAACGTCGATCCCGACGATGTCGAGGTGACGTCGAGCGACGGGGTGCTGCGGCTCGACCTCCGGGATGGCACCCGGATCGTGATCAACAGCCACCGCGCCGCGCGGCAGATCTGGATGGCCGCGGTCGCGAGCGCCTGGCACTTCGATCCCGCGACCGATGGCACGTGGCGTGCGCCCAAGACCGGCGAGGAGCTGCGGCCCACCCTGACGCGCTTGATCCGCGAGCGCATCGGGGTCGAGCTAATGTTTTCGTAGCCGCGGTAGGATGCCTGGATGGGTGAGTCGCAAGTATCCGGCGTGATCCGCATCTGGGCTGCCATCGCATGGGCGGACGGCGTCCTCGCCGAAACCGAGGCCGACGGTCTGCGCCGGCTGATCCGCGGTGTGGAGCTGTCGCCCGAAGAGCGCGCCGAGGCGATGAAGCTGCTCGACAAGCGGGTCGAGATCCCCGAGACCTACCTGACGAGCCTGACCCCCGATGCGCGTCATGGGATCTATCGCGCGGCCTGCCGGATGGCAATGGTCGATCACGTGTTCGCGGCCGCGGAGCGCAACGTGCTGGTCAAGCTACGCGGCCTGCTTGGCCTTCCCGACGACGTCGCGCAAGAGATCGAAGCGGACGTCCCCGGCCTCGAGTAGCGGTGCAGCGCCGCCATTCAGTTCGCCATCTGTTCTGGCGCGGCGGGATCGCGGCGGTTTCGCACGCCATGATGATGAGCGGCCTCTACCCGCTGGTGCCACATGCGATGCGCGCGCTGACGAAGCAGTCGCTCGGCACGCGGCCGTGGCGGTCCGCGGTGACGGAATGGGGCATCTCCGCCGCGCTATCGGTCGCCCGGCCTGCCGGCTTCCTCCGGCTCCCCGGCTCGCGCGGCAAGGGTCCGCGCCCGATCATCCTGCTTCACGGCTACGCGATGAACCGGGCCAACTTCCTGCCGCTCGCGTATCGGCTCGCGCGTGCCGGGCTCGGGCCGATCTATGGCTTCGAGTACTGGACGCTCGGACGGGTCGCCGCCGGGGCGCGCCAGCTCGGCTGGTTTGTCGACGAGGTGCGCGCGGCGACCGGCGCGTCGGAGGTCGACCTGATCGGCCACTCGATGGGCGGCGTGATCGCGCGCTACTACGTCACGTTCGGTGGCGGCGATGGCATCGCGAACCGCGTCATCACGCTCGGCTCGCCACACGGAGGCACCGACGTGTCGCGCGCTGGGGTCGGCCACCCGACGCGCGAGCTCCTGCTCGGCAGCCAGCTGGTGCAGCGACTGGCGGCCGCGCCGCCACCGGGGCGCACGAAGATGACGCTGATCTGGTCGCACGCCGACGCGCTGGTCCCCGGTGCACTACAACCGGCCGTGCCTGGCGCCGAGATCATCCTCTACGACGACCTCGGCCATGTCGCGCTGCTCGGCTCACGCCGCGTTGCTGCCGACGTGATCGAGCGCCTGCGCTGATCAGCGCCGGAGGTCGCGGCCGAGGTGTCTGACGATCACGGCGAACAGCTCGCCGGCGTCGCTCGGGCTGACCACGACGATCTCCGGCTGGGCTGCCGCACGCCGGCGTGAGACCACGACGATCAGCGCCGTCGCCCGTGCGCGCAGCTCGGGGATCAGCGCCTCTGCACCGGCGAGCTCGGCCTCGACGACGACGACGGTGTGCTCGCGCAGCGCGTCCAGCGCCTCCGCGGCCGACCGCGCGCGGTGCAAGACCATGCCTTCGTCGTCGAGCAGCGGGATCAGCTCGGCCACGTGATGTGGTGCGCCGACGACGAGGCCCGACTGCCCGGCGAGCCGGGGCTGCCGCTGCGCCGGACCGAGCGGGAGCTCGACGAACCACCGGCAGTGCTGCTCGGCCACGTCGTCGTGGTGGAGCCGGCCGCCGTGGCCCTCCACGATCTGATGGATCTCGGCAGCTGGAACGGTCGGGCTCCCGAGGTGACCGACCCAGATCGCAGCAGCACCTGGATGCTGCTCGAGGCCGATCACGACCTCGCCGCACGCCGACCCGCGCAGCGCCGCGTCGACCAGGTGCGCGACCACGCGTGAGATCCGGCCCGCGTCGATGTCGGCGAGGATCGGATCGGGAGCGCGCAGCCGGATCCGATCCTGGTCCGCGAGCGCGAGCGTCTCCACCGTCTCGACGATCAGCGAGCGCAGCTCGACGCCACGACGTTCGATCGCCTCGCGCAGTCCACTCGTGCCGCGTGCGAGGCGGGGCTCGGTCGTCGGCTCGACGACCTGCGCGGGCGATGCATCCCGGTCGTCCAGGTCCGAGTCACGATTCATCGAGCCCTCGCATCCTGGCCGAGCGCAGCTCCGGGTTTCTAGCCAATTCGTGTCGGGACTATTCGTAGGCGAGCGCCTGACGATCGCCATGTCGGACGGTGCGCTGGTGGCTCGTGATCACCGTGCGCGCGACGGAAGCCAGCAAAGCGCAGCCGTCTGCCGTCAGGTAGTTCTCCGAGACGTCGAGGCTCTCGAGGTGCCGGAGCTTCGCAGCGTGCGCGTGAAGAATCCGCGCGCCGTCGTCGGTCAGCGTCGACATCGAGAGATCGAGCGAGCCGAGCTGCGGCAACACCTTTGCGAGCACCACGCGCTCGCACACCGCGTCGCCAAACTCCTGGTTGGTCAGGCCGAGCGCGCGCAACCGAGGCACGCGGGTGCCGGCGAGGATCGGATCGACGACCGCGACGTCGGTGGCCGCGCCTTCATGGCCCCGACCGAACTGCAAGCTCAGGTCGGTCAACGAGGGCCAGCTCGCTGCTGCGAGGTGCGCGACTTCGGCGGCCGCGAACCCGCCCGAGACCGTCGTCAGGCGCTCGAGCTGCGGCAGATCGATGGGCCCGATCTCGATCGTGCCAGAACGAAGTGTCAGCTCGCGCAGGTTCGGCACCATCGGCCACAGCGCGCTGATGCCATCGATCGCGCTCCAGTTGAGCTCGGTGTCCACGGATCCAAAGTCGCCGACGAACAGCGTGCGCAGGCTCGGCCGCGGCTTGCGGGCGATCACGTCGGTGACCTCGCGATAGCAATTGCCGTCCAGCTTGACGATGCCGAGGGTCAACCGCTGGAGAAACCGCGCGGGGCCCGGCTCGTCGAGCAGCCAGCCCATCACGTCGGCGATCGCGACGTCGGGCAGCAGCTCGCGGTTGAACCGCGCACTGGTCGACGCCACCCGGCACGCGCGGATGAATCCCATGTGCCAGTCGACCTCCGTCACCACGTCCTCGCAGCTGGCGAGCGGTCCGAGGATGCGGGACGCGTGCGTCGTCAGGTGCTCCCGGTGGGCGCGACGCATCGCGGCATGCGCGGGTGCCTTCGCGAGCGCGGCGCCGATCGTCACCAGCT
>JBBJLY010000350.1:0-7171 GCA_037720695.1 Kofleriaceae bacterium | reverse complement strand
CTGCTCGTAGAATTCGCTGGTTTTCTGCTGATCTACGACCGCTTGGTCGCCACCGAGCGCTTGCTCGAGGAACTTGGTCTCCCCGAGACAGCTGGGGCCCTTGACGCCCTTCATCTCGAACGTGACCTCGCCCTTCGCATTGATCACGATCTCGATCTCTTTCTTCACGGACATCAGAAACCTCCGTTGGTCATTCAGCGCCCCAGCGGGCCACGACGAGGCGGATCGAGCCGTCCTCTTCGTTGACCTCTTCCTCGACGGCGTAGCCCTTCTCTTCGCAGGCCTGTTTGACGTTGTGATACTGGTACTTCTGGCTGAGCGTGTCCTTGAACTCGTCCTCGGACACGCCCTTGGTCGTCTCGACGCCCCACCAGTCGGCCACGATGTCGTAGGTGCCGTCCTGGTTGTCGACGACGCCGACGTCATATCGACCCATATCGATCGCGATCGCCGCCTGGAGCTTGTCGCCGCGATATCCGCGCACGGTCACGGTCTGGCCCTGCTCGGCCTCCGTGAACTTGTGCTGCATGTCTGCGAGCGCCTTCTTCAGCGCTGCAAGATTGGTCATCTTCAGCGCGCACTTCGTGAAATGCGACATGACTTCCTTCACCCCTGCAAAAAGCGGCGGTGATGCAGTGTACCGCAGCTCCGCGTTGTAGCTTCCCGTCATGGCAACAGACGACGACGGCCAGGGCGTGCCCCTGCCCGATCCGCTGGTGATCGACACCCCCCGAGGTAACGAGGCCGCCGCCGACCCCGTGGTCGTGTTCACCGGCACGCAGGTTCAGGCCGAGGCGCTGACCACCATGCTGCACGCACGCGGCGTCAGCGCCGCCGTGACCGGCGACCACGAGATCGAAGGCGGCACCGCGATCGTCGAGGCCGTGATCTTCGTGCCGCCCGATCAGGCCGAGGAAGCTCGCGCGTTGATCGCCGATACCGATATCTAGCCTACAGCTCGATCTTGCGCTCGCCGTCGTCGGCGGTGGTGCCCTTGTCCCCGAGGTTGGCGGTCGGTGCGCCATGGCGCGCCATCCAGCCCTCCTTCTTGGGCGGCGACTTCCCACGTGCGGCCGCTGGACGCGCACGGCTCCGTGCCCACTCTCGCATGGCCTCGATCTGCTCGCGCATCGTGATCGCGAGCGGCACGATGTCCTTCAGCGTGTTGAGCAGACCGTCGCTGTCGAGGTCGTTGCCGGTATCGAAGGCGTCGTACAGCGCCGCGATCACCGCCTGCTCGAGCTCGGCGCCCGAGTAGTCGACCGTTGCCTCGACCAGCTTGTCCATGTCGAACTGGCCCGGGTCCCGCTTCTTCTTCCGCAGGTGGATGTCGATGATCGTGCGGCGGTCCTCGCGGTCCGGGAGGTCGCAGAAGAAGATCTCGTCGAACCGACCCTTGCGCAGCAGCTCGGGTGGCAGCTGGTGCACGTTGTTCGCGGTCGCGATCACGAACACCGGCGTCGTCTTCTCCTGCAGCCAGGTGATGAACGACGCGAACACGCGTGAGGTCGTGCCACCGTCGGTCGAACCCGACGAGCCGGTGCCCGAGAACCCCTTCTCGAGCTCGTCGATCCACAAGATCGCCGGCGCGATCGCCTCGGCGGTCTTGATGACGTTCCGCATGTTCTCTTCCGAGCTACCGACCAGGCCGCCGAAGATCTTGCCGACGTCGAGCCGCAGGAGCGGCATCTGCCACAGCGCGCCGACGGCCTTGGCCGTGAGCGATTTACCGGTGCCGGGCACGCCGATCAGCAGGATCCCCTTTGGCAGCGGCAGCCCGAAGTCGCGCGCACGCGAGCTGAACGCGTTGCGGCGCTTGACCAGCCAGTCCTTCAGGATATCCATGCCGCCGACGTCCGAGAACTCCTCGCGATGCTCGTAGTACTCGAGCAGGCCGCTCTTGCGGATGATCTGCTTCTTCTCCTCGAGGATGGTCTCGAGATCGAACGTGTGCGTGCGGACCGCGCTCTTCGCGAACACGTTCTCCGCCTCGATCAGCGTCAGTCCGAGCGCACCTTCGACAACACGCTCCATGAACGTCGGGTCGCTCTCGATCACCTGCTGGGTCGCCGCCGGCAGGCTCGGCAGCACCTTGCGGGCCGCCTGCTCGATCTCCATCCGGTTCGGCAGCTCCCAGTCGACGACCGCCGACACGCTCTTCTCGAGCTCAGGCGGCAGCTTGGTCACGGGGGACAGCACGATGAGAGATTTCTTGCTCTTCTTCAGCTCGGTCGCTGCGTCGCGCAGACGCCGCACGACCGCGGGCTCCTTGAGGAACGGATGGAAGTCGCGCAGCACGTAGAGCGCGCGGCCCTCGCCGCGGATCACGTGGTCGATCGCCTTCATCGGATCCTTGACGTCGCGCGTGCCCTGGCCGTTGGCGAGCGTCTTGAAACCCTCGGTGATCGACCACACCTCGAGCCGCATCTCGCGCTCGATGCACAGCTTCTTCAACGACTCCTCGATGCGGACCTCCTCGGGTGAGGTGATCCAGATCAACGAGTACCGGGCGCGGATCAGATCCTCGATCTCGGCCTTGCTGCTTCGCTTGTGCTCTATCGTCATTCGATCACTTGCCCTCTGCTAGATCACGCAGCCCACGCAACGCGCCCTTTGCAGTCTCGGCGTTGTCGACGAGCGCCTCGACGGCTTCGCTGACAGCCTGCATCGTGCTGGCGTTTCCGTTGAGGTTGGGCAGCTCGCCCTTCACCAGCACCATGTTGTTGCGCATCTCCGACAGGATGTCGTTGATCGCCTCGTAGACCTCGGTCGCTGCCTTCGTGATCGCGGCCGTGGATCCCGTCGCGGCGGCGTCGATCACAACCTCCGCATGCGAGTCGGCCGCTGCGCGAGCCCGTGCTGCTTCCGCGCGCGCCTTCTGGGCCTCGGTCTTCGCGGCGTCGACCTCGGCCTGGAGCGCCTTCTGCGACCGTTCAGCCGCCGCGGCCTTCTCCGTCGCGTCGCGAATCTTGCGCTCGCTCGACTCGCGCTCGAGCTGGAGCTCCTTGGGATCGATCGACGGCCCGCCCGGGGTGGCTTGCGCCTTCTCGAGCTCGGTGACCTTGCGGCGCAACCGGTCGAGCTCGCGCCTCGCATCATCACCGCCGGTCGACGCGACATCGCGCGCCTGGGATGCGTTGAGCGCTTCCTCGGCCGACTTGTGGCGGGCGACCTCGGCCTTGGCCAGCGCGTCCTGCGCGACGTTGCGCGCACTCTCGGCCGCGAACTTGCCGTGCGAGACCTCCTGGAGCTCGACCTCGATCTGCGCCATCCGGCTCTCGAGCTTCTGGCGTTCGCGATCGCTGAGCTCGTACTGCTCGGTCAGGCGGTCGCGGTCCGACTCCGTCTTGCGAAGCTCGATCCGGGTCTCCTTGAGCTCGTTGGTGAGCCGCATCATGTGGTCGACATTGCCGGTACCGCCGCGGCTCTGATCTGTCTGCGCCTCGACGAGCAAGCGCCCGAGCCGCCGGTTCTCCTCCTCGAGCGCGACGATCTGGGCGCTCGTGCGCGACGCCGTGGTCGCGGCCTCGTCGCGCTCGGCCTTGAGCTGGCCCATCACCTTCAGGTTCTTCTCCTTGTCGGCGCGCAGCTCCTTGATCACCTCTTCCTGCGAGATCAGCCCGACGCGCCGCTCCTCGAGCATCCGCTCCTGCTCGTTGATCACCTCGCGCAGGTGCTCGATCTCGGTCAACTGCTCGTTGAGCTTCTTCCAACCCTCGTCCTTGGTCCGCGACAGCTCCATCAGCTGGCGGTTCAGATCCTCCATGTCCTCGCGCAGCTTGGCCGTGTCCTCGACGGCACGTGCTGCCTGACGCTCGCGCGCCGCCATGTTCTCGGCGAGCTCGCCCATCTCGTTGCGCTGCTTGGACAGCTCTTCGCGCGTCTGCTGCAGCTCGTCACGCAGCTCGTCGGCGACGCGGTCGTGCGCGGTGACCTGCTCCTCGCGGTCCTTGACCTGCGCGCGGAGCTCCTCGATCCGCTCGCGTAACGTCGCCGCTTCGGCGCGGACGCGCTTACCGTCCGCGACCTCGCGCTCGAACCCCGCGTTCGCCTTGTCGAGGTCCTGGCGCAGGACCTTGATCTCGGACTCCGCCTTCTTCGGGTCGTACTCGAGCCCGAGATCGACGAGGACCTTGTTCTCCACCGCGTCGCGCGAGCCGGGGATCGGGCCACCGGGCATCGGCGCGACCGGCGAGCTGATCCCACCGCGCCCGAACATGCTGGGATTCTGCCCGGGCATCCCCGGCGGTCCGCCGTATGGCAAGCCCGGCGCGGGGAGCCCGGCATCACCGGCGGTCGTTGGGATTGGGAGCACCACCGCCGGGCATCGACGGTGGGCTGCCGTACGGCGGCCCACCGGGACCAACGGGACCCGCGCCCGGCATCCCGGGCGGGGCACCATAGGTGCCTGGCTGCGACCCGGGAATCGGCACGTTGCCGCCGAAGCTACCGGCGCCACCCGCCGAGCCACCAAAGCCCGGGCGACTCGCGCCGAACATGCTGTTGCCCGAAGGCGGCATCGAAGGCGGACCCTTCA
The DNA here is from genome assembly GCA_037720695.1 of Kofleriaceae bacterium. GTDB lineage: Bacteria > Myxococcota_A > Polyangia > Haliangiales > Haliangiaceae > JABFXX01. The sequence continues at coordinate 2,634 of JBBJLY010000350.1, read as the reverse complement.
TGCCGACGCCGGTACCACCGCCGGGCATCCCGGGCGGTCCCCCGTACGGCATGCCGCCCGGCGGCGGTGCGCCGAACGCACCGCCGGGTGCCCCCCCCGCTGCGGGATAAGGCGATCCTCCGGGTGGTACGAAGCCGGGGCCGCCGGGCAGCGGCGCCGCCTCGGGTCCGCGCTCGAGCACCATCGTGCCGCCCTTCTTGGCCGGCGGCGGTCCGGCTTGCGGCAGCGGCTGTTGCACCACATTGACCGCGTTCTCGTCGACGAAGCGGATCGTCAACGAGCCGCACTGCACGACGTCCGCGTGCCCGAGCGCCTGCTTCTGGATCCGCGTGTTGTTGAGGTGCGTACCGTTCGCGCTGCCGAGATCCTCGACGACGAATCGACCGCCTTCCATACGGATCTGCGAGTGCCGTCGCGACACCATCCCGTCATCCGTACGGATGGCGCACTCGAGCCCTCGGCCGACGTAAACGGTCTCGGTCGGGGACAGCTCGACCGTTCCCTCGCGGCCTTGGCTGTCCCGAAACAGGAGGCGTGCCATTGCGTCTCCGGATGGTACCGGGGCTGTCGGCCCGACGCCAGTGCGCCAGCGCGACACGATCAGGCGACGAATTACTCGCGGCGAAAAACGGCTTCCGTATTACCGATACGGATGACGTCGCCGGCCGCCAGCGTCTTCTTCGGGACCTTGTGGCCGTTCACGTAGACCCCGTTCGTCGAGCCCAGATCGGCGAGCTCGTAGGAGCCGTCGACCTGCCGGATCCCGGCGTGCTTGCGCGACACCGCCGGATCGGCGAGCACCACGGTGTTACCCGCGACCGAGCCCAGGGTGGTGACCTCTTCGGTCAGCGGGAGCGTCTGGTTGGTCAGCGGCCCCATGATGAACTCGAGCCGCGCGACCGGTGCCCAGCCGCAGAACAGGCACTTCGTCCAGACCGGCAGCATCACGCGCCGGCAGCCGCCGCAGACCTTCTGCTTCTTCGCCACGGGTGCTGGTTCTCGCAATGAAGACGAGCACGATCAAGTGCGCGAGCGCAATCCCGGCGATGACCTCAGCTGATCGACTTGAACTTGAGGTTGGTCTTCCCCAGCGTGATCATGTCGTTGTCGACGAGATCGTGCTTGGAGACCTTCTTGTCGTTGACGTAACAGCCGTTGGTCGAGCCACCATCGATCAGCGTGAAGCCCTGTGGCGAGCACTGGATCATGCAGTGGTCTGTGCTCATGAAGCCGTCGTTGATCACGAGGTCCGACGGCGGCGCGGTGCCGATCTTGGTCCCGCCCGAGCGTAGCTTCATCGTCTGGTAGGCGTTGACGCCGTTCAGCGGCACGAGCCGCTCGATCGGAACCCGCCCTCGTCCCCGCCGGCGCCGATCATCCGGTCTTCATGGCCCGCAGGGGCGGTGCCTCCAGCATCGACGCGGCGACCACCGGCATCGGCATCGGCATCGGCGCCGGCTCCGGCCTGCTGAACACCTTGCCGATCAGGACATCACAACAGGCCGACGAGCACGAGGATGAGGCGGCCACGGGAAGCCACCCGCCATCTTCCACGGCGGCGGAGGCGACGTGAACAGCTCGAGCTCCTTCTGGTCGATCTTGACGATGATGTCGTGCTCCTTGCCGTCCCAGACCCGGCTTGAGCTGTAGCCGTAGCCCGGAAAGACCAGGTAGTAGCGGTCCTTCATGCGCTCGATGATCCGCTCATCTCCGAGGCGATGCCCTCGATCGAGTTCACGGTCTTCGCGCCGGGATCATCGTCGTGATGGCGTTGCCCTCCAGCGGACTGCGACTTGTAGATGACGGCGAACAGGTCGATGTTCTGCTTCGCCGCCGCCGAGATCGACGAGCTGCTCTTCGCGTCGTTGTTCTGTCGTTGCCGTCGCCGACGACGATCAGCGCCTTGCGGACGGTGGACGCCTTGCCAGCTCCGCGAGCCGAGCGTGATGCCCTGCACCATGTCGGTGCCGGCTTGCCGCGATAGTCCTTCTGCCGCCGGCGCGCCGCCCGTGATCTCCTTGAGCGGGCTCATCAACATGATCTCGGCACCGGTCGAGTACGAGATGGGAGCCCTTGGAGCCCGGCGGCCCGGCTTCGCCGAGCTTGAGGATCGATCACGACGTCAGGTTCTTGAGCACGCCCTGTACTTCGCCGCCGGTCGGCTCGACCTCGTCGTTGCCGATCCAGATCTCCTGACCGCAGACGACGAGCGCAATCGCGATCGTGTCGGTGCCCTTGTTGTACTCGCGCTTGCTGATCGCCTTGAGCGACACCGGCAGGCGCGCGTTCGACTCGAACAGCGAGAACTTCTCGAGCGGAACGTTCGGGCCGTCGATGATCGTTGCTTCGATCATCGGCGCGTCGTTCTTGTTCTTGCCCGCTGGATCCTGCGTCTTGACCTGAACGTGCACCTTGAGGTCATCGGCGTTCGCGACGCGTGGCGCGAGCGAGGTGCCGAGCGCCATCGCGGTGAACGCGATGAGCCACACGAAGCGACAACACGTTGGAGGCTTCATAGACTCTTGAACTTCAGCATGGCGCTGCCGAACTTGATGAAGTCGTTGTCAACGAGCTCGTGCCGGTCGACCCGCCGGGTGTTGACGTAGGTGCCGTTGGTCGATCCCGAATCACGGA
>JBBJLY010000011.1:0-68812 GCA_037720695.1 Kofleriaceae bacterium | reverse complement strand
GTCGACCGCGCGATCAGCGCGCGGGCCTCGTCGAGCGCCGGCTCGAGCTGCGGGCACTGGTCGAGCGGCAACACCTGGTGGCTATCGAGCACGAACAGCCCGAGCTTGCCGCCGGCGACGTGAAATCGCGCGCGCCTGCGCCAGCCATAGGGCGGTGCCGGGTCCGCGATGTCATGGACGACCAGGCCCTCGAGCTTGCGCAGTGCGCCCGCCACGATGGTCTGCTTCGCGAGCAGCTGCTCGGCGCGCGCGACGTGCTGCCACGCGCATCCGCCGCAGCCTTCGAGGAAGTGCTTGCATGGCGGGAGCACCCGCGATGCGGCCGGCGTGAGGATCTCGGCCAGCGCGCCGCGCGCGAACGACGACGAGGCCTGGACCAGGCGTGCGCGAACGCGATCACCCGGCGCCGAGCGCGGCACGAACGTCACGCGTCCGGCCTCGTCGCGCGCTACGCCATCCCCGCCGGCGGCGAGCGACGTGATCGTGACCTCGACGAACTGGTCGCCCGAGAGTGGCGGTGGCGACGGGCGTTGCTGCGGGCGCGGCGGACGCGGCCGACCCGGCACGTGGGTGTCCGCCGACCGACCGGTTCCCGCGGGCACAACCGGACGGGGATTCCGCACCTTGTCCGCCGGCTCGGTTCGCTGGCCCGCCGGCCGCGGGCTCCTTCGGTCCGGGCGACCCGGTGGCTTCGTCACGACGCGAGCTCCACCGGCGTCCCGCGACCGACCGCGAGCACCTGATCGGCGCGACCTTCGCGCACCGCGATCTCGAGCGTCCCCGCCGAGCCGACGTACGCGAGCAGCGCGCCGACCGGCGCCGCTTCGAACGTGGATACGACCGGCACCGTGCGGCCCGCGATCCGGACGGCGGCCGCACCACGCACCAGATCCGAGATCAGATTTCCGTAGTGATCGACATGCACGACGTGACCGCGTCCTTCCGTTGGCGGTTGCCACGGCAGCCGGCCGCTGAGCCGGGTCGGTGGACCCGCGGTCTCGGCCGGGAGCCCACGCGCGAGTGCCGCGGCCGCCGGTGCGAACACGTCGCGCCCGTGAAATGTCGGGCTCGGTGTCGCGGCGCGAAACGCCGGCGTCGCGATCGTCCACGCACCGTCAGGTTCCTCGATGCTCGGCCCCATGGTGGGGGCGACCTTACTCGTCCGGGCGGCGGCGCGCCCGTCTGCCGGCCCCGGATACGCAGACAGATATGCGAACAGTCCGTTATCGGGCCCGACGTACAGCTGACCTGCGAGCCGCGCGATCACCTCCGCGCGGCTGCCACCGACGCCCGGATCGACGACCGCGACGTGGATCGTGCCGGGCGGAAACTCGCGGCTCGAGGTCGCGAGCACCCACGCGCCATGTGCGATGTCGTGGCGCGGCACGTCGTGCGCGAGGTCGACGATCCGTGCCTCGGGGGCCAACCGCGAGATCACGCCCTTCATCGCGCCGACATAGCCGTCGCGCATGCCGAAATCCGTCGTCAGTGTGATGATCGGCATCGCGGTCGGCGGTAAGCATACAACCGATGAACAAGGTCTTCCCGGACGCGAAGGCGGCCCTTCACGACGTGTCCGACAACGCCGTGATCCTCGCCGGTGGCTTCGGCCTGTCCGGCAACCCCGAGAACTGCATCCTCGAGCTCGCCCGCCGCAAGCTGATGGGCCTGACCATCGTCTCGAACAACTGCGGCACGACCGAGAAGGGACTTGGTGTGCTGCTGGCCCAGGGCCAGGTCAAGAAGATGGTCTCGAGCTACGTCGGCGAGAACAAGATCTTCGAGCAGCAGTTCCTGTCAGGTCAGCTCGAGGTCGAGCTGTGTCCGCAAGGCACGCTCGCCGAGCGACTGCGCGCCGGTGGCGCCGGGATCGAGGCGTTCTACACGCCGACCGGCTTCGGCACGAAGGTCGCGGACGGCAAGGAGACCCGCGAGGTCGGCGGCAAGCAGTGCGTGCTCGAGCACGCGATCCGCGGCGACTTCGCGCTGGTCAAGGCGTGGAAGGGCGACGCGTGGGGCAACTTGATCTTCCGCAAGACGTCGCGCAACTTCAACCCGCTGTGCGCCCAGGCGGGCAAGATCACGATCGTCGAGGTCGAGGAGCTGGTGGCGGTCGGCCAGCTCGATCCAGATCAGGTCCACCTGCCCTCGATCTACGTCCAGCGGATCTTCCAGGGCACCAGTTACGAGAAGCCGATCGAGCAACGCACCGTGAGGCCGAGGAGCTAACCATGCAGCGCATGCACCGCGATCAGATGGCCCGCCGTGTCGCCGCCGAGCTCGGCGACGGCTTCTACGTCAACCTCGGCATCGGCATGCCGACGCTCGTCGCGAACTTCATCCCCGCGGGGATGGACGTCGTGCTGCAGAGCGAGAACGGCATGCTCGGCATCGGACCATTCCCGGTCGAGGGCGACGAGGATCCCGACCTCATCAACGCGGGCAAGCAGACAGTCACCACGATCCCCGGATCGGCGTTCTTCGACTCGGCGCAATCGTTCGCGATGATCCGCGGCGGCCACGTCGACGTCAGCGTGCTCGGCGCGATGGAGGTCTCCGAGCACGGGGACCTCGCGAACTGGATGATCCCCGGCAAGATGATCAAGGGTATGGGCGGCGCGATGGATCTCGTCGCCGGCAGCCGCCGCGTGATCGTCATGATGGAGCACACGACGCGAGATGGTGCGCCGAAGATCCTGCCGGCATGCACCCTGCCGTTGACCGGCGTGGCGTGCGTCCATCTGATCGTCACCGACCTCGCAGTGATCGAGGTGACTCCCGAGGGCCTCGTGCTGCGCGAGCGTGCACCCCGCGTCTCGGTGGCGGAGCTGCAGCAGGCCACCGGCGCGCCGCTGCGCGTGATCGGGGACATCCCCGAGATCAGCGCCTGAGCGCTACGTCTTGCAGACCGGCCGGTTGTCCCACGGCTGGACATTGTCGGCGGGCTGGCAGTTCGGCTTCGAATCCTTGGGCTTTGCGGAGCCAGATCCAGCCGTCGGCGCGGGCGTCGCGGCCTTGGTCGCGCTGCCGGACCCCGACTTGACGACGGGATCCTTCGCGACAGGCTTCGTCGTCCCTGGCTTGGTCGCGGCGGTCTTGGGCTTGTCGGGCCGATCGGGCCTATCGGGCCTATCGGGCTTTCCGGGCTTTCCGGGTTTGATGCCGGTCTGCTTCGCCGCGCTGCCGGTGTTCTCCGGCTCGAGGATCTTCTCCTTCGCAGCCTTCGGTGCCTTCGGTGCCTGAAGCTCCGTGGGCTCCTCCTTCAGCAGCGTCACGTTCTTGCTGAAGTCCCCGGCAAGATCGATACGGGTCTCGACGTCGACGAAGCTCGCCTTGTGAACCACGAGCATCACCTGGCGCGAGCCGCGCGGGTACTTGATGTCGAGTGGCGTCGTGCCGATCGGCTTGCCGGCGATCAGGACGTCGGCGCCGGGTGGATCGGAGATCACGTGGATCGAGATCGAGTTCTCGGAGTCGTCGACCGCACTACCGCTGCCCTGCTCGATCGCGCGCGCATCGACCGAGCCACCCGCCGCGATCGGCATCGCTCCGCGCTCGCCAGCGTTTGGGTCAGCGATCACGCCATCGGAGCCCGAGCTGTCGACCTTCTTCACGACGTCGTTCTTGCTGAGCGAGATGACGAGCAGCACCGCGAGCCCCGCGAGCACGATGGCGAGCCCGATCACGAGCGGCCGGCGGTTTGGCTTGAGCTGCACCGCGTCGTCGTCGGACGCCGGCGGCTCGTAGCGCGGATAGGCCAGCTCGCTGCGCGACATGCCGGGGGCACTGGCATAGCCGTGGCGCGTGCTGACGATCGGCAGACCTGCCAGCACGGGGATTGCCGGCAACGACGGATGTGACGGACCGGAGCCCGAGCCCGGCGATGTCGCGAACTGCGGTGCCGTCACGAGCGGCGAAACGCCGGGAATCGGGGTCGCGATCGCCGCCTGGATCTGTGCCGACTTGCGGCTCTCGGCATACGCGACGGCGTTACCATGCGACCCCGCACTGGCGGTGTACGACGGCTGCATCGTCGGATACGACTTCGCGTTCCAGTCCTCGGCGGTCGGCTTCTCGCGCTCGGTCTCGCCGCGCGGCAGATCGAGCAACGTGCTCGCGGGCTCCGCGACGGCTTGCGCCGGCATTGCGGCCGAGCGCTGGACCGCGGATGGCACAGCCGCTCGCTCGCTCGACCCGTTGGTGTTGGAGATCGTGCTCTCCTTGGGCGGCAGCGGCTGGCTGTTGCGACCGGCGGTGGTCAGCCACGGCTCCTGCGCCTCGCCGAACATGTCGCGCATGAAGCGCCCGAGCGCCATCGTCGACAGCGACATCCGCGCCGACATCGCGAAGCTCTCGAGCGCCTCGAGCAACGCACCCGCACTCTGGTAGCGCTGGTTGGCGTCGACCGCGAGTGCCTTCAGCACGATCGCCTCGAGCGCCTGCGGGTAACCCTGGACCAGCCGCGTCGGACGCAGCACATCGCCGGTCACGATCCGATGCATGGTGTCGAAGTCGCTGTCGGCGCGGAAGCAGCGGTGCTGGGTCGAGACCTCGTAGAGGATGATCCCGATCGAGAACACATCGCTGCGCCGGTCGACGTCGCGACCGCGGCACTGCTCGGGAGACATGTACGCGAACTTGCCCTTGATGATGCCGGACTGGGTCTCGATCGAACGCGCCGCCGCCTTTGCGATCCCGAAGTCGAGCAGCTTCACCGAGCCGTCGAGGCCGATCATGATGTTGGACGGTGAGACGTCGCGATGCACGATGCCGAGCGGGACGCCGTCCGGACCGCGGCGCTCGTGCGCATGGTTGAGGCCCGCGGCCGCACCCGCGACCACCGTCAGCGCGAGCTCGAGCGGCACGCGCGTGCCCTGACTCCCTGCCTTTGCGAGCAAGGCCCGGAGGTCCTGCCCGTGGACGTATTCCATCGCGAGGTAGTGGATCCCCGCGTCCTCCCCGACCTCGAACACCTGCGCGACATTCTGGTGGTTCAGTGAGGCCGCAAGGCGTGCCTCATCCAGGAACATCGTCACCGCGGTCGCGTCGTTCGCGCGCTCCGGCGTGATGAGCTTCAGAACGACATGCCGCTCGAAACTACCGATTCCGGTGGTCCGGGCGATGTAGATGCGCGCCATCCCGCCGGCTGCGAGCGGCGTCAAGATCTCGTACTTACCGAGATGTGTGGGTAGCCCCCCTGCAGTGGCTACGGCTGGCACGAGTCGATTGTTCTATCGGGCGTTTAGCATGTCAATCGAAAGGCTGCCGAAGGCACTAACGAATCCGGGCATGTAGGTACGAAGTCAGCGCGATGTGCCCGCGAGCGTCATGTGCGACACCCGAAACGTCGGCGCGGCGGTCGAGCTCCGGAGCTCGAGATCGTCGGCCACGAGGTCGATTCGCTTGAGGATCTCGTCGAAGTTGGCGGCGATCGTCACCTCGCTGACCGGGAACGTCAGCTCGCCACCCTCGATCCAGAACCCCTGGGCGCCGCGCGAGAAGTCGCCAGTGACGGGATTGAATCCGAACCCCATCAGGGATGTCACGTAGAGGCCGCGCCCCGTGTCCTTCAGCAGCTGCTCCCGGGTCACGTTGCCGGCCTGCATGATGAGGTTCGACGTGGTCGGGCCAGGATTGCCGCCGATCCCCCGCCCTGCCGATCCGTGGAGGCACGGCCGAGCTTGCGCGCACTATAGACGTCGCACAGCACGGGGCCGAGCACGCCCTTGTCGATCACCCCGTTCCTGCGCGTCGGCAGCCCGTCGCCATCGAACGGTCGCGAGCCAGGCGCGCGCGGGATCAACGGGTCATCGATGATCGTCACCAGCGGCGATGCGACGAGCTCGCCTTCCTTGCCGACCAGGTAGCTCGACTTGCGCCAGAACGACGAGCCATTCGCGACCGAGAAGATCGTCCCGACGATCGACCTCGAGACCTCGGGATCGAACACGATCGCGCACTCCTGGGTCTCGACCTTGCGCGAACCGAGCGTCGCGACCGTGCGCCGCGTCGCCTCGATCCCGACCTCCTCGGCGTCGAGCAGATCGGCGAGGAACCGCGATGCGGTCCACCAGGAGCCGTTGCGCTTCTTCGGGTTGGCCGCGTCGGTCATGTCGTCGCACAGCGGCTCGACGACGAACGACGCGTAGCTGCCGCGATAGCCGCCGACGAACCCGCCGCTGGTGGCGAACGCGGTCGCACCGAGCACGCGCGACCAGGTCGCGCCCTCGGAGTTGGTGACCCGCGCATCCGCCTTGCGCGACGCAGCCTCGCCGGCGATCGCCTGGCGCAGCGCCCACGCGGCGTCGACCTCGGCGATCTTGGGATCGTAGAGATCGAGCTCGGGATGTTCGGTCGCGAGCAGCGCCGGGTCAGGTGGCATCGAGTACTCGTCGGGCTCGGCGAGCTCGGCCAGCGTCACCGTCTCGGCGCACAGCGCCTCGAGCGCCTCCCGCCGGAGGTCACTGGTATAGGTCACCGCGCGCCTGCCACCGCGCAGCACGCGCAGGCCGAGCGCACGACTGCCGGCCTCCTGCACGAGCTCCGGCTGGCCGAGCCGCACCTTCGCGGTCAGCTCCGTGCCGTCGCGAACCAGCACCTCGGCGTCGTCGGCGCCCGCCTTCTTCGCGAGCTCGACTCCGAGCTGCGCGATCTCCTTGAGCTCGCGGATCGTCTGCTCCGTCACCTGCGATCCGCTCATGCCTGTGTGCCTCCCACCGTGATCGACGCGATCCGCACCGTCGGTGTGCCGACGTTCACCGGTACCGACTGGCCTTCCTTGCCGCACGTCCAGATGCCGTCAGACAGCTCGAAGTCGGAGCCGAGCATGTCGACGCGCCGGAGTACGTCTGGCCCGTTGCCGATCAGGTTCACGCCCTTCAGCGGCGCCGTCAGCTTGCCGTCCTCGATCAGGTAGCTCTCCGACAGCGAGAACACGAAGTCGCCATTCGAGATGTTGACCTGCCCCCCGGAGAACCGCTTCGCGTAGACGCCGCGCTTGACGCTCTTGATGATGTCATCCGGGTTGTCCTGACCACCGAGCAGCGACGTGTTGGTCATCCGCGGTAGCGGCATCGAGCGGAACGACTCCCGCCGGCCGTTGCCCGTTGGCTGGATGCCGAAATGCTTCGCGCTCAGCCGGTCGTGCATGTAGCCGACCAGCACGCCGTTCTCGATCAACGTGTTGTGCTGACCTGCGTAGCCCTCGTCGTCGACGTTGATCGCGCCGCGCGAGTTGACGATGGTGCCATCGTCGACGACGGTGCACAGCTTCGACGCGACTTCCTTGCCCAGCTGGCCGGTGTAGTTCGACGTCTCCTTGCGATTGAAGTCGGCCTCGAGCCCGTGCCCGATCGCCTCGTGCAACAGGATCCCGGAGTCACCGGGACCGAGCACCACCGGCATCTCGCCGGCCGGCGCCTCGCGCGCATCGAGCATCGCGATGGCGACGCGTGCCGCCTCGCGTCCGTGCGCCGCGGCATCGCGCTTGGCATCCGCGAAGTAGTCCATGCCGTAGCGCCCACCGCCGCCGCCCGAGCCGGACTGGCGCTTGCCCGCATCTTCCGCCACAGCGCGCACGCCGAACCGCAGCATCGGCTGGACGTCAGATGCCATGCGGCCATCGGACGTGAACACCAGCACCTCCTTGATGCTCTCTCCGAACGAGGCCTCGACCTTGACGATGCGGGGATCGAAGGCGCGCGCCGCCTTGTCCGCCGTGCGCAGCAACGCGAGCTTGTCGGGCGCCGGCACGATCAGCGACGACGCCGTCACCGCATAAAAGCTCGGCGTCGGCACCGGCGACATCGACGCGATCCCGACCGGGGGATGCCCGCCACCGACGGCGATCTGTCCAGCCGTGCGTGAGGCGTGCGCCATCTTCTCACACGCGAGGTCATCGCAATAGGCGTAGCCCGTCGCGTCTCCCTTGGTGACCCGCACGCCGAGCCCGAGCGTGATCCCACGCCCGAGCGTGCGGACCTGCTCCTCCTCGAGCGAGTAATCGGCGGACACGCGGAACTCGAAGTACAGGTCGGCATAGTCGCCGCCGGCCTCGAGCGCGAGTGCCAGCAGCCGTTCCGCCAGCTGCGCGTCGATCGCGCTCGCACCTCCGGCGGAGAATGGTGCTCGCAGCGCAGCGGGGAGCGTCGTCATCATGGGTCGAACTGTAGCAGCCGAGACCGGTTCGCCCGCTCCTCGAACGGTCAGTTTCCTTCGTACACTCGCCCGTGCATGGCGTCCGACCTGGAAGCATTTCTCGCCGAGCAACTCGCGAAGGAGCTCGCGACCCAAGCTCGCACCACCCCCGTGCCGCCCTGGATCCGATTCCCCGAGATCGAGCGCTACTCGATCGGCTGGCGAATGGGGTCCGGCGAGAGCTACCTGATGGTGTGGTGGGCGTTCGCGGAGCGCCTCGACACCGAGGACCTCGTCACGTACTTCCGCGAGTTCGCGCCGCTACCGCTCGCGTGGGTCGACTTCGCCGGGATGGCGATCGACCTGCCGCTGCGCGACGCCGTCACCGGGACCGCGCGCGAGGAACCCGAGGACTGGGGTGACGCGGTTCGCGCGCGCGGCGACAGCATCGCCCACCTCGCGCTGTTTGACGCCGCGGCGTGGCGCGCCTATCTCGACGCGGGTTAGCTCTTGCCTTCGCGACCCGAGACCTTGCCGAGCGCCGCCTCCGCCGCGGTCGCCGCCGCCTTGACCTCGGCCTCGCTGCCGCCGAGCCACAGTCGTCCGACGGCGCCGAACGAGATCACCTCCATCAGGTGAATGTCGGCAGCCTTCTCGGCCTCGTTCGCGGCGAGCGCTGCATAGGCCGCCGGATAGACCTCGAGGATGTAGAGCGTCTGCCCGCGCATCACCATGTCGCCGTGCCGCATCCGGTTGATCAGCTGGCTGTGGTGACCGTCCAGCCCGGTGATGATCTGCGACGACACCACGCGCGGCTTGATCCGATCCTCCCGCGTGATGCCGCCCATCTGCCCGAGGATCGCGTCGACCGCCGCCTCGACCTGCCCCTTGTCGCTGTTGTGAAGCTCGACCATGCCGTACGCGCGCTCCACGATCTGCATCCCCGGCCGGCACGTCGTCGCCTTGAGTGCAGCGTCGGTCAGCTGGTTGATCGCAATGCCCGGCGCGATCTCGATGAACACGGCCGACTCCTCCTCGAGCGGCATGAACCCGGAGCACACCGTCTGCAGGAAGCCCGTGAGTTGGGGCTGAAGGGAGTCGAGGATCGTGAGCGCGCGAAGCTCCATCGCGGGCACGCTAACACAGCTCCACGCGAGCGGGCAGCGAGCGGCGAGCGCGAGCGGATCGCTGCTGAGCTTCCTCGCGACGACCGCGAGCGGATCGCCGCTGAGCTTCCTCGCGACGACCGCGAGCGGATCGCCGCTGAGCTTCCTTGCGAGGACCGCGAGCGGCCGGTTCGACGCGCGGGGTGGTCAGCGCGAGCGCTTGCGCTTGTCGCGCGAGCCGGCGGACGCCGACTTCGGCCGTGGTGCCGCGAAGCCCTTGCCGCGCGCCGGCTTCGGCGTCTCGATCACCATCGGTGTGCCTGCGGCCTTCGCGCCGCGCGGACCCTCGCCGCGGGAGGCACGGGCACCGCGCCCATCGGGACGTACCGACGGCGGGCGACGCGGGCGCTTCGGGCGAGCATCGGTGTCGAACGAGCGAGCGCCGCCTGCCCCACCGCCTACTCCTCTCGCTGGCCCCCGTGATGCGCCGAACCCGGTAGACGAAGGGGGCCGCGCGTCTCGCGCGTCTCGCCCATCCGAGCGACCGCCACCGGCGCCAGCTGCCTCGGAGCGGCCGCCACCCGGGCGGCCGCCAGTCGGACGACCGCCAGTCGGACGACCACCACTCGGACGACCGCCAGTCGGGCGACCGCCAGTCGGACGACCGCCGGTCGGACGACCGCCAGTCGGACGACCGCCGCCCGGACGTCCGCCTGGCGCTGTCCGCCGCCCGGACGTCCGCCTGTCGACTGTCGGCGCCCGGACGTCCGGCACCGGACCGCGGCTGGCTGGGCGTCTGCCGAGCGCACGCCGCGGGGCGCGTCGCCACGGTCTGGACCGCCACGCGACTACCGAACGAGCGCGGTCCGTCGTCACGGCCTTCGCTGCGACCAGCGGGGCGGTCCGCGTTCGTCGGGGCGACCGAACGAGCGCCGCGCGAGCGTCGGCGCGATCCGAGCTGCCGCGCGCCCCGAACGACCTGCCACGCGGACCGTCCGTGCCACGCGGACCGTCCATGCCACGCGGACCGTCCGTGCGGCCACGCGGACCGTCCATGCCACGCGGACCGTCCGTGCGGCACGCGGACCGTCCGTGCGGCCACGCGGACCGTCCGTGCGGCCACGCGGACCGTCCGCGCGGTTCGAGGACGTGCCGCGCGATCGGTCGGGCGATCGGTCGGGCGATCGGTGCGATCGGTCGTGCGATCGGTCGGGCGATCGGCGCCACCCGTCGAGCGAGCCGCCGCGCGATCCGGGCGACCTGTCTGGCGATCGGCACGATCTGCGGGGCGATCGAACGAGCGAGCCTCGCGCGGAACATCATCGCGGGCGGGTGCGGTGCGCTCTGCGTACGAGCGGACCTGGCGGCCGCCCTGGGTCGGACCCGTGGGCCGTCCGCGCTCGAACATCCCGAACGAGCGAGCTGCGCGCGGAACACCTTCACGGGCAGGTGCAGGGGACACGTACGGGCGCGCCGTCCGCGCCCCTTCGGTGCGGCCTTCTGGAGCACGATCATCGGAGCGACCCGCGCCGCCACCAGACGAGCGTCCATCATTCCGCGGTGACTCGGCGCGTCCCTCCGGACGCGATCCCCGCGCATCCGCCCCGTAGCGCTCGCCACCGGGAGATCGTGCGCCGCCCGATTCACCACGCTCGCCGCTCGATGACCGGGCGCCGGCACTCGACGACCGGGGACCACCCGCACTCGACGACCGGGGACCACCCGCACTCGACGAGCGGGCGCCACCCGCACTCGACGACCGGGCGCCACTCGCGCGCGAGGACCATTCGCCACCGGAGCGCGCCGCGCCGGCGCTAGCGGCACTCGGGGCCCATTCGCCACCGGAGCGCGACCCGCCCGCGCCGCCGGCACTCGGGGCCCATTCGCCACCGGAGCGCGACCCGCCGGCGCCGCCGGCACTCGAGGTCCTGGCGCCTGGACCGGGCGAGCGTGCGCCACGCGGACCGTCGTCGCGGCTCGCGGCCCCGCGCGATGCGTCGGACGAGGCCGTACCAGGTCCCGCTGCCGGATCCCACGACCGGTCCGCACCGTCGGAGATCTCGTCGTACGAATCATCGAGGACGGGGTCCCCAATGGTGCGTTCGGCGAGCTCGGCTTCCGCCTCGGCACGCGCCTTGGCTCGCGCGCGCCGCGGAATGTCGGTCGCTTCACGATCCGCTCGCCACGACCCGCGTGCGACTGCACTGTGATCGAGTCCGACCAGATCCCGCAGCGCGTTGAGCTCCAGCTGGTCGAGCTCGCGCGCATCGCCGACCCGCAGATTGTGAAACGTCAGGTTCGCGAACGCGACGCGCTGCAGCTTGTCGACCTGCGAGCCCAGCGCTTCGATCATGCGGTGAATCTGACGATGCTTGCCCTCGTGGATCGTGATCGCGAGCCACGAGTGCTTGCTCTCTCCGGGGAGCTGCTGCACCTCGGCCGGCATCGTCACCGTGCCGTCGTCGAGCGTCACGCCGTCGCGCAGCGCCTTGATGTGCGCGGCGCCGATCTGACCGCGAACCTTGACGTGATACGTTTTTGGCACGTGGTTCGCCGGCGCGAGCAAACGCGCCGCGAGCTCACCATCGTTGGTCAGCAGCAGCACGCCCTCGGTGTAGAAGTCGAGCCGCCCGACCGGCTTCACCGGCACCGGCAGGTTCGGCAAGTAGTCCATCACGACCGCGCGGTCACGATCGTCGGTCACTGCCGTGATGCACGCCTTGGGCTTGTTGAGGAGCACGTAGAACGTGTCGAGCGCCACGACCGCCTGGCCGTCGACCTCGACCTGATCCTCGTCAGGATCGACCTTGGTGCCGAGCACGCGAACGATCTCGCCGTTCACCCGCACGCGGCCCGCCGTGATCAGCTCCTCGGCCTTGCGCCGTGCTGAGACCCCGGCGGCCGCGAGATAACGCTGAAGACGAACGGGGGCGGCCATGATTTTTCAGTCCCTTGTCGGATCGACCGACGGATCGTCGGCAGGTTCGACGGCAGCGCGGAGGAGCTCCGGCGACAGATCGTCGCCAGCAGCTGGCGCCTCGTCGTCTAACACATTCTCCCGTGCGCCCGCCATCATCGGACCCGACCCCTCGGCGAGGTGGGGTCCGCGGTCATCCGCGTCTCTCCGCGCTCGCATCCGGGGTGTCGAATCACCGTTCGAGTCGTCGGTCGGGTCGTCGACTGAAGCGTCCGAGGTTCCAGAGATCGTCTCCTCATCCACGAAGCCCATCGCCTCCCCATCACCACTCGCGCCTGCCTCGGCGATGCTGGGGGCCTGCGACGCGTGCACCGCATCCGCGTCGGCATCCGCGTCGTCGGCGAGCATCGCCTTGCCATCCGTGATCGTCTCGTTCAGCGCATCGAGATCTGCGGCATGCGAGGCATCGCTCGAATCCGCATCGACCGGGTCGACGCCATCAGGCGCCGTGACCGCGGCCATCTCGACCGTTTCACGGTCCTCGGTCTCATCGCCGCCTTGTCTCCTGGCGGGATGCTCGATCGCTTCTGATAGTGCGAGCTCGGTCTCCACGTCGCCCCCTTCGCCTGCCTCATTCGCGTCGATCGCATCGACATCGACCGGGGCCGCTTCGCAGGGGACAACCGCATCGCCGTCAGCGCCGGCTGCAGTCGTACCATCCGTGGTCGCGTCGACGTCGGCTGCCGCAACGACTCCCGAATCCGACTCCGCATCGGTTGCCGCAACGACTTCCGAATCCGACTCCGCATCGGCATCCGCAACTGCATCCGCATCGGCCGCCGCGACGACTTCCGAATCCGAATCCGACTTCGTGTCCGGTGCCGCAAATGCATCCGCTGCCGCATCCGAATCGGCCGCCGCAACTGCGTCGGAATCCGGATCGGCCGCCTGCCCTGCATCCGAATCCGCTGCCGCAATTGCATCTGCATCTGCATCTGCAGCCGCAACCGCTGCTGCACCGCCTTCAGAGACTGCCCCGTCAGCTGCCGCAACGACTTCCGAGTCCGCATCGGCGTCGGCATCCGATGCCGCAACGACTTCCGGATCTGCCGCGTCAGCAGCCGCAACGACTTCCGAGTCAGCATTCGCGTCGGCATCCGCCTCCGATGCCTCCGATGCCTCGGCCGCCTCCGATGCCTCGACCGCTTCGAACGAGGCCGACGCCGCAGCGAGCTCGACGTCCGGCACCTGGAGCTCGTCATCTGCCGACGCGCCCAGCGGCTCACCACCCTGACCACCTTCGGCGGTGGCGGCATGCTGCCACCGCCATCACCACTGGCGCCGCCTTCACCCTCGCCACCGCCGTATTGCCATCCGGCGGAAGGCCGAGGCGGTCCGTCATCACGCGACGGCTCTCGTCGGTCAGCTCCGAGTACTCGCGCAGCGTGGGCAGCTCTCGCAGGTCGCCGAGGCTGAAGAAGTCGAGGAACTCCTGGTCGTCCCGTAGAGCATGGGACGGCCGACCTCCTCCTTCTTGCCGAGGATGCGGATCAGGGCGCGATCGATCAGCACCTTCAGCGTGCCGGACGAGTCCACGCCGCGGATGTCATCGATCTCGGGGCGCGTGATCGGCTGGCGATACGCGATGATTGCCAGCGTCTCGAGCTGCGCGCGCGAGAGCCGCACCGGGCGGCCGGCGATCAGCTGCTGGACCCAGCCCGAGAACTGCGAGCGCGTGCGGAACTGATAGCCGCCGGAGACCTGCTGGAGCACGAGGCCACGACTGCCGTAGTCCTGCGTCAGCTCCGCGAGCGCTTGCTCGAGGCGCTTGGTGTCGCTGACGCGGGTCAGCTGGCGCAGCCGGGCGACGGTGATCGGCTTGTCCGACGCGAAGACCAGCGCCTCGACGAGCAGCTTGAGCTGGGCGGCATCCATTGAGCCGGCACTGGTGGGCAACGTGGCGACCGGCTCGTCCGCGCCGTCGACGGGATCGATCAGATCGACCACCTCGATGGTCTCGTCGGGGACCATCTGCATCGGCTCGACCGCGTCGTCGCTTGCAGCTTCCGCCGCGCGTTCGACGGATCCGTCGGTGGGGTCGTCGACGGGATCCTCGATTGCCTCGCCGATGGCCTCGTCCGTCGGTTCGTCGCTGGCCGCCTCGAGGGGCTCGTCGCCGGGCGCATCCTGCACGTCGGCGGCTGCCGGCAGGATGGTCTCCTCGAACGAGTCGTCGGTCGACTCCACGATCACGTCGGGGGATTCGGTCTGGGCCTCGGGCGCAGGCCCGACCGGACCGCTGCCCTCGGCGAGGACCTCCTCGGGGACCGCCTGTGCCTTGCTCCGCTGCTTTCGCTTTCGACTCACGAAATACCTCGCCGCCCGTCTATCACGGCGGTCCGACAGTGCTCATCGGTAGTCGTCGCGCGCGACGGTGGCCTCGACCCGCGCACGGAGGTCGTCCCGGGCGCGTTCGATGAAGATCTCGTCGTCGTCGATCGGCTGGCTGAGACCGATCAGGCGCAGCTTGGCCATCTCGAGCAGGGCGAGGAACGTGACGACCGCCTCGTGCTTGATCTCGGCGAGCGAGCGGGCGACGCCCGCGCGCAGGAAGCTGAACATTGAGGAGAACGAGAACCGGCCCTCTGCCTCGAGCCGGTCCGTCAGCTCGGCGATCTTCTGCGACACGCTCAGCCGATCGATCAGGACGTCGTGCGAGACCTTGACCTTCGCCTGCTGCATCACGCGGTCGAACGCTTCGAGCAGCTTGTGGACCGGGAATGGCGCGAGCGGGGCGATCGCGTCCGGGTCGACGCCATCGCTCACGGCGTCCTCCGCCGACGTGCCGCGGCTCCACACGTTGCGACCGACGACGGGGCGCTGACCGAGCTGGTCCGCGGCCTCCTTGTACTTCTGGTACTCGAGCAGCCGCTTGATGAGGTCTGCCCGCGGGTCGATGTCGCCCTCGCCCTCGACGACCTCGCTGTCCTCTTCCTCGAGCGCGTCTGGCGTCGGCAGCAGCTCGCGCGACTTGATGTGGCAGAGCGTGGCGGCCATCAGGAGATATTCGCCGGCGACGTCGATGTCGAGGCCCGCCATCGCGTCGAGGTACTCCAGGTACTTCTCGGTGACGAACGAGATCGGGATGTCGAGGATCGACAGCTCGTGCTTCTTCACCAGGTGAAGCAGCAGATCGAGCGGCCCCTCGAACACATCGAGGGCTACCTGGTATCCGGCCTGTTCCATTAGATTCCGAAGAGCGCGCCCAGCGCTTGATACACCGACTTGGCGCACCACAGGGCTGGCGTGAGGAAGATCCAGCGCAGCTGCGGAATCAACATGATGGCGAGGATCACGAACGGGCCGAACCGAGCGAAGTTCTCGAACTTGTCGCGGTACTTGTACGGCATGAACGCCTGCGCCACGTGACCCCCATCAAGCGGTGGGCACGGGATCAGGTTGAAGAACATGAGGACGAAGTTCGTGGTGACCGCGAACTGGAAGATCTTGGTCGCCTGGTGGACCACGGGGTAGCCGCTCCCGTCGACCACGAGGCGGCCGGCGGCGTCGAGCTCGTAGATCGAGACCACGCCCTGCCACAGCAGGACCACATGGACGAGCGCGAGCACGATCGCGAGCACGCAGTTCATCCCTGGACCGGCGATCGAGACCAGGATGTTCGCGGTCGACATCTTGATGCCGCGCTTGATCCGGTTTGGCTGCCATTGCACGGGCTTGCCCCACCCGAAACCGCCGCCACCCCCGCCGCCGAGCCCGTGCAGGCTGCCGAGCACCGGGAGGAGAATGGTGCCGATCGGATCTGCGTGGGCGATCGGGTTCAGCGTCACCCGACCCTGGCGGCGCGGGGTGTCATCCCCGAGCCGGTCGGCCATCCACGCATGCCCGAACTCGTGCAGTGCGACCGAGATGATCAGCACGAACAGGCTTACGAAGATCTGGCGGATGTCTTCTGGTGTGAAGTCCATCGAAGGTGGCGACCCGGAGGCACTATGGACGGTGCGAGGGTGCTCCGCAACCCTGCCCGGAAAACTTGCGCAACTCCCAAACCCGACGAGGATCGTGGGATGGCGCGCCGCCTGCTCCTCGACGAGGCCGTCGACCTGTTTCTCGTCCATTGCAAGGTCGAGCGCGGGCTCGCTCGGCTCACGCTCGACGCCTACGGGCGGGACCTCGGGCGGTTCATCAGCTTCCTCGCGCCGCGCGGCCGGGCCGACGTCGATGACATCACACCGACCGATGTCGCCGAGTTTCTGCGCGTGCTGGCGGAGAGCGGTCTCGCGCCACGCAGCCGGGCGCGCACGCTGGTCGCGGTCCGCCAGCTGTGCAAGCACCTGGTGGCGGAGCGCTGGCTCGATGCCGACCCATCGGAGCTGATCGACGCGCCAAAGACGGCGAAGCGGCTGCCCGGCGTGCTCGGCGAGTCGGCGATCACGACCCTGCTCGCCCAGCCGCCCGATACGCGGATCGGGCGTCGCGATGCGGCGATGATCGAGCTCGCCTACGCGTCGGGCCTGCGGGTGTCGGAGCTGATCTCGATCCCGCTCGCCGACGTCAACCTGCACGCCGGGTTCGTCCGCGTCACCGGCAAGGGTGGCAAGACCCGGCTGGTCCCACTCGGTGGCGCCGCGCGCGAGCGGATCGAGCGCTACCTCGCCGACGACCGGCCGGCGCAAGTCCGCGATCCGGGGGAGCGCGCGCTGTTTCTGTCGGACCGGGGAACACCGCTGACGCGCCAGGCGTTCTGGAAGTCGTTGCGCACCTACGCATCCCGGGCCGGCGTCCGCCTCGCGGGTGGCGAGGTCTCGCCTCACAAGCTGCGACACTCGTTCGCGACCCATCTGGTCGAACGTGGTGCGGACCTGCGCGCCGTGCAGGCGATGCTCGGTCACGCTGACATCTCGACGACGGAAATCTACACGCGCGTCTCGCAGGCTCGCATGATCGAGCAGGTGCGCAAGCACCCGCGAGCGAGGTGATAGAGTTGGGAGATATGCGCAAGCTCGCCGGGGTCCTCGCGCTGGCGCTGTGCGCCTGCGGCGGCAAGCAGTCGATCACACCGCAGCCGACCTCGGATGCCGCCACCAGGCTCTACGCACCGCTCACGATCAAGCAGGACGCGAAGCAGGCCAACCAGGCGGTGATCCTCGGGACCGACGAGCGCAACGGCTCGACCATCGTCCCGCTGCCGACCGTGCCCGCGAGCGGCGTGGTCGACGCGATGTTCGTGCGCACTGGCGCCGGCATCACCGCGAGTGGCGGAACGTCGCTGGTCAAGCTCGGCACCGCGCCGAACCGCGAGCAGACCGTGCAGGTCGGCATCTACGAGGAGATGGCCGGTGGCGCGGGACCGCAGTGGCGCGCCGGCGTCTGGGTCTCGGCGTTCGTCGCCGCCAACACGCTCGGCAAGGACCTGACGGACTTCACGTTCACCGCGTCGTCGGGCGGGTTCATCGACGGTGCCTCGGCCTCGGGCCTGATGGCCGGCGGGTTCCTGTCGACCATGACCGGCGCGCGGATCGACGCGACCGCGACGATGACCGGCATCATCAACCCCGACGGTACGATCGGCCCGGTCAGCGGCATCCCGGAGAAGTTCGCGGCGTCGATGGCCAAGGGCAAGAAGCGGATCGGCTACCCGATCGGCATGCGTTACGCGGAGTCGGCGGCGAGCGGCGAGAAGGTCGACCTCGAGCAGCTCGCGAAGGACGGCGGCGCGACCGCGGTCGAGATCTCGAACGTCCACGACGCGTACAAGCTGCTGACCGGGCGCGCGTTGCCGCAGCCGGTGCCCGTGCCCGATGCCGACATGGCGCTCGATCCCGAGACCGTCAAGGCGATCGAGATCAAGTACAAGGCGTGGCAGCAGCGGCTCGGCGGAGAGTGGTCGCAGCTGCTCCAGCTCCAGCAGGCCGGCCGGTTGCCGACGCGGCTGCAGCTGATGGCGACGCATGCCCGCAAGACCGGCGAGGAGGCCGAGCGCCTGCACTCGCAGGGCAAGGTCGCGGCTGCATACGCGCGGATGTTGACCGCGTGGGTGTCCGCCGCGAGCGCGACCGATACCTACGACATCATGACCAAGGTCGCGGCCGGCGACACGGTCGGCGCGATGGGTGCGCTCGGCGCACTCGACGCGCTCGATGCCGCCACCGTGGAGGTGTTCAAGAAGATCGGCGCGATGAAGCCGAACACGATGGGCGGCCACCTGCAGATGATGGGCGCGTTCCAGTCCGCGCTGCGCGGCTGGGGCTTCAAGATGTTCGCCGCCGACGCGGTGACGCGGACGCGGCGCTTCATGATGGGGCTCGACGGCAGGTCGCGCGAGGACCTCGCGTCGCCCGAGGTCGCGAACGAGGTGGTCGAGAACGTGGCGCCGACCGTGCTGCTGCTCGGGCGCACGGTCGCGGAGACGATCCACGCGGCGCAGCGCATGGAGTACGAGAGCGAGAAGACGATCAATTACATGTGCTCGCTGCCAAACGTGCGGCGACTCTCGACCTCGTATGCCTCCGCTTCGGCCGCGGGCATCAACTACTTCGAGACCCTGATCGTGCAGGACGCGGCACGCGCGCAGAACCTGACGTTCGAGGAAGCGAGCCGGCAGTTCGCGGTCAAGGAGCCGGACTACCTGGTCGCGTTCCAGCTGTCGCGGCTCGCCAACAACGAGGGCCTGCCGAAGCAGCTGCGTGAACAGTGGGGCCAGCAGTCGCTCGCGTGGAACCTGATGGCGCTCGCCGGCAACGAGCTCGCCTACTCGGTATCCGCGGAGCTGATCGCGAAGCACCACTCGCTCGGCGTCAAGGTCGATGCGACCGGCCGCGTGGAGTCGGTCGAGCAGGACAAGGCATTCATCAACATGCTCGAGAGCGCCCAACGCACCGCGCGTGCCAGCGCGCGCGCGGCCCGGATTGCCACGGGAGCGATCCCGGTGCAGGCCAAGATTGCCTATCAGATCGCCAGTATCCAGCGGGAGGGCGACGCAGCCGACAAGCTGGAGGCGCTCGCCGGGTTCTGGACCGCCTCGGCGCTGTCGCAGACCGCGGTCGCCCTCGCGCGTAACTAACCTGATTGCCCACGATTGTCCGCGGATGGGCATTCAGTGCGGTATTCAGCTGCGCATGAAGTTCGAATCTGTATGATGCGCCGCGATGCGCATGGAGAGCTTCCTGCTGCCCAACTCGCGCACCGCGATGCGCGAGTCCGCGATGGCGCTCCTGCCAGACCGGGTCGGCAAGTACCGGGTGCTGGAGCGGATCGACGTCGGCGGCATGGCGGAGCTGTTCAAGGCTTCGCGCGGAGGTAGCCACGGGTTCGAGAAGCTCGTCGCAGTGAAGAAGATGCTGCCGCACCTCGCGATCGATCCGGTCGCGATGGAGATGTTCCTCGACGAGGCCCGGATCACCGCGCACCTCGAGCACCCGCGGATCGTGCAGGCAATCGAGCTCGGCACCGACGCCGACGCGCCGTACCTCGTGATGGAGTACGTCGACGGGATGGACGTGCTGACGCTGCTCCGCGAATGCGCGCGCACCCAGATCCGGCTCCCGGCGACGTTCGCGGCGCTGATCGCGCGCGAGGTGCTGGACGCGCTCGACTACGCGCACGGCGTCGGGGACTCGTACGGCCGCCCGCTGCACATCGTCCATCGCGATGTCTCGCCGAGTAACATCCTGCTGGCGTGGAACGGCGACATCAAGCTCACCGACTTCGGCGTTGCGCTGGCGGCGGACCGCCGCTCCAAGACCAACACGCACACGCTGCGCGGCAAGTACGGCTACATGTCTCCGGAACAGGTCGCCGGCGAGCAGGTCGACCCGCGCTCCGATCTGTTCGCCGTGGGCATCGTGCTCGCCGAGATGGTGATGGCGCGCCGGCTGTTCACCGCGGCGACCGACCTCGACGTGCTGCTCGCCGTGCGGGACGTCCAGATCGACCGGATCGACGAGCACGCGAGCGAGTTCCCGCTCGAGCTGCTCGCGATCGTGCTGCGCTGCCTGCAACGCGATCCGCGCGACCGCTGGCAATCTGCCGCCGAGCTTCGCGAGGCCCTCGATACCTGGCTCGAGGCCAGTGCGGACCTGACGGCGCGCGCGCTCGCCGGCTTCATGCGCAGCGTGATCGAGGCGCCGACGGTCGAGATCGGGCCCGGGTCGCGCCTCGGCCGCGGCTCGAGCAGTCACCGCGCCGTCACCCCGGAGATCGAGCTCGGGGATGACGAGATCGTGCTCGACACCCGCGATCTCGCGCTGTTCGATGCCGCGGAGCTGGAGCTCGTTGCCTACGACATCCACACGATCGAGACCCGCGACCTCGCGCTCATCGATCCGGCCGACGTGTTCGATGTCGAGATCGTGGACGAGCAGGTGGCCGACGAGGCGGTCGTCGAGGTGATCGACGAGCCGGCCACGAGCCGGACCAGCAACTCGCAGCTGCTCGCCCTCGACGAGGTCGCGTTGCAGCGCCGGCTCGACCAGGCGCTCGCCGACATCTCGATCGTCGAGCACGCGCCGCGGCGGTTCCGCCAGTTCACCCGCCAGTCGCAGGGTGACGAGATGCCCGCGATCCTGATCGAAGATCTGCCGCCGCCGCCCGTCGTGCACGAGGACCCGGCGTGGGCGTCGGCCGGCGCGCGGTTGTACGCGGCGCTCGGCGGCGCGTTCGGCGTCTGCGTCACGCTCGCCCTGGTCGCGATGCTGATCGTCTTGCTGATCTGATCGCGTGTGAAAAAATGACCACACGCGTCATCGCGTGCGGTCGTGATACCACCGTGAGACGGATGAGCGAGATCGACGACAAGTCGCTCCTCGAGCGCTGGCGGGCCGGTGACGCGCCGGCCGGTCAGACCCTGTTCCGCCGCCACTTCGACAGCATCTACGGGTTCTTCGCCACCAAGTGCCCGGCCGAGGCCGACGAGCTGGTGCAGTCGACGTTCCTCGCATGCGTCAACGCGCGCGATCAGTTCCGCGGCGAGTCGAGCTTCCGGACGTACCTGTTCACGATCGCGCGCCACCAGCTGTACCGCTTGCTCGCGTCCCGGCAGCGCGCGGCCGCGACCATCGACTTCGACCTGTCGTCGATCGCCGAGATCGTCACGACGCCCGGCACGCTGCTCGTGCGCGGCGAGGAACATCGCCAGCTGGTCACCGCGCTCCAGCGCCTGCCGGTCGAGCAGCAGACCCTGCTCGAGCTTCATTACTGGCAGGAGCTCGGGATGGCGGAGCTCGCCGAGGTGTTCGAGGTCACCGAGCAGGTGATCCGGACCCGCCTGCACCGCGCGCGCAAGGCGCTGCACCTGAAGCTCGAGCGGCTGGCACCGAAGCAAGCGCTGGAGACCCTCGAGAGCATGGACGTCTGGGTCCGTAAGTTTTCGCAAGCGGGCTGAATTGCTGGCGTTCTGCGATTGTTGTCACAACGTGCGCCGCCGGCGCTCTACCCTTCAATGAAGGTTCCCATCGTCCTGTATCTGCTCGTGTCGGGTTGTGCCGTGCCGTCTGTCGACGAGCAGGAGAACTTCGTCAAGGACGACGACGAGTGCGATTTCATGTGCGGCGGGAACTCTCCGAAGATCGATCACCTCGGTTTCCACGACCTTCACATGTGGGGCGGGCTGCCGAGCAAGAACGGGTTTCGACTGGCTGGATTCCGCGATCCGAGCGGCAAACCCCAGGGGCTCGCGGTGACCGGCGCGCAAATCAAGGGAATCTCGACGGTACCGAACACGCCACCCCTCATCGGAGCGAGCCTGATCGGGTCGCAGTTCACCGTGACGCGGGACAACACATCAACACAGTACTTGATCAAGATCGCCGATGTCGGTCGCGTTGACTACTGGGCAAAGCTGCGCGGTGCTGTGAAGCAGGCGGTGACCTATCGCCTTCAGTGGGCGCAGATCACAAACGTCGACCCGGTGTTCGAGGACATCTGTTCGAAGACGGCCGACGCCGGGGGAATCAGCGACTTCCACGCGGTGGTGTTCGAAGGCGATCGAGTCGACGCGGAGCGCAAGGTTGACACCGAGGTCGACCTGCACTGGTTCAACATCGGATGCGCCGGTCACTTGCTCGCGAAGCTTCACCTGATGGGGCATACCGAGGGCGCAAAGGTGGGCGCTGGGTTTGCGACCAAACTCGACGAGCGCACGACCGTGGTGAAGATGCTGTCCGCGGACTACTGCGGCCGCGGGAAAGCCTTCACAGTCGCCGGCGTCGAGCTGACCTGGAGAGACGACAAGAGCTGGATGGCGTTGTCGC
This sequence comes from Kofleriaceae bacterium, assembly GCA_037720695.1. Classification (GTDB taxonomy): domain Bacteria; phylum Myxococcota_A; class Polyangia; order Haliangiales; family Haliangiaceae; genus JABFXX01. The sequence goes on along the minus strand of JBBJLY010000011.1, from coordinate 46,385 downwards.
CGATCACCGCACTGATCGAGGCGCGCTTCGGTCCGAACGGCGCGACCTGTTTGGACACGCCGCGCCTGCTGGCGAACCCCACGGACGAGGGGACCGCGCTGTTCCCCGATCTAATGAAGGCGATCGAAGACGAATGCGCGATGCCGCCGGCGTGCGACCAAAACACACCCGGCACGCACATCTTCAGCGCGAATCCGTGACCGCTTCGAGCTCCGCGATCACGCTGGCATAGTCACCTGCCGCGCGGTACCAGGTGATCGCATCGCGTGCGAGCTCGGCCGCGCGACCGCGATCCCCGGGCCTGCCACGGCGCGCGAGCAGCTTCGCGAGCGTCGCCCGCGTACGCGCCAGCCGGCGCTGATAGAACGTCTGCGTCTTCGCGACAGTCAGCGTGCTCAGGATCGCCAGCGCTTCCCGAAGCTGATCGATCGCCTTCGCGGTGTGGCCGAGGTGGTGGTTGCTCGTGGCGGCGACAACGAGCGTATCCGCCGCAAAGATTCGCACGTACCACTCGTTGGCTCGCGCCAGCTCGCCGGCGAGCGGTTCAGCCTCGTGGAGGGCAGCGCCGTACTCGCCCTGCAGCCCGAGGAGCCGCACGCGCCCCACCCGCGGTTCGGGATCCTGCGATCCTGCCGGCGCAGCGATGGCAGCGAGCGATACCCGCGCGTTGTCCTGATCGCCATGGTCCTCGTCGATCAGCGCGAGCTCGTAGGAACAGCGGTTGAACTTCATCCCGAGATGCGGATGGAGCGAGCGGTACTCGCCACAGACCTCGCGCACGAGCGGGGCTGCCCGCACGGGGGCTGGTATCAGCATCGCTGCCCGAAACCGATAGTCCAGCGCAACGGGGTGGTGGCGCCCCAGAGTTTCGACGACCCGGCTGACTGCCTCGTCGAACAGTCGCCGTTGCTCGCCCGGTATCGGCGTCACGAGAGCGAGATTCGTAGGGATCACCGTCAGCTCGAGGCTGTCGTTGCGGGTGGACTGCCACTCCTTGTAGGCGCGCTCGAACCAGGTGCGCGCGGCAGACTCGTCCGCCGCGGCAAGGTAGGCGACGCCCAGGTTGTTGTAGAGGAGGGCCCGCACGAACGCGCCCCCTCGCTGGAGCCGCCGCGCGACGAGCTCGGCGATCCGGCGTGACGCCAGTGGGGGCTCCAGGTCCTGTGGTCGCTCGTGGGCGGGAGTGATGCCGTAGATGTAGACTTGCCGGGCATACGCCTCCACGTATGTCACATCGTCACCTGCCTCGATGGCCGCTGAAATCGCGCGCTCGAGCTCGGCAAATGCGAGCACCGTTCTGCCGGTGCGTTGCAGCGCGAAGCCCAGGAGGAGATGCGCGCGGGCGATGCTCGGGGCGTACTGCAGCAGGTCGGATTCGACGGCGAGCCGGGAGAGCGAGTCGCGCGCAGCGGGATCAGCCGCCAGCGCTCGCATGCGCGCATCCTCGAGCTCTCGATCGAGGCGCGCCACCTTCTGTGCGACATGAGCTGCTGGCGGCGAGAACGTCGTCGCTGCCCCCTCGGCGCAGCGCTCGACCTCCGGCAAGCCGTGCAACGCGACGATGCCGTCGGGAAGGCGCTCGGCAGGCACGGACGCGAGTACGTCGAGCACGCCGTCATACGCAGCGCGCGATCGGGCGAGGCAGCCGAGGCTGTGCTCGTAGCGCTGCGGCGTCAGCTCGAGTTGCTCGTGTGCGAGGCATGCAGCGCGGTGGGTCGTCGCCCACCGGGTCGCGTACCGCTCGAGTTCGGGCGCGATCCGGATCGCCTCCGCCGCGCCATACGCCCCGAGGGTCTGGAGGTGGCTCCCGATCCGACCGCGGACCTCGGTGCTCCACGATCCCGCGATCTCGGCCTTGCCACCGATGCACGGCACCAGCGCTGGCTCCGACGACAGCGAGCCGATCGCGAACGCGGCTCCGGTCGCGCCGAGCGCGCTGGCCACGAGCAACCTGCGCCGCCAGCGCTTCGCCGGATCACGACCGAGCGCGCGGAGCAGCTCGTCCATCGACGGAAATCGCTTCGTCGATTGATGCGCGGTGCCGCGGTCGAGGATCGCTTCGATCCAGCGCGGGACCTCTGCCTGCTTGCCGTCGGCGTTGCGACCACGAAGTGCCTCGCGAAGCGCGACACAGAACGCGAACTGATCGACCGCGGCAGTCAGCTCGTTGCCCGCCGCCTGCTCGGGAGCCATGTAGCGCGGCGTCCCTGCCCCACGCGTGACCGCGGGATCCGACGGCGTGTCGTCCTCGAGGCTGGTCTGGACCTCTCCCCGAGCGAGCCCGAAATCGAGCACGCGCACGCGCCCATCATCGCCGACCACCGCGTTGTCGGGCTTGAAGTCGCGATGCACGAGGCCCGCGCGATGCGCCGCCGACAGCCCCTCGCCTGCCGCGCGATACAGCCAGAGCAGCTCGGCGATCCGGCGCGGATCCTTGCAGTACGTGCGCAGGTTGTTGCCGCGCACCCACTCCATCACGATGTAGACCTGCTGCTCGACCAGGCCAACGTCGTGCACCGCGACCACGTTGGGATGCGACAGCTTCGCGAGCGCCTGCCCCTCGAGCAGGATCCGGTCGCGCGAGGCCGGCCGGTCGGCCTTCACCAGCTTGATCGCGACCCGGCGGTCGAGCTCGGGATCCCACGCGCCCCACACCACGCCCATCCCGCCGCTCCCCACCACCTCGAGCAAGTGATACCGCCCGAGCTTCACCGGCTCGCGGGTCGCGAACAGCTGCGCCTCGATCTTCGCGCGTGACACGTCGCGCACCAGCTTGTCCGCCGCGGGCGCCTCGCCCATCACCCGATCGGCCGCGTCGCTGCCGTGCGGCGGCGTGGACTCGGTCGAGTCCTCGCTGCCCATCTACGTCTTCTTGCCGCGGAAGATCTCGTCGAGCGACTTCTGGACGTCCTTCTTGATCTGAACGCGGCGCTCCTCGTCCTCGCGCGCGGCATCGTGCGCGACCATCGGCCCCATCACGTGCTGGAGCTGCGCGATCAGCTGCTCCGACTGCGCCTTGTTCGCGGTGGTCGGATGCGCGAGCCACTCGGAGAACACGCGCAGGCCGTCAGCCATCTTCATCATGTCAACGCCGCGAAACGTCTGCGCGATCGGATCGCGCGCACCGGCGACCGCCTGGCCGGCCGGGCTCCCGATCTTCGCGACCGCGTCGAGCAGCTGCTCGACCTGCGCGGCCGCCTGCTTCCGCAGCTCCGCGTCCTGCTCGCTCTGTTGCACCGTCTTCACCAGGTGGCGGACGCTCTCCTGCACGTGCTTGACGTGGCTCTCGAGCTCGCGCCCCTCCTTGCCCTGCAGCTTCGCCGACACCGTCGCGAGCGCCTCCATCAGGTCGTCGAGGTTCTGCTGCTCGTCGGGTCGCTTGGCTCCTGGCTTGTCCGTCACGGCTGGGTCTCCTCGGTCAGCAGCGAGCCCAGCGCCTCGCGCAGCGCGGCCGGAGAGCACCGGGCATCGTCGTCGAGGAACGACACGCGCAGCTCGTCACCCAGGTGATCGAACGCGAGCTCCTCGTACCCGCGATCGGTGCCATCTGCGAGCGCCTGCACGACCTCCCCGATCGAGTCCTCGTCGAGCCAGCCGGCCTCGATGCCGCGCACCACGAACTTCCAGCAGGCGCGCACGCCGTCATCTGTGGGTGTCATCGCGCGGGCTCTCGCGAGCAACGCGTCCGGACCGTTGGCTGCCATCGGCGTCGATCATCGACCCGGACCGCGCGGCTTGCCTACATCTATCGCAAGGTTTCGGCAGCCGGTACGTTGCCCCCGCGCGCCGCTGGCCTCCTGCGAGATGGCGCGAGGTCCGGATCCGGCGAGCGCGCTGGCTCGTGCTGGCTATGATGCCCGGCATGCGGCTCTATAACTACGCGGGCTCGGCCAATGGCTACAAGGTCGAGCTGCTGCTCGCCCTGCTCGGACGCAGCTACGAACGCGTCGAGGTCCCGATCTTCGACGGCGCGAGCCGCACGCCCGCGTTCCTCGCGAAGAATCCCGCCGGACGCATCCCGGTGCTGGAGCTCGACGATGGCCGGTGCCTACCGGAGTCGAACGCGATCCTGTGGCACCTCGCGCGCGACACCGCGTTCGTGCCCGAGACGCCCGCGGACGAGGACCGCGTGCTCGCGTGGTTGATGTTCGAGCAGTCGGAGGTCGAGCCGGTGATCGGCAGCGCGCGCTTCTGGATGCAGACCGGCCGTGCTCGCGAGCGGCGCGACGAGCTTGGCCGCCGGCTCAGCTGGGCCAAGCAGACGCTCGCCACGCTCGAGCGCGAGCTCGCCGACAAGGCGTTCCTCGTCGGCGATCGCGCCTCGATCGCGGACCTCGCGATCTACGCCTACGTCCACCTCGCACCCGAGATCGATCTCCCGCTCGGCCCGCATGTCACCGCGTGGTGCGCGCGGCTCGCCGCCCTGCCCGGCTTCATTCCGAGCGCGCTCCGCTACGACGCGAGCGCGATGGCCGCGTCCGTTGCGCCCGTCGCGCCCGTCTCCCCCAGCCGGGCGACCGAGGACAGCCGCTACGACACGCGGATGGATAACAAGTACGGCTACTCGACGACGATCGACATCCCGGTTGAGGTCGCCGCGCACGAGCCGTGGTTCAACCAGACCCTGACGCAGGTCAACGACAGCCTGCTTCGGCTCGGCATCTTCGGCGGCGAGTACCACTGGCACAAGCACGACAACGAGGACGAATGTTTCGTCGTGCTCGACGGCGAGCTCGAGCTCGACATCGAGGGCTCCGGCACGGTCACGCTCGGCCCACAGCGCGGCTACACGGTGCCGAAGGGCGTCGTGCACCGCACACGGGCCAAGGCGAAGACCGTCGTGCTGATGATCGAGTCCGCGTCGGTGACTCCGACCGGCGACTAGTGCGGAAGGTCGAACTCGTGCGGATCTCAGCCGAAGCGCTGGCTGGTTTGACTCGCTTCTGACGCCTGGTTACCACCTTGAACACGGCCAAGTCTTCTGCTTGCCGAGCTCCCGCCCAGCCTTCCGGCTCGACGCGGTCCACAGTAAAGCGCTCAAGCGCTCGAGCCCGCGATGCACCCGTTGGTGTCACGCGCCCGCCGAAAAATGCCGCTCTCCGCGACAGACACGCGCCCAACAGCACGCTGCTCGTCGGAGCGCCGCCTATTTTCTCTCAGGGGGCTCTAACTGATCTCCAATGGGATCAAACTGATGGATTCCATGGCTGTATGCATCGATGCCGTGGGCCACAGCCTGCAGCTGCATCAGCCTAAGAACGTTCAGCAATTCAGCTTCACAGCCCGCGTCGAATCCATCGGCAACAGCACTTGTGATACGTCGAGTGCGTGCATTAGCTGCCATTTTACGAACTTGGTAGAACACATCTTCTATGAAGCCTTGGTACTCGTGTTCTTCAGCCACAACTCACTTATTGCTCCCCGATTTGCTGGCTATGAGGTCTCGAATAATGGCCTGTTCCTGGAGGAAAATAGCTCGAGGAAAATAGCTCGGAGCTAATTTCTGCAGCGCCGCGGCCGACGGGCAGACAGCTGGGAGGAAAATAGCTCGGAGCTAATTTCTGCAGCGCGGCGGCCGACGGGCGGACAGCTGGAAGAAACTGCTCGGAGCGAATTACGTGCGAGGAAAATAGCTCGGAGCTAATTTCTGCAGCGCCGCGGCCGACGGGCAGACAGCTGGGAGGAAAATAGCTCGGAGCTAATTTCTGCAGCGCCGCGGCCGACGGGCAGACAGCTGGGAGGAAAATAGCTCGGAGCTAATTTCTGCAGCGCGGCGGCCGACGGGCGGACAGCAGGGAGAAACTGCTCGGAGCGAATTACGTGCGGGAGAAACTGCTCGGAGCGAAGTACGTGCGAGGCGCCTTCGCGCCTTCGCGCCTTCGCGCCTTCGCGACGCTGCTAGTTGCCGCCGCCGTTGTTCGATCCGCCGCCAGTCGGTCCGCCGCCGGTCGGGCCCCCGCCAGGCGGGCCGCCGCCGCCGTTGTTGCCGCCGACGGGTCCGTCCGTGGTTGGATCGACGCCCGGCCACGGCGCGTCTTTCGGCGGCCGCATCGGTGCGTGTGATGTGATCTCGGGGGCGCCATTGGCGCCGGTCTTCCACCAGCCCTGGATGCGAACCTGGCGTGGCGGGTCACCGATCGTGACGGTGGCCTCGAAGTAGCCGTCCTTCGGGGTGCCGTCCTTCTTCGGGCTGTTCGGGTCGGGCTGATCGATCTTGGTGTTGCCGTCGCCGTTGAGCGCGGCTCGGATCGCGGCCTCACCCGCGGCATCGATGTCGCCGGGCGTGAGGTCACGCGGGTAGATCGTCTTCTCGATCTTGCCGACGCGCTGGACGCCGTTCGCGTCGAGCACCGGCTGGAGCACGCCATTGGAGTCGGGCTTGAACTGGGGGCGCTCGATGGTGACGCGGCGGACGCCGGTCTGCGGATTCTCCGTCACCTGCGTGATGCGATAGCCATCGCGCTGGACGATCCGCTGCAGCGTGTCCCAGTCGTGGACACCCTTGCCGTCCCACTTGCCACGGTAGGGCGACTGGACATCGGTCTCGACGCCACCCTCGTGGATGTGCTGGCGGGTCTCGTCGGAGGTCGCGATCGGGCGCTCCGGGGTCTCGTTGCCATGGGTCGTCGTCTGCTCGCTGGTCTGCGTCGGCTCGCTAGTCTGTGCCGGCGACGGCTCCGTGGTCGGCGTCGGTTCGCTGCTCTGCGGGGGCGTGTTGCCCGTCTCGGAACCTGGCGGCTTCCCGTTGGCCTGCGCCTCGGCGGCGGCGCGAGCCTCCGCGGCCGCGCGGACTTCGGCGACATCGCGGCCGAGGTTGCCCGTCGGATCCGCGCCGGCGCGCATGCGCTCCGCGAGATCGCGCATCGCTTGCTGGCGCTGCTCCGGCGTCAGCTTCGGATCGTTCATCAGCTCCTGGAGCTGGCGCTGACCATCCTGGTTCGCTTGCGTGTCACGCAGGCTGTCCGGATCCGGGCGCGCGCCGCCCTCGACGGTACCGGCGGCCTCGTCGGCCTTTGCCTTCGTGCCCTCGGGATAGCCGAGGCTGTCGAGCTCGGCGTCGGCCGCGCTCACCGGCGCATCGCCATCACCATCGCCACGCGGACCCGGTCCGTCGTTCTGGCCGCCCTGCGGTGCGGCGTTCGGATCGTTCGAGTGCGGCTGTGCGCCAGGTGCTTCTGCGGCAGGCGCGGTGCCGCCCGGCTCGTCGGTGTTCGGGCGCGGCTGGTTGCCACCGGCCTCCGTGGTCGGCGGCTTGCTGTCGCCACCGGGTGGCGTCGTGCCTTGCTCGGTTGGACGAGGACCCGTGCCTTCGGGCGTCGGCGTCGGTCCTGCGCCTTGCGGCTGTCCACCTTGCGGCTGTCCGCCCTGCGGCTGTCCGCCGGCCGGATCTGCACCCTGCGGCTGTCCGCCCTGCGGCTGCGCACCCTGCGGCTGTCCGCCCTGCGGCTGTCCGCCGGCCGGATCTGCACCCTGCGGCTGTCCGCCCTGCGGCTGCGCACCCTGCGGCTGTCCGCCCTGCGGCTGCGCACCCTGCGGCTGACCACCCTGCGGATCTGCGCCTTGCGGCTGCCCACCCTGCGGTTGTCCGCCTTGCGGTGGTCCGCCTTGCGGCTGTGCACCCGGCGGCTGTCCGCCTTGCGGGTCGGCGCCTTGCGGCTGCGCACCTTGCGGCTGACCGCCGGCCGGATCGGCGTGCGGCTGCCCGCCTGCCGGCTGTCCGCCTGCCGGTTGTCCGCCTGCCGGTTGTCCGCCTGCCGGTTGTCCGCCCGCCGGATTCGCGCCGGCCGGCTGTCCGCCCGTCGGAGCTGGACCACCGCCACCACCAGCACCAGCACCACCATCGCCGGTCGGCGGCGTCGGCGCGTTGCCGTTGATCGGCGGCAGGCCAACGGCCGCGCGCACGCGACCGCCGACGTTCTGCTGCACGTCGGAGAACTTCTTCGTGCTGGTCACCGCGTTGGTCGCGATCGACGTCACCAGGTTCTGCGCGCTGAACTCGTACTTGCCGGTGACGAGCATTTGCGCGCCGGCGTCGGACACGAAGTCCGAGCCGACGTTGACGCCGAGCCGGAGGCCGTAGTTCGCGAGACCCGCGCCACCATTCAGCGCGGTGCCGAGGCGAACCGCGGCCGGCGCGAAGCGACCACCACCGGCGGCGAGCGACGACGCCGTCGCGCCGAGCCCGGCGGTGAGGCCAGCCGCGAGACCACCACCGATCGCGCCCATCGCGACCGATTGCCACGTGATGCCCTCGAACACGCCATTGCCAAGGACGAGGTTACTCGCCATCTGGCCGGCGACAGATCCGAGTGCGCCTGCGGCGGCACCGACGAGGATCGCGCCGACCGGACCGGTCGTGACGATCAGCGCGGTGATCACCACGACGACCACGACCGCAACGATCACGGAGACAACGAACGCGAGCGCCTTCTGCCACCACGGCTTGACCGCATCGGCGGCCTTGTTGCCGTTCGCGATGATGTCAGCCTTCTCCTTGGTCGGGACGGCCTCGCCGAACCCCTTCGTGACGTCGGCGACGACGCCGTTGAGCGCGGTCGTCAGCTGCGTGGTCGCTGTCGAGTATGCGGACCGCGTCGCCTCGACGAGCTGCTTGAAGCCGTCCTCGCCGCCCTTGACGACCTCGTCGGCCATCTTCTTGTAGCCCTCGCCTACCTGCTGCAGACCCTGCACCGCGCCCTGCGCCTGTTGGCTCATGCCCTGCTTCGCGCCGGTCGCCATCTGGGTGGCCTGCGCCTTGGCCGCGGTCGCGGTCGACGTCATGCCCGAGACCGCACCGGTCGCCTGCTGCGTCAGCGACGACGCTGACTGGCTCGCGTTCTTCTTGAGCCCGGCGACGACCTGGTTCGCGCCCTGCGAGAGCTGCTGCGAGCCCTCCTGCACCGCGCGGTTGGTCTCCGCGACATCCGGCGTCTCGACCTCGCGCGCACCGGCGATCAGGCCCTTCGAGCCCTTCTCGATCCCCGACGCGGCCTGCGCGACCGACTTGCCGAGGCCGGCGGCAGCCGAGCTCCCTGCCTTCGTGATGCCGGCGCGCGCCGACACCGCTTGTTGCGCGATCGCCGCGACCTGCGCTTGGCCGTGCGACGCGAGCCCCGCGTTCGACGACGCGACGGTCGCATCGACCTGCGCGAGCGCCTGCGTCTTCGCCGTGTTGGCGGCGGTGACGGCCTGCTGGTGCGCCTGCTCGATCACCTGCTTCGACTGATCGAAGACCGCGTTGATCTGCGTGCGTTGATCGGCGGCGATCTTGCGGACGTCGCGCTCCGAGTTGGGCTGCTCGGCGCCGATCTGCGCGGCGGCCTTGCTCGCTTCCTCGGGCATCGCCGCCGCGTAGGCCTCGGCCGTCTCCTGCGCGGCCTTCTGCGCGGCCTCGAGCTTCTCGCCGTCGTACGACCAGCTGACCATGCCGGGCACACCGCGCGCCTCACCCGCCTTCGCGCCGCCGACGGCGGTGATCCGCATCTTGCACGACAGGAACTGCATCGCGACGACCGCGAGCTGCGTGGTCTCGGCGGTCTGGATGTCGGTGAGTGCCTGCTGCCTCGCGGTCTGCAGCTTCTGGTTCGCGGTGCGCGTCGCCGCATTGATCGCCGTCATCGCCGCGGCGTGTGCGGAGTTGATCTGCGCCTTCATCGTGCCGGCGTGTGCCGTGACCGAGGCTTGTTGCGACGCGACGTGCGAGGACACGGCCGCGCACTGGGCATGCTCGGAGGCGCTGACCTGCGAGATCGCCGCGTTCTGCGCCGCGGTGACCTGTGCCTGCAGCGGGCCCTTCATCGCGCGGACCGCGCTCGCCTGCTTGATCTGCGCGGCGCGCAGCTTCTCGAGGCTGTGCTGCGACTGCGTACGCTCGCCTTCGACGCGCTTCTTGACGAGCTTCAGGATCCGCTTGCGCTCGCGGTCGTCCTGATCCGCCATCGGCTCGGGCATGTACTTGTCCCACGAGCTGATCTTCTTGAACTTGATCGGCGAGCTCGATCCACCACCACCGCCGCCGTCGGACTTGCCGCCCGCCATCGGCTTCACGGCCTTCGCCTCGACCTTGGCCTGGTTCGCTGCGGCGGTTGCCGTCGCGGCGGCCTTGTGCTGCTTGTCGGTGCTCGCCTTGCCGGCCGTCTGTGCCTTCTTGCCGACGGGCTTCGACTTCGACTCGGTGACCGCGGTCTTCATCTGCGTCAGCGACGTGTTCGCTGCAGCGCCGATCTTCTCGCTCAGGTCGGTGACCGCGCCCTCCATCTGCTTGCGTCCGCCGCGGGTCGCCTTCTCCGATTGCTCGCGTCCGTGATCGCGCGACACGCGGACCGTCGGGACGGTCCCGCGCTCGCCATTGGGTCCGACCTTGCCCGGCGGCGCGTTCGCCGGTGCCTGCTGGTTGCGCGGTGCCGACTCGCCGGGCTCCGCCTTCCGAAGCAGGCGTTGGGTCGCGCCGCGCGTCGACACGGCACGCGGCTGGACGCGGTGCGAAGGCGCGGCGGGGCGGGCACCAGGTGCGGTGGGCTTGGTCCGCTTTGGCGCGTGCGCGATCCGATCCGCGACCGCATCGGCTTCGCGTTCGAGCGAGTCGCCTGGATCGCTGACCCGTCCGCCCTGATCGGTGCGGCCTTGCCAGGCCTGGACGACGTGCGCGAGCTCGTGCGCGAGTAGCTTCTGACCCGCGCGGGTGTCGGGACAGAACTCGCGCTCGGCGAAGAAGATGTCCTCGCCAACGGTGAACGCCTTTGCACGCACCGCACGTGCGGCCTGGTTGGCGACCGAATCGGTGTGCACGCGCACGCGGTCGAGCGAGACGTCGAGCTCGGCTTCCATCCGCTTGCGCACGCTCGCCGACAGCGGCTGTCCCGAGCCACAGCGCGCGACCGCTGCCTCGACGGTCGGATCGTCCGGCGTGATCTCGCCGGTGTCGACGGCATGGCGATACAGCGTGGCCGCGCGCCGCTCTGCGACGCGCCACATCGCTTGCCCGGTTGGCGTTGGCCTGTCGGCCGAGCGCACGATCGCCGGATCTGCGGACGCGAGGGTCGCGTCCTGGAGCTTGCGCCCGTTGACCGCGCCGGCGAGCGAGCGCAGCACGTCGCGCAGGCCGAGCGCGCGCAGCTGGTCGAAGTCCAGCGTGCGATAGAGCTGTTCGACGAGCGTGTGGCGACCCGGTCCGCTCGTGGCTTCGCGGTTCGCCGAAGGTAGCGTCGTGATCCGTTCGAGCAGCTGATCGAGCCGGGTCCGTTTGCCCGGGCGACGTTTGTGTTGCTCGAGCAGCGCCTCGACCTGGTCGTCCTGGACACGATCGACGTCGTTCAGCTCGGTATCAATGCGCTTTTCGCGATCGAATTCCATGGGGGGCGCTCGGGCATGATACGAGTGGCACCGCGATTTTCCTCCGGCCGAAACCGAGGTTTCCCACCATGCCGAGTCCGTGGTTTTTCGGTAGGATGCGCGGGTCGTGGCCATCCGTCGCCGGATCGTGCGGTTCTTCGGGCCGCGGGGAGATCTGCTAGCTGCGGAAACCCCGGGGATCGTTGTCTACGACGCCGCCGGGGACGTCCGCTTCCGCACCGAGGTCGAGGACGGATTCCTCGACGTCGCACCGGTCGAGGACGAGCTGTGGGTGGTCTCGCTCGGCAGGCTGACCCGGCTGTCGGCCAAGGACGGCAGCGTCCTCGGCACCGAGGCGATGGACTACCTCGACCCGGCGGGTCGCTTCCTGCTGTCGAGCACCGCGCCGCGGCTCCCGGTCTGGCACTGCAGCGAGCCGGTGGTCGTGCGTGCGAACCCTGCCGGCATCGAGGTGCCCGGACCGGGCGGCGAGTTGATCCTGCCGATCGCGGAGGGTCGCTGGTTGCTGTGGCAGGGCGGTCAGCTCCGGCTGTGGCGCAGCATCGGCGAGGCGTGGCGCAAGCGGATCGGCGATCCGGGCTCGCGGCCGATCGACGCGCAGCTCGTGCTCGATGGCCGGCTGTTCGTGATCGCACAACAGCGCCAGCAAGCGACTGCGGACGGCGCGGAGCTCCGGCTCACCGTCGCCCAGGTCTCCGACGGGGCGCAGAACACGCAACTCCGGCTGCCCGCGGTCAGCCAGCTCGCGATCGCGGCCCGCCGTGGCCTCGCACTCGCGCGCACCGGCGATCGACTGAGCGTGATCGATCTGCGGTTCGGGCGATGGATCCGCGATCTGCTCCTGCCCGATGGCACGACCGAGATCGCCGTCGACGAGGGCCTGCAACGGATCGCGCTGTCGACCGCGGACGGCCTCGAGCTCGTGCGGCCCGACGCGCTCGAGTCCCAGACCAGCCTCGAGGTAGCCAGCGAGCTCCGCGAGGCGGCGGTCGATCCCGACAAGACCAACGGCGAGAGCGTCGAGGTCACGCGCGGTGCAATGGTCGAGATCGTCCCGCCCGAGCCGGCGCCGCCCGAGCCCGTCGTCGAGATGGTCGAGCCGTTCACCGATGCGCCACTCGTGCGCCTCGATCCAGTCTCCGTGACGCCGACGGCCACCGCAAACGAGATCGGGCAGTCGATCGACCTCCGGCTCCAGCTCGTCGGCGCGCGTGCGGGCGTCGCGATCGCCGAGGCGTGGGACACCGGCCGGATCTGCAAACCGGACCCGTTGCGCCCACCCTTCGCTGACGAGGTCGGCGGGCTGCTGCTGACCACGAGCGGCCGCCAGCCGCAGGAGCTGACCCAGGCGGTCACCCGTCTTCGCACGATGGAGGAGCTGCTCGCCCGTGCCGAGCGCGTGCGCGGTGGGCGGCTGACGCCGCTCGACGTGCTCGCGCGTGACTTCGGGCTGACCAACGTCGCGGTCGCGATCCTGTTCGCGATCGTCGCGCCTCGGTTGCGCGGCGAGCTCGCGCGGCTGTATGGCATCCTCGCCAACGATCCGGGCCGCCCGGTCGTCGACGAGCACCTGCTCGGTCAGCTGCTCGGCGTCGGCTTCACGGTGCAGATCGCACGCGAGCTCGACGGTGATCGCCCGCTGCGCCGCTACGGGCTGGTTCGCGTCGGTACGGGCGAGCGTCCGTTCGCGGCACTGGCGGTCGATCCGCTGGTCGTTCGCTACATCGCAAACCAGGCGGCGGAGGGCGAGCCGGATCAGCACCTGCAGATCCGTCACGCGGATCGCGAGCTCGAGGAGCTGCAGCTGCCGCGCGCGCTGGTCGCGAAGTCGCTGCGGTTCCTCGCCGCCCCGCGTGCGGACGAGCCGGTGCGCATCGTCGTCCGCGGCCGGACCGGCGGCGGTCGCCACACGCTGCTCGCGACGCTCGCCGGACGCGCGAGCCGCGGGCTCGGCATCATCGACCTCAGCACGGTGCCTCGCGAGCCAGGCCGCCTGCCGCTGACGCTCGAGGCCGTGCTGCGGCGCGCGATGCTGCGCGGCCTCCTGCCCTGCGTCGATGGCCTCGAGCTGGTGTCTTCGGAGGACCCCGATACCAAGATCCAGATCGCCGCCGTGCTGCGTAATCACCCCGGGCCGATCGCGCTGCGGCTCCCGACCGAAGCCTTGATCCCGCTCGATCCGGGCTACCTGCTGCTCGACATCCCGCTGCGCAACGAGCAGCTCCGCATGGAGTCGTGGACGGTCGCGCTGGGACGTCACCACATCGACCTCCCCGACGCGAGCGATCTCGCGGCGCGCTATCGCGTTGGTCCCGGCATCATCGAGCGCGTGTGTGCCGAGGTCTCGCGGCGACCCGACCGACCCGCCGACGCCGCGGCGTGGGTTCGCGAGCTCGACGACGCCGTGCGCCAGCACCTCGAGAACCGGCTTGGCACCACCGCGAACCGCGTCACCCGGCTCGCGAGCTGGGCCGACATCGTCCTGCCCGAGGACATCCTCGACTCGCTGCTCGAGCTGACGGCGCGCGTGCGCCACCGCAAGATCGTCTACGAGCAGTGGGGCTTCGACAAGGCGATCACCACCGCCCGCGGCATCACCGCCCTGTTCTCCGGTAGCCCCGGCACCGGCAAGACGATGGTCGCCGGCGTGATCGCGCGCGACCTCGGCCTCGAGCTCTACCGGGTCGACGTCTCGCGCATCACCTCGAAGTGGATCGGCGAGACCGAGAAGAACCTCGGTTCGCTGTTCGATGCGGCCGAGGACGGACAGGTGATGCTGCTGTTCGACGAGGCCGACTCGCTGTTTGCCAAGCGCACCGAGGTCAAGACGTCGGTCGATCGCTACGCCAACATGGAGGTCAACTACCTCCTGCAGCGGCTCGATACGTTCGAGGGCATCGCGATCCTGACCACGAACTTCGGCAACGCGATCGACCCGGCGTTCAAACGCCGGCTCACCTATCGGATGACGTTTCCGTTCCCGGACGAGGAGATGCGGGAGCAGCTGTGGCGCTCGTTGATCCCGCCACAGGTGCCGATCCTCGGCAAGATCGACTTCGCCGGGCTGTCCCAGCGGTTCCGGCTGTCGGGTGGCTACATTCGGAATGCAGCCCTGCGTGCGGCGTTCCTCGCGGTCGAGGAAGGCAGTGCGCTGACGCACGAGCACCTCGAGCGCGCCGTGCGCATGGAGTTCCGCGAGATCGGAAAGCTCGCGGAGAGCGGCACGCTCGAATAGCGGTGCTACGGTGGCGACGTGAGCGCTGCTGTCGAGCCTGCTGGACACCGACCCCGCCGCAGGCTGCGGCTCGATGTGCTGCTGCGCGAGCTCGGCGCCGTCGAGGGAGGGACCAAACCGCCGGAGCGCGCGCCGATCACGGTCGGCCAGCTGGTCGATAAGGCGGCGGAGAGTGGGTTCGCGTTCCTGGTTGGCGTGCTGGCGCTGATCGCGATCCCGTTCTTCGGGTTGTCGACGCCGTTCGGCCTCGCGATCGCGCTCGTCGGTGGGCAGATGATGCTCGGCCGGGCAACGCCATGGCTGCCGAAACGCGCGCGTAAGCGAACGCTTCGGATGACGATGCTGGACCGCGTGCTCGGGATGCTGACCCGGCGGAGCCGCTGGCTCGCGCGCTCGACCCGGCCGCGCTGGGCGCCGCTCGTCAACACGCGTCTCGTCGGGTTCGGCATCTTCCTGCTCGCGCTCGGCCTCGCGCTACCGCTGCCGATTCCGGGCTCCAACCTGGTGTTCCTGGTGCCGATCTTCATCTACGCGATCGGCATGCTCGAACGTGACGGCGTGTGGATCGCGATCGCCCACGCGTGCCTGCTCGTCGATCTCGCGCTGCTGATCGTGTTCGGCGCCGCGGTGGTCGCCGTGATCCAGCGGCTGTGGCACTGGATCTTCTAACGCTGCGACCGCAAAGCTCGGCGATGTCCTTCTGACCCGCCGGATCCTCGAGCAGCGTCAGCGGTCCCGCGAGCAGCTGTTCCTCGAGCATGATCTCGATCGCGCGCCGTGCGCCGATCAGCCCCGACGCGCGACCCGGCGCCTGGAGCACCCAGTCCGTGATCCCCGCGCGTGACACCACGCCGAGGATCCACGCGAGGTCCTTGCGAAACCGCTCGTCGTTGTAACCCTTGCCGTCGCCCAGCCCGAACCACAGCAGGCGCGAGAACCGCAGCCGGCGTCCGGGCGGCAACATCAGCGTCTCGCCGGCCTCCGCGGTGGCGCGGTTCGACTTGATCAGCCGGGACAGCCTGCCGCACAGCCGCCAGTCAGCGAGCCCTGCGGCGCCGCGCAGCGGCCGATCGTCCTTGAACACCGGCAACACGAGGCAATCGCGATGCGACTCGTCCCAGCGCGCAAGATCGAGCGGCAAGACCGAGAGCGCCATCGGATCACGCTTCCGGAACGCGACCGACCGCGCCGGCGATCCGATCGAGCACGCCGTTCACGAATGCCGACGACTCGGCGGTGCCGAACCGCTTCGCGAGCTCGACAGCCTCGTTGATCACGACCTTCAGCGGGACCTCGCGAAACGCGATCAGCTCGCAGGCCCCGAGCCGCAGGATGTTGCGATCGACGCGCGACATCCGATCGATCCGCCAGTTCTTGGATGACTCGACGATCAGCTTGTCGATCTGGGGCGAGTGCTCGGTGGCCGCGGCGACCAGATCGCGCGCGAACAGCTGGGCCTGCGGATCGACCTCGAGCTCGAACAGGTCCGCCCAGCTGACGGCCGCGCCGGCGACATCGGTCCCGGGCTCGCCGTCGCGCGCGTAGAGCAGCTGCAGGGCATACGCGCGGCCACTACGACGCGTTCCGGCGGTCATCGCGACTTCTTTCGCGGCGCGCCGCCGTCGAGCGCGCGCCACAGGTTGGCGAGCTCGATCGCGGACATCGCGGCATCGAAGCCCTTGTTGCCGGACTTGGTCCCTGCGCGTTCGAGCGCCTGCTCGATGGTGTCGGTGGTCAGCACGCCGAAGCTGAGTGGGATGTCCGCGGCGGCGGCGGCACCGGCGATCCCGCGCGCCGCTTCGCCAGCCACGTAGTCGAAGTGCGGGGTGGCGCCGCGGATCACGGCCCCGAGCGCGATCACCGCGTCGAACCCGCCGCGCGCCAGCACCCGGCGCACGACCTGCGGCAGCTCCCATGCGCCGGGGCAGCGCACGAGCGTGACGTCATCGGCGGCGCCGCCGGAGCGGACGATCGCATCGAGCGCACCCGCCACCAGCGGCTCGACGATCAGCCCGTTGAACCGGCTGGCGACGATCGCGAACCGGAGCCCGGCGGCGGAGAGACTGCCCTCGATGGTCGGCATGCCGCGCAGGTATACAAGATCTGGGAGCGCCCGTCGTGTTTACTGCGCCCCGCGACGCAGGCTGGCGGTCCGGCCCGGAATCGGGATGCGCTCGACGACCTCGATGCCGAAGCCCTCGATCGCGGCGAGCTTGCGGTCGCTGTGCATCATCAGCCGGATCCGCTTGAGGCCGAGGTCCGCGAGCACCTGGGCCCCGAGGCCAAAGTCGCGCAGCGCCTCGCTCGAGTGGTGGAGCGAGACCACCTCGCGTGCGGCGCTCTGCTGCAACACGAGCCGGTCGAACGACGGGCCGAGCTTCATCCGCCGGTGGTTCATCACGTAGAGCAGGACGCCGACGCCCGCGGCGTCGATGGCCTCGAGCGAGGTCTGGAGGTCGGGGCGCAGCACGAACGGATCCGACAGCGGGTCCATCGGCGCGACGCGAACGATCACCGCTTGTCCCGCCGCGGAGGCAGCCGCGACATCGCCGCGGACCAGCGCGAGGTACTCGGTGTCCTCGACCTGGGTATCGTAGTAGTGCGCGGTGAACGGCTCGCCGGGTCCGAGGAAGCCGGGCCGCATCGCGCCGCTGGCCTTCTTGCGCACGATCGCCTCGCGCTGGAGGCGATACGCGATCAGATCGGCGACGCTCAGCAGCAGGAGCCCGTGCTTGGCCGCGAACTCCTCGAGCTCGGGACGGCGTGCCATCTCGCCGTCGTCCCGCATGATCTCGCAGATCACGCCGGCGGGCTTTAACCCCGCGAGCCGCGCGAGATCGACCGAGCCCTCGGTCTGGCCAGTCCGGACCAGCACGCCTCCGGAGCGCGCGCGCAGCGGGAACACGTGGCCCGGTGACACGACCTGCGCCGGGCCAGTGTCGTCATGGATCGCGGCCCGGATCGTGGTGGCGCGATCGCGCGCCGAGATGCCGGTGGTGACGCCGTGCCGCGCTTCGATCGAGACCGTGAATGCGGTCCCGAGCGAGGCCTGGTTGTCGCGGACCATCATCGGCAGCTCGAGCTTGTCGATCATCGAGTCGTCCATCGCGAGGCAGATCAGGCCGCGCGCGTGGACCGCCATGAAGTTGATCGCCTCGGGAGTCACGAGCTCGGCGGCGAACACGAGGTCGCCTTCGTTCTCGCGATCCTCGTCGTCGACGAGGATGACCATCTTGCCGGCGCGGATCTCGTCCAGCGCACGAGTGACGCGTTCGATCGGGCTCATTGCTTGCCTCCTACGAGCTTCTCGACATGCTTGGCGAGGATATCCGTCTCCAGATTCACGGGGTCACCGATCTGGAGGTCGCCGAGACTCGTGTGGTCCCGGGTGTGCGGGATGATCGCGACCGAGAAGCCGTCGCCGTCGACGCGGTTGACGGTGAGGCTGACGCCGGCGAGCGCGATCGACCCCTTCTCGACGATGTAGCGCAGCAGCTGTGGCGCAGCGCGGATCACCAGCACGAGGTTTGCGCCGTGGTCCTCGCGGGCCGCGAGCGCACCCGTGCCGTCGATGTGGCCGGTGACCCAGTGGCCACCGAGCCGGTCGCCGACCCGCAGCGCGCGCTCGAGGTTGACGCGCGCGCCGACCTGCAGCCGGCCGAGCGTGGTGCGCGCGAGGGTCTCCGCACCGGCGAGCACGCGGTACGCGTCGCCGTCGATCTCGGTGACGGTCAGGCAGGCGCCGTCGTGGCACACGCTGTCGCCGATCGCGAGCTCGCCGAGCGGGAGCTTGCCTGGCCGCACCGCGAGCACGAGCGCGTCGCTGTGCCGGTCAGCTCGCACGACCTGACCCGTGTCCTCGACGAGCCCCGTGAACATCCCGGTCGGTGTACCACGCCTACTGCAGCGCGATGTGCCTGTGATGGTGCAGCGGGTAACCGCCTGTGCCTGTAGCGCACGCAGGCGATCGCGATGGCCTACGCGTCCTTGCGCTCGAGCGGCGTGACGGTGCCCGTGACCCGGAGATCCTCGCCGAGCTGGACGATCGGCTGGTCGAACACGACCCGATACGCCGCGGCAAGGGATGCGAGTCCAGCGCCGCCGACCCAGCTGTTCGCCGCGCCGCCGACGATCTTTGGCGCGACATACAGCACCAGCTCGTCGGCGAGCCCGTGCGCGAGCAGGTACGCGTGGACCTCGCCGCCGCCCTCGACGAGCACCGAGGTCAGCTGGTGTTCCCCCAGCATCCGCGCGAGCTCCATGACGTCGAGCTTGCCGTTCGCGTGCTGGCCGGTGCGCCACACCTCGGCGCCCAGCGCGACCAGCGCGCGCTCGCGATCCGCGGGGGCCTCGTGTCCGCACGCGATGATCGAGCGCCCCGTGCCGGCGTCGGCGTGGGCCGGCAGCAGGCGCGCGGTGACCGGCGTCCGAAGCTGGCTGTCGAGGATGATCTTGATCGGATCGCGCGCGCCACGGCGTCGCGCGGTCAGCCACGGATCGTCGGCGAGCACGGTGCCAACCCCGACCATCACGGCGTCGTGGGTGTCGCGCAGCCGCATGACGTCGGCGCGCGCCTGCTCACCCGTGATCCACTTCGACTCGCCCGTGATCGTGCAGATCTTACCGTCGAGGGTCATCGCGGCCTTCAACGTGAAGGCCGGACGATGGAGCCGTGCCCAGGTGAAGAACGGCGTGTTCGCGCGCTCGCATGCTTCGCGCAGGATGCCGACGCTGATCGTGATGCCGGCGCGCCGGAGCTGTGCGATGCCGCCGCCGTGCCCGGGAATCGGATCCTCGGTGCCGACGACGACCCGCGCGACGCCGGCATCGCGCACCGCGGGCGCACACGGCGGGGTCCGGCCCTGGTGGGCGCACGGCTCGAGGTTGACGTAGAGGGTGGCCCCGGGTGCCTTGCCGCCGAGCTTGCGGAGCGCGGCTCGCTCGCCGTGATCCCGCCCCGGTGCGACGTGCGCGCCTTCCGCGATCACCTTGCCGCGGCGGTCAACGATCACGCAGCCGACGACGGGATTTGGTGAGGTCCGACCGCGGTAGCGCGCGGCGAGCTCGAGGCAGCGCGCCATGTGGAGCCGATCGGTCGCGAGCTGCTCCGCACCCGGCCGCGGCACGGCTCAGGTCCCGGTGGGGAGCGCGTGCTTGTCGGTGTCTTCGCGCGGCGCGTCGTCGACGAGGTCTTGCAGCACGTGCCGCCCCGTGTCCGCGCGCAGTGCGTCGAGCTCCTTCTCGAACCCTTCGAGGTCGCGGAAGTCGCGATAGATCGACGCGAACCGGACGTAGGCAACCTGATCGAGCGCACGCAGCCGCGGCAGCACGCGCTCGCCGATGTCGCGCGCCGCGATCTCCGACAGCCCGAGCTCGCCGACCTCACGCTCGACCTCGAGCGCGAGCGTCGCCATCTGATCGCGGGACACCGGACGCTTGGCCACGGCCGAGCGAATGCCGTGCTCGATCTTCGCGCGATCGAACGGCTCGCGACGGCCATCGCCCTTGATCACGAGCGGCATCGACTCCTCGATCCGCTCGTAGGTCGTGTAGCGCCGGCTGCAGCCCTCGCATTCGCGGCGACGGCGAATCTCGTTACCGTCCCTGGAGATCCGGGTCTCCATGACCTTGTCCTCGTACGTGCCGCAGAACGGGCAGCGCATCAGGTTTTCGCGACCCCCGCTTCCAGCGCCATGATCTGATCGACCCGGCGCGTGTGACGGCCACCCTCGAACTGCGCGGTCCGGACGCGGACAACGCTGATTCAGCGACGCCCTGCCCGACCACGCGCGCGCCGAGCGCGATCACGTTGCAGTCGTTGTGGACCCGCGCCATCGCGCCGGTGAAGGCATCGTGCACGAGTGCGCAGCGAATCCCCGCGACCTTGTTCGCCGCGATGCTGATCCCGATGCCGCTGCCGCACACCACGAGGCCGAGCGTGCCGGGCTCGCCGGCGACGTGCCGGCCGACCGCGTCGCCGTATTCCGGATAATCGACGCTGGCGCCGTCGTTGGTGCCGAGATCGATGACCTCGTCACCGAACCCGCGCAGCAGCTCGATCAGCGGGCGCTTGAGCATCAGCCCCGCGTGATCCGATCCGGCATACCACTTCATGATCAATCGCCCTTGTACCGGGAGATCACGAGCGCCGCATTGGTGCCACCGAACCCGAAGCTATTGGACATCGCGACGTCGACGCGCTGCTCGCGCGCCTGGTTGGGCACGTAGTCGAGGTCGCACGCCGGGTCCGGGTTCTCGTAGTTGGTGGTCGGCGGCAGGACCCCGCGCGCGATCGCCAGCGCGGTGATGCCGGCCTCGATGCCGCCGGCGGCGCCCAGCGTGTGGCCCATCATCGACTTGGTGGACGACATCGCGAGCTTCCTCGCGTGATCGCCAAACACGACCTTGGTCGCGATGGTCTCGTTCTTGTCGTTGAGCTCGGTCGAGGTGCCGTGCGCGTTGATGTAACCGACCGCGCTCGGATGAAGCTTCGCGTCCGCGAGCGCGATCTTGAAGCAGGCCTGGGCGCCGCGGTGGTCCGGGGCTGGCGCCGCGACATGATGAGCGTCAGAGTTGGCGCCGTAGCCGACGAGCTCGGCGTAGATCCGCGCGCCGCGGCGCTTGGCACCCTCGAGCTCCTCGAGCACGAGCACGCCCGCGCCCTCGCCGATCACGAAGCCATCACGCTCCTTGTCGAACGGCCGGCTCGCCTTCTGGGGGGCGTCGTTGCGGGTCGACATCGCCCGCATCGCGTTGAATCCGCCGACGCCGAGGATCGTGATCGTGGCCTCGGCGCCGCCGGCGATCATGCCGTCCGCGTAGCCGTGGCGGATCGTGCGCATCGCCTCGCCGACCGAGTGCGCGCCGGTCGCGCAGGCCGAGACGTGCGAGATGTTGGGTCCCGTCGCGCCGGTGCGGATCGAGATCATGCCAGGCAACTCGTTGATGATGATGTCGGTGACGAAGTATGGCGAGAAGCCGTGCCGCGGGCCCTTCTCGGCGCTGGCAACGAACGTCGACTCGATCGTCTTGACGCCGCCGAGACCGGCCCCGATGTAGCTGCCCCAGCGGTCTTCCTGACCGACCGGGACCTTCCCGCCGAGGCCCGCGTCCTCGACCGCCATCATCCCCGCCGCGACTCCGAACTGGAGGAAGCGATCGAGATGCTTGAGCTCTCGCTTGTCGAACCACTTCGAGGGTTCCCACCCCTTCACCTCGCACGAGAACTTCGTGGCGAAGTTGGTGGTGTCGAACTGGGTGGTCGGGCCCGCGCCGTTCTTGCCGGCGAGCAGGGACGACCACGTCGATTCGAGATCGTTGCCGATCGGGGTGACCAGGCCGATGCCCGTGATGACGACGCGTCGCATAGGCCGCTCCTTACCGCGATCCGGCGCGGGAGACTAGATGCCGCGCCTACTTGGCGTGGGTCTTGATGTAATTGGTCGCGTCCTTCACGGTCTTGATCTGCTCGGTGTCTTCCTCGGGGATCGTGATCTTGAACTCCTGCTCGAAGGCCAGCACGAGCTCGACCACCGCCAGCGAGTCCGCCTTCAGATCGTCGATGAACGACGCCTCGGGACGGAGCTGCTCGGGCGACACCTCGAGCTGGTTGCAGATGATTTCCTTGACCTTGGCTTCGATCTCGTCGGGCGACATTGCCCGCTTGAATAGTCCATAACCGGCTCTACATCAACATCCCGCCATTGATTCGCAGCACCTGGCCGGTGATGTAACCAGCCTCCGGTCCGGCCAGGAACGCGGCGGCATCGCCCACATCCTCGGCCCGGCCGATCTTTCCGAGCGGGATCCCCTCGATCATCTTGGCCCGGGCGGCCTCGGGTAGGTGCTCGGCGGTCATGTCGGTCTCGATGAAGCCGGGGGCGATCGCGTTGCAGGTGACCCCGCGCGACGCCAGCTCCCGGGCGGTCGACATCGTCAGCCCGATCAGGCCGGCCTTCGACGCCGCGTAGGCGGCCTGACCGCCGTTGCCCATCTCGCCGACGACCGACGTGATGTTGATGATGCGTCCGGCATCCTTGGCCTTGAGCAGCAGCGTGGCCGCCGCGCGCGTGGTGTGGAACGCCCCGGCGAGGTTGGTGTTGAGCGTCTTCTGCCACTGCTCGTCGGAGAACCGCATCAGCAGGCCGTTGACCGCGACGCCGGCATTGTTGACCAGGATGTCGAGCCGCCCGTGGTCCTTGCCGATCGCCTTGATCGCGTCCGTGACCGCGGCGCTGTTCGCGACGTCGAAGCCGACGATCGCGCCCTGCCCGCCCGCGGCCTCGACCGCCGCCAGCGCCTCGCGCGCCGCATCCTCGCGCGACGCGTAGTTCACGATCACCTTCGCGCCGCGCCGCCCGAGTGCGATCGCGATCGCGCGACCGATCCCGCGTGATGCGCCGGTGACCAGCGCGACTTTTCCTTCGAGTGCCTTGTCCGTGATCGCCATGACTCCTCCTTACGGTGCGAATGCCTCGGCCTCGTGCGGCTCGCCGATCGTGGCGACCTCGATCGTCGGGGCGACCCGCTTGACGAGCCCCTTCAGCACCGCGCCCGATCCGAGCTCGTAGGCGCGGGTCACGCCGAGCGCGGCGATCGCCTGGATCGACTGCTCCCAGCGCACAGGTGCGGTGACCTGATCGATCAGCAGCTGCTTGAGGATTGCAGGATCCTGCGTCGGCTCGGCCGTGACGTTCGCGACGACCGGCACGCTCGGCGCCGAGACCGTGATCTCCGCGAGCGCCGCCGCGAGCCGTTCAGCCGCGGGCTTCATCAGCGAACAATGGAAGGGCGCGGACACCGAGAGCTTGACCGCGCGCTTCGCGCCGGCGGCCTTGGCCTCGATGATCGCGCGATCGACGGCCGCCGCGTGACCGCTGATCACGATCTGGCCACCGCCGTTCAGGTTGGCGGGCTCGACCGGCTCGCCGGGCGTCGAGCAGCTCTCGCACACGGCCGTCGGCGCCGCGAGGTCGAGCCCCCACAGGGCGGCCATCGCGCCGACGCCAACCGGCACCGCGTCCTGCATGTACGTGCCGCGCAGGTGCGTCAGCTTCACCGCGTCGCGTAGCTCGAGTGCGCCTGCCGCGACCAGCGCGCTCCACTCGCCGAGCGAGTGACCGGCGACGACATCGAACTGGAGGCCGCGCTCGCGCAACACGCGGAACACGGCGATCGAGGTGGTGAGGATCGCCGGCTGCGTGTGCTTGGTCAGCGTCAGGTCGTCCTCGGGCCCGTCGAAGCACAGGGTCGACAGCGCGAAGCCGAGCACGTCGTCGGCCTCGGCATAGGTCTGCTTCGCGATCTCGAATCTCTGCGCGAGGTCGCGGCCCATCCCGACTCGTTGCGACCCCTGGCCTGGAAACAGCAGCGCGGTGTTCATGGTTCGCCTCGCTCGGTTCTTCGCATGGAAGATCGACTAGTGTCGAGCGATGCGGGCAATCCTCCTCGCCGTGGTCCTCACGGGTTGCAACGCTGGCAGCAAGCCCGAGGACTGCGAGCGATTCGCGAAGCTGGAGACCACGTGTGGAAGGCTCGACGGACGCGGTTCCGGGTTCCTGAAGCTCGACCACGAGGTGGCGTTCGCGCACTGCATGGGCGGCGAGGGCTACGTCACCGGTGATGTGAAGCAGAAGCTGGCGTGCGCGAGCAAGGGCACCGACTGCGCGAGCTACACCCGGTGCGTGCAGGCGGACGGGGTGAAATATCTCGACGCGCTGAAGCGTCGGCTCGCGGCGGTCGCACGCACGGTGGACGCCGCGCCGGGCGCAACAGCACGGGCGTGTCGCGTGCCTGGCACGCCGCAAGTGATGCAGCCCGAGGAGCTCCTCGGCCAGCCTGGAGCGATCGCGCTCGAGCTTGATTCAGACTGCAGCCGCACGTTGCAAGGATCCACCGCACCCGACGCGCTGGTTCGCAGCAACGTGTTCCTCGCGTGCGATCGGGCGACCCACGTCGTCGTGATCTCGCCCGCGACGGGAGACGCGAAGCGGCTGCGTTACCACGTCGTGGCGATCGACACCGCAAAGCTCCTGTGCTCGCTCGAGACCGAGTCCGGGCCGTTGCCACTGCGAGGCAGCGAGGAGCGGTACGACGCGCGACACTTCGCGGTGGTGGAGCTACGGCGACACCTCGCCGATGTGTTGCGTGCTCGCCTTGGCATCGATCTCGCGCCCTGAATCTTGCAGGGATCGCGTCGGATGCGCTGCCTGATCCTCGTGCTGCTGGCGGGCTGCGAGCCCAACCTCGCCGTCACGCCGCTCCCCACGCTGGTGACCGCGCCGCGTCCCGCCGTGACGCTCGAGCGCGAGCTGTTGATGGTGCCCGGCGAGACGATGATCTGGGACGTTCACGTCAAGGGCTTCACGATCGCGCGCGCGGAGCTGGTCGTCGGTGACCACGAGGTCTCGAGTCGAGTGAAGACTGGCAAGCTCGCGAGCTCGCTGGCCGCGATGCTCCACGAGTCGACGACGACGTTCGATCGCACGCGCGCCCTCGCCCTGCGCGAGACGTTCGTGATCGATGGTGAGACCACGCGGGTGTCCGCGCGCTTTGATCGGTCTCGCTTCGTGCTCGAAAATGACAGGCCGCACGCGATCCCGGGTGGCAATCTCGGGCACACGATCCACACCGCGCTCGGCTGGCTGCGCGCGTGGGCCGCGCCAGGTGCCGCCAGTGGCGCACTGTACGTGCTGCATGTCGGCGAGCTGTACCGGCTCGAGTTCGCCGAGCCCGTCGTCGAGCAAGACACCCTGAAGGTCGATTGCCGGGTCGTCCCTGCTGGCGAGGATGCGGTGTCGATCTCGATCTGGCTGACGCTCGATCGCGATCGCACGCCGCGCCGGATCGAGATCTCGAATGCCGCGGTCACGCTCACGGCCGAGCTCGTCGAACGAGCGACGATGTGACGCAAGGTCGATGTAGCGGGCGAACTACACGTGCCGGTTCGGCACGGTCCGCGCGGACTCAACCGAGCAACAGTTCGTAGCAGTCGCGATGGTGTGTTGCTTGCAGCCTGCCTCGCCTCACATGAGGGGTTCACTCTGCGCCGCGATCGCGGCGATCGCGATCGGCTTGCCCGCGATCGCAGCTGCCGAGGATGTGGTTCGACCGTTGATGGACCCCGATCGCGCCGTGCAGTGCGCGCGCGATCAGGAAGGCAAGCTGTGGCGACTGCAGTGCGATCACCTCAAGAAGGTCTGCCTCTACGCGCCGAATGACGAGCTCGACTCGACCGGCACGCGGGCCAAGCCGCTCGAGCGCGCGCGCGCCTGTCCCGCATTCGATCAGCCGTTCGATCGCGCGAAGCTCGAGGCGGAGGGCTACACGATGCTGGCCGGGCGCCCCGACGCCCCGTATGGCTGGACGCGCGACGAGCGTGGACGCGTGTTCCAGATCAACTTCGATCTGCATCGCCGGTTCTACCTCGGCGCGGCGTACACCCCGCAGAAGATCCTCGAGAACCCACTGCAGAGCACGCGGACGTCGGTCGACTTTGGCCTGTTGATCTTCGACCACCTGGTCGACGGCGAGACGCCAACACGGCACCGCTTCCGCTTGTTCGAGGGCGAGGTCCACCTCGAGCCGTTCTCCGCCGAGATGGTGGTGGCGCACTACGACGTCTCGCGGCGGTTCCTCGATCCACTGCTGCGGCTGACCACGTTCGTCGGCAGGCCGCAGCGCCACGATCTGCGGCTGAACCTCGGGTTGTGGACCGAGGCCGGTGGGCTGGAGGTTCATCGCACCGACCTCGGGCACTCGCAGCTGTGGAAGCACGCGAACGCGCAGGTCACCATCGATCTGTGGCAATCGCGCAACCTCGATTCGTTCGCGCGCGTCCGCAGCGGGCTCGCGCTCGAGGGTCAGCACGCCGACGCGCTCGGCTATCGATCCGCGCTCGTGCCGGGCTCGGCGTTCGAGCTCGACACCGTGCTCGACGACGAGGGCTTCCACAACCTGCGGCTCGAGATCATCCACGAGCTCCCGCGCTACTTCATCCCGCTCGGCCAGACCGGCAAGCTCGCGCAGCGGTTGAAGGCCCGGATCCAGTACGAGGCGATCGTCCTCGCGATCAACGACCAGCCGCTCACCCTCAAGCTCGCAGCCGGTGGGGAGAAGCGTGATGACATCCCCGGCATGCCCCACCAGTGGGCGTTCGTGATGGACGCCGGACTCCGGTTCTCGCTGTGGGCTCCGCCGCGCGCACGCTTGTAGCGCTCGCGGTGGTGCTCGGCTCGCGCACCGCGCACGCCGAGTCCTGCACGGGTGTCACCCGGAGCGGCGGCCGGTTCGCGACATGCTTCGACCTTGGCAACCGGGCCTCCGTCATCGCGAGCTCGAGCGGGTTCGGGGTGGGCGTCGACCTGCGTCACGTGATCCGGTTCGTCGACGAGCCCGACCTGATCTGGAAGCTCGAGCACACGATGGCCGACGTCCACCACGCGGGCTACGAGGACCGGTTCACCGGCGCGCTCTACCGCGGGCGGTTCTTGCGCCATGCCCGCGATGGCCACATCGTGCTGCCGCTCGGCACGCCGAAGAAGATCTTCCTGCCATTCGACATCGGCGCCAGTGCGGATCTCGGCATCGTCAGCTGGCGGCCGGACGAGCCGACCGCGACGCTCGGCCTGGTCAAGGTCGCCGCGCTGGTCGACCTCGCGCGCGCGCGCGGGTTTCGCCGGCGGGTCGCGTTCGGTGCCGTCGCGCGCTGGGACATGACGATCGAGCGAGAGGACCGCCGGATCTCCGATCACGTGGTCGCGCCGTTCTCGATGGCGATCGCGAACCTGCGCGCCGAGTCGGCGAGCGGCATCTACGTCGCCGACCTGCGCATCGAGGCAGGTACCGCGTGGCGGACGTCGTCAGGCTGGACGCCGGAGGCCCAGCTCGAGGCGACGGTCGAGCGGATCGTGCTCGCGGTCAACGATCGCCCGATCGCGATGATGCTCGGCGCGCGCTACGAGACCGCGACCGAAGAGGCAACGGCCCGGGTCGGTGCGCGGATCGCGATCTTCAATCGCCGGGACTCGCGGGTGTCGCTCGATCGGATCAGCAAGCGCGCCGCGCCGCCACGGACGGCGCCGCCGCGCGCACCGCCGAACCGCCCGCATCCACCGAGCCGATCGAGGTCATCGGCCCGGAGATCGATCGCGATGTTCCGTCCGAGCCAACGCCCCGGGGCGACCCCGACGACCCGTGGTCCGGCACCTTGCCGCCCGACGAGCCGCTGCGCCTGCTTCACCTCTAGCGTTCGCTATCGAGGGCCTGCATCTGCCTCGCGTCGTAGCGCGTGCCAGCGATCGCCCCGCGCGGCACCAGCGTCTCGAGCTCGCTGACCTCGGCCGCCGTGAGCGGGTGGTCGAGCGCGCCGAGGGCGTCGATCAGC
Organism: Kofleriaceae bacterium; assembly: GCA_037720695.1. GTDB lineage: Bacteria > Myxococcota_A > Polyangia > Haliangiales > Haliangiaceae > JABFXX01. The sequence goes on along the minus strand of JBBJLY010000011.1, from coordinate 18,414 downwards.
TGGGCCTGCGTGCGCGCGCCGATCACCGGCATGAAGGTCGGCCGCTTCGCGAGCACCCAGCCGATCGCGACCTGTCCGGGCGTGCGACCGGTCCGGGTGGCGAGCTCGCGCACGCTCGTCACGATGCGGTCGTTGGTCTGCCGGTTCGCCGCCGCAAACCGCGGCAGGTGGCTGCGGTAGTCGCCGTCGGTCGGCTTGCTGCCGCCGAGCAGGCCGCGCGACAGCACGCCGTACAGCGTCGCCGAGATCCCGAGCTCGTCGAGCAGCGGGAAGATCTTGTCCTCCGGATCGCGGCTGACGAGCGCGTACTCGATCTGGAGATCCGCGATCGGGTGCACGGCGTGGGCGCGCCGGATCGTGTCGGGGCCGACCTCGGACAGCCCGATCTGGCGCACGTGGCCCTGCTTCACCAGATCTGCGATCGCGCCGATCGTGTCCTCGATCGGGACGTTCGGATCGAGCCGTGCCGGCCGGTAGACGTCGATCACGTCGACGCCGAGTCGCTTGAGCGAGTACGCGAGGAAGTTCTTGACCGCGGCCGGCCGGGTGTCGAGGCCGATGAAGGCGCCGTCCGGCGACCGCAACGCACCGAACTTGACCGACAGCTGGACCTTGTCGCGGCGGTCGGCGATCGCGCGCCCGATGAGCATCTCGTTGTGGCCGTGGCCATAGAAGTCGCCGGTGTCGAGCAAGGTCACGCCACGTTCGATCGCGGCATGGATGGTCGCGATGCTGGTGGCGTCGTCGGTCTGGCCGTACATGCCCGACATGCCCATGCAGCCGAGCCCGAGGGGAAAGCGTTGCGTTGTCATGGGCTCACCTTGCGCGCTGGCGTCGCATCACACCAGTGAATAGGATGTATCCCACACATGCCTGCTGTTTATGCGAGAGGTCTCGACCTCAACTTGCTCCGCGTGTTCGTCGTGGTCGCGGAGACCGGTAGCGTCACGCGCGCGGCAGATCGCCTCTACCTGACGCAGCCGGCGATCAGCGCCGCGTTGCGCCGGCTACGCTCGCAGATCGGCGCCGACCTGATCGTGCGGCAGGGCCGCGGCATCGCGCTGTCGAGCCAGGGCGAGCGGCTGTTCGCCGCCGCGCAGCCGCACCTGCAGGCGCTCGTCGATGCGACCGGCGCGAGCCCAGCGTTCGATCCGGCCACCAGCGACCGCACGCTCCGCATCGGGCTCTCGGACAGCGCGGAGGCGTGGATCCTGCCGCGGCTGCTCGCGCTGCTCGCGCGGGCGGCGCCGGGCATGCGCGTGATCGCGGTGCCGATCCAGTTCCGGACCGCGGCGGAGCTCCTGGTGCAGCGCCGGGTCGAGCTCGCGATCACGGTGGTCGACTCGTTGCCGCCGAGCATCCGCCGCAAGCGGCTCTATCACGGCGGCTTCGTCTGCCTCCACGATCCGCGGACCACCCGCCTGCGCCGGATCACACGCGTGCGCTACTTCGCCGCGGACCACGTGATCGTGTCGTACAACGGCGATCTGCGCGGCATCGTCGAAGATCTCGGCTTCGGCAGCCGTCGGGTCCGGGTCTCGCTGCCATCGTTCAGCCACGTCGGTGAGGTGCTCGACGGCTCGACGCTGCTCGCCACGGTGCCGCGCGTGGTCGCCGAGCACATCCGCACGACCCGTCCTCACCTCGCGATCGCGAAGCTGCCGTTCGCGCTCCCCGGCGCACCGGTCGAGCTGTTGTGGCCCGCGGCGGTCGACGACGACCCCGCCTGCCGGTTCGTGCGCGACCAGCTGCCCGGCCTGCTGACCCGCCGGCGGCGATGAGGTGCTCCGGATCGAGCGTGCTAGCGTGCCGGCCATGAAGATCTTTGGACATCCGATGAGCACCTGTACGCGCAAGGTGCTGACGACGCTCGTGGAGACCAACACCCCATACGAGCTGGTCACGATCGACTTCGTGAAGGGCGAGCACAAGCAGGAGGCGCACCTGGCACGCCAGCCGTTCGGCCAGCTGCCGGCGCTCGACGACGATGGCTTCGCGCTCTACGAGTCGCGCGCGATCTCGCGCTACATCAACGACAAGGCCAAGGGCTCGCTGCTGCCGACGGACCTCCAGGCGCGCGCACGGACCGAGCAATGGATCAGCGTCGAGACCTCGAACTTCACCCCCCACGCGATGAAGTTCATCTACCACCACGTGTTCCAGCGGAAGCAGGATGAGGCCGTGCTGACAGGCGCGGCCGAGTCGCTCGCGAAGTGCCTTGCCGTGATGGAGCGCCAGCTCGCCACCACGCCGCATTTCGCGGGCGAGGCGTTCACGCTCGCCGACATCTGTTACATGCCGTACGTCGAGTACATGATGTCGACGCCGGCCAAGGAGAACTTCGCGAAGTTCCCGCACGTCTCGGCGTGGTGGAACCGCGTCAGCGAGCGTCCCTCCTGGCGCAAGGTCACGCTGCGCGCCTGATCATCCGATCCGCAGCGTCGACACGATGCGGTGCCACTCCGCGATCGCCCAGCCGTCGTCGTCTGGACAATGGAACGTGGCAAGCACCTGACCGACGCCGCTCGCCGCGATCAGCCATCGCCCGTGCGGGAGCTCGGCGATCGCGAGCGCGAGGTCCCCGCGATCGCGGTCGTGCACCGTGGTCCCGCCGTGTCCCGCGAGCGCGAGCACGGTCTGCAAGCGCTCGTACACGCCGGGTGTGCCGACCGCGAGCGGCATCGCCGCGCTCGACAGCTCCAGCACCACCCGGCACCGTGCATCGGTCACCGTCACGTGACCATCCGTGCTGGTCGCGATCCAGTCGCGGGGTACCGTCAACCACGCGGTCGCGACGCCGTGCACCTCCTGCCGCGGTTCGAGCTCGCGCGCTGCGCCCAGCACGCCATCGATGACCGTCAGTAGCCCGACGCGATACCGGGCCCACTTCTCGGTCAACGCGCCGCGACCACCTGCTCGATCGAGCCGCAGGAAGAATTCGGCCGGATCGTCACCGGTGCCGACGAACAGCTTCAGCACCTCCCACTCGACGCCGTCGACGTCGCGCTGCTGGCCGAGCCTGACGAATCCACCCTCGATGATCCCCGGCGTCAGCTCGAGGTCGCTGCGGCGGGACGCGAGTGGCGATCCCAGCCAGTCCGCCATCGCGTCCGCGAATGTGGCGCCGTGCCGACGATCTCGCGTGGACACCGTCAGATCGCCATAGGGAAACAGCTGCTCGCCACGCAGCTGCATCGCGATCGAGAGCTCGCCGTGCCCCGCGCGCAGCGTCAGGTGGCGGCGGTCACCCAGCGCGCGCTGATCGACGCTGACCTCGAGCGCCCGGCCCTGCATCCCGGCGAGCGACAGCCGCTGGCCCGAGGCCACATGATCGCGGCCATCGATCACCCGCTCCCCTCGCGCCACCAGCTTGATCGATTTGAAGATCCTGCGGTCTTGATCCGTCATGCGGGGGCGCTCGACCGCCCGCGGATCGAGTTGCGTCATCGGCGCGCCGAAATCGCCTCGCGGCGACGGGCGTCGGCGAGAAACATCAGGATCCGGCGGCGGCGATCGACGGTCAGCCGCGCGAACTTCTCGGCCAGGGCATCGCCGTGCTTTGGAAACGCGAGCCGGGCGTGCAGCGCTCGCGCGGCAGACACCGCGAGCTGGGCGCACGCAGCACCGATCGCTGCTTCCTTGCGCGCGAAGCCGGCAAACGTGGTCTCCCCCGGGAACAGGGGCGCGTCGAGAATCGCGAGGAGCTCCGGATCGATGCTCGGTTCGTGCGCCGGCTGCAGCCGTGGCGCGATCATCACGAGGCGGGGCGCCGGGACCGCGCCGACGCTCGCCGCCAGCATCGCGCGACCCTCGTGCTCGTTGTGCTCCTGGGTGGCGCGCGCCAACCGACGCTCGCGCACGGGCAGCGAGTCGGGGAAGCAGGTGGTGGCCGTGGGGAGATGCGGCGAGCGGGTCGAGGCGTCGTCCATGATGGGCGGACGCTTCGGCCACCGCGGGCCGCGGTTGTGGACTATTTCCGGCGCGGCTTCGGCTTCGCGGCCGACTTCGCCTTCGGCTTGGGCTTCGCCGGCGCTTTCGCCCTGGGCTTCGCTGTTGCCTTCACTTTCGCCTTCGGGGCCGGCTTGGTCGCCTTCGCCTTGCGGCGGGCCTTTGGCGCTGGCAGCTCGGGGTGGATCTGGGTCAGCGCGCACGGTGGCTTGGCCGCGTGCAGCCGGGTCATCACGTCGGCGGGCTCGAGCGCGTCCTTGACCGCGAGGTAGACGCGGCCGGCGTCCTCGGGGGTCGGCCCGTACTCGCTCTCGCACACGATGTCGTTGTCGGCGAGCTGCTTCGAGATCTCGCACGCCTTGGCAATCGCCCTGAATGCGGCCGCGCCGTCGGCGGCGCCCTTGCGCGGCGCGTAGTCGACGATCATCGCGAACCGGCCGCTGTCCTCGAGCAGGCGCGACGCGAGATCGGACCACGCGGTGCCGCCGGCGTCCCACGTCGGCGTGCCGTCGGAATCGGGCGAGACCATGACGACGTCGCCCCAGGTCGGCTTCGCGTGGAGGAATGGCACGTTGACGATGCGCGCCTTGCGACTTCCTTTGGGGGCACGATCGGTGCCCTTTGCCGGACCGAGGTCCTGGGCCCAGACCGTCTCGGCGTCGTCGCCGTCGTTGACCAGGCAGATCTGGATGAGCTTGGGTTCGGAAGCCATGACCCGCGAGACTAGCTCAGCGCGGCGAGCGCCGAGGCCAGCTGGTCGGGAAGCTTGCGCGTGGCGAACTCGGAAGCGGCCCGGATCGCGCTGGTGATCGCGTTGGCGTCGGAGCGGCCGTGGGCGATCACCGCCGGGCGCGTGACGCCGGCGAGCAGCGCGCCGCCGATCTCGGTGTAGTCGATGCGCCGGGCGACGTTGTGGAGTGCGGGCGCGACCAGCGCGGAGCCGAGCCGCGCCAGCGGCGTGCGCTCGAGCTCCTGGCGAACCAGACCGAACATGCCCTCGGCGATCCCCTCGCACGTCTTCAGCACGATGTTGCCGGTGAAGCCGTCGGTCGCGATCACGTCGACCACGCCGCGGAACAGATCGGAGCCCTCGACGTAGCCGACGTAGTGAAAGTTGCCGACCATCGAGGCGAGCAGATCGTTGACCTCGCGGGTCAGCGGCGTGCCCTTGCCGTCCTCGGCACCGTTTGACAGCAGGCCGACCCGTGGGCGCTCGCGGCCATGGACGACGCGATCGTAAGCGGCTGCGAGCACCGCGAACTGCGCGAGCTGCGCGGGGCGTGGCTCGACGTTGGCGCCCGCATCGCACAGCACGAGCGGCCCCGACGGCGTCGGGAGCACAGCGATGATCGCCGGACGCTCGACGCCGGGCAGCCGGCCGAGCCCGAACAGCGCGCACGCGAGCATCGCGCCGGAGTTGCCGGCCGAGACGACGGCGTCGGCGTGGCCGTCGGCGACCTGCGCGATCGCGACGCGCATCGACGAGTCGGGTTTCTTGCGAAACACCTGCGCCGGGTGGTCGTCCATCGTGACGACCTCGGAGGCGTGGACGATCGAGATCTTGTCGCCGGCGCTACCGCCTGCGCGAGACAGCTCGCGCGCGAGCTCGCGTTCGTCACCGACGAGGGTGACGGCGAGCCCCTGCATACGCGACGCGCGCAACGCACCGGCCACTTCAGGACCGGGCGCGCGATCGGTTCCCATCGCGTCGATCGCGACCCGCACGGTCGCGCCGACTTACTCTGCCGCGGCCTTCTTCAAGACGACGGTCTCACCGCGGTACTGGCCGCAGGCCATGCAGACCTTGTGTGGGATACGCGGGGCTCCACAGCTTCCGCAAGGCTGGACCATCGGAGCGTTATTGCCCGACTTCCGCATCCAGGCCGAACGCTGCTGACGAGTGCGGGCAGGCCCGCGACGACGTTTCTGAAGTGCCATACAAATGCTCCGGGCGGCTGGTGTGCCAGTTCACGAGGGTAATTTCAAGCCCTTGAGTGCAGCGAGGCGAGGATCGATCGGTTTCTCGCAGGTACAAGTGGCTGAATTCCGGTCGATCCCGCACTGCGGGCACAGCCCCTTGCAGTCTTCCCGGCATAGCGGCGAGAACGGGATCGCGAGCACGAACTGCTCCCGGAACAGCGGCTCGAGATCGATCACGTCGCCCTCGTACGGGAACAGGTCGAGGTCCTCCTCGTTGACCTGTGCACCTTCGTCGTCGGCGTCCGCGGCCTCGGATTCCTCGCCGTCGTCGGCGGGAAGCTCGTGGCGCGGCATGAACGTGACGTGCAGCGGATCGTCGATCTCGAGCTTCATCGGCTCGAGGCAGCGGCTGCACGCGACGACGACGTGGCCACGGAACGTGCCCGAGGCGAACACGTGCGCGCCGTCGGCGTACATGTTCAGCTCGGTACCGCCCTCGCCGGCCTGCGGATCACCCTCGGGGGCGCCGAGCGCGTCGCGCATCGGGAGGCCCTTCACCCAGTCCGCGACCTGCGCTGGCAGGACCTCGAACCGACGCTCGAGTTGTACGCCGGGCGGGAGATCACGGATCAGGACCTTGAAGGGCGAAGCCTTGGCCATGGGAGGTCGCGGAGTATAGGAATGCGATCCGACGTGTCAAGCCGCCGGCCGCGCTGGCCGTGGCATCGCGGCGGCGAGCGCGCGCACGAGGGTCGCCACGCGCTCGGGGGCGCCTGCCGCCGGGCCGTCGGCCACCCGATCGACCAGGGCCGTGCCGACGACGACGCCGTCAGCGACCGCCGCAAACCGCGCCGCGTCCGCGGGCGTGCGGATGCCGAAGCCGACCGCGACCGGTGAGCCGGAGGCCTCGCGGATGAGGGCGATCCGCGCCGGATCGACCGGCACCGCGGCCTTGGCCCCCGTGACGCCCGTCAGCGAGATGTAATAGATGAACGGCGCGCGGAACGGCGCGAGCCGGGCGATCCGCTCGGGCGTCGAGGTCGGCGCGACCAGCGGGATCACGGCGAGCTGCTGGAGGCCGAGCGGGATCGCGAGCTCGGCCAGCTCGTCGATCGGCAGGTCGACCGTCAGCACGGCATCGACCCCTGCCGCCGCGGCCCGCGCGGCGAACACGTCCGGCCCCATCACGAAGATCGGGTTGTAGTAACCGAACAGCACGATCGGCGTCGTGATGCCGCGCTCGCGCAACGCGGCGACCGCGTCGAGCGCTCCCGACAAGCTGCCGCCGGCGTCGAGTGCACGCTCCATCGCGCGCTGGATCGAAGGCCCGTCCGCCGACGGATCCGAGAACGGGACGCCGAGCTCGATCACGTCCGCGCCGGCCTCCGCGACCGCGGCGATCACCTCGAGCGAGGTCTCCGGGTCCGGATCGCCGAACGTCAGGTATGCGACCAGCGCGGCGCGGTGCTGCGCGGCGGCCTGGTCGAACGCTGCGCGGAGTCGCGCCGTCATCGGGTCCCCGCGCGGCGCTGCGCGACCGTGACCATGTCCTTGTCGCCACGGCCCGAGAGGCCGACGATGATCGAGCCCTGCGAACCCACGATGGACGCCACCTCGTCGAGCGCGGCGACCGCGTGCGCGGTCTCGAGCGCGCACAGGATGCCCTCGGTGCGCGCGAGGCGCTCGAGCGCGGCGAGCGCCTCGTCGTCGGTGCGCGAAACGTAGACCGCGCGACCGGCCGCTTTCCACGCGGCGTGCTCCGGCCCGACGCCGGGATAATCGAGACCCGCGCTGATCGAGTGCGCGTGGGCGATCTGGCCGTCCGGACGCGTCAGCACGTAGCTCTTGCTGCCGTGCAGCACGCCGACTCGACCTTCGCCGAGCGTCGCGGCGTGGCGCCCACTGGCGATGCCCTCGCCTGCGGCCTCGACCCCGACCAGCTTCACGCTCGCGTCGTCGACGAACGGCGCGAACAGGCCCGCCGCATTCGACCCGCCGCCGACGCAGGCGACCAGTGCGTCGGGCAGCCGGCCGGTGTCGGCGAGGATCTGCGCGCGCGCCTCGCGGCCGATCACGGATTGCAGATCGCGCACCATCCACGGATACGGGTGCGGGCCGGCGACCGAGCCGATCAGATAGAACGTGTCGCCGACGTTGGTCACCCAGTCGCGCAGCGCCTCGTTCATCGCGTCCTTCAGCGTCCGCGTGCCACTCGACACCGGATGGACCGTCGCCCCGAGCAGGTGCATCCGCTCGACGTTGAGTGCCTGGCGTACGACGTCCTCGGCGCCCATGTAGATCTCGCACGGCAGCCCGAACAGCGCGGCGACCGTTGCCGTGGCGACGCCGTGCTGACCCGCGCCGGTCTCGGCGATCAACCGCCGCTTGCCCATGCGCCGGGCCAGTACGGCTTGCCCGATGCAGTTGTTGATCTTGTGCGCGCCGGTGTGGTTCAGGTCCTCGCGCTTCGGTAGACCGCGGCGCCGACGTCCTCGGACAGCCGGCGCGCGTGATAGAGCAGCGACGGCCGACCGACGTAGTTCGCGAGCAGCGCATCGACCTCGGTCCAGTACGCGGCGTCCGCGCGCGCGGTCTGCCACGCGAGCTCGAGCTCGGCGATCGCCGGCATCAGCGTCTCGGCCACGTACTGGCCACCGAAGGCCCCGAACCGTCCGCCCTCGGGTGGCGCGAGGCGAGCGATCTCGTCGGCGGTCGACATCGCTTTCGGGTACCACGCCCCCGTGCACGGCGTAAGGCCCCGCGCCAGACCTGCGTCTGCTATCACTCCGCATGCGCAAGCTTCTTGCGGGCGTCGCGGTGCTCGCACAGGCCGGGTCCGCGGCCGCCGAAGAATCGTACGACCAGCTCCAGCTCGACCTCGGGCTGTCGGTGATCGCGGTGGCGTACGAGCGCGCGGTCACGGATCACGTCGCGCTGCAGCTCGAGGGCGGAATCTTCTCGACCTACTTCGCGCCGTGGTTCGACGTCGGCGACAAGGTGATGGGCTTCAGCGGTGGCCTGCGCGCCTCGTACTTCCTGCGCGCCGATCGCCGCGGGCCCTACCTCGCGCCGTTTGCCCGCGTCGGCCGGGGCACCGCGGAGCGCGACGAGCTCGAGGGGACCGCCGTCGGGGTCACGGCCGGGGTGTTCGCCGGCTGGGCGTTCGGCCTCACCGACAAGCTCGATGTCCGGATCGGTGGCGGCGTGAAGTACATGCACTACGAGACCGACGTCGGCGGCGAGACCCTCGGCCTGTCGACCCCGTTCGTCGCGATCGACGCGGTGGTCGGCTACCGGCTCTGATCGGCCGCGCGAACGGCGGCCACGAAGGCCGCGACCCGCTGGAGGTCCTTGAGGCCCGGCGCGCGCTCGACGCCACTCGCGACATCGACGGCGAACGGGCGCACGATCGTGATCGCGTCGCCGACGTTCTCGGGATCGAGCCCACCGGCGAGCACGATCGCGCGCTCGGGATCACGAGTGCGCGTCGCGTGTGCGAGGTTCCAGTCGAACGTCTGCCCCGTGCCCCCGCGCGCCGGGCTCGGGGTGTCGAGCAGGATCGCCTCGGCGGGCCACCGCGCGAGATCTCCTGGGTCCGTCCCCGACACGACCTTCCATAGCGGGACCCGAAATCGTGCAGAGAGTGCGACGAGCGCATCGGGAGCTTCGTCTCCGTGGAGCTGGAGGAGGTCGAGCTCGAGGGTCGCGAGCACGGCTGCGATCTCGTCGACCGTCGCGTCGACAAACACGCCGACCAGCAACGCCTTGCCGGCCGCGCGTGCCGCATCTGCCACCGCGGGCGCGCGATCCGGCGCGAGGTAGCGCTTCGAGCGCGGCCAGAAGTTCAGCCCGAGGTAATCGATGCCGGTGGCCACGACCTCGGCGGCATTGGCCGGCTCGGTGACGCCGCAGATCTTGATCCGGGTCACGCCAGCAGCTCGCGCAGCGCCTGACCCGGCGACGGCGCGCGCATCAGCTGCTCGCCGACCAGCACCGCATGCGCGCCGACCGAGCCGAGCAGCATCACGTCGGCGGCGGTCCGGATGCCGCTCTCCGCGACCAGCACGACGCCGGGCGGCACGAGCGGCGCGACGAGCGACGTCAGCGACATGTCGATGTGGAAGGTCTTGAGGTCGCGATGGTTGACGCCGAGCAGCGTCACGCCGGCGGCGAGCGCGACCGCGGCGTCGCCGGTCGGGTGGCGGTCGTCCAGCGCGTCGAGCTCGTAGACTGCGGCGACCGTCAGCAGCTCCACGAGCTGGGCCGCGGACAGCGCGGCGACGATCAGCAGGATCGCGTCGGCGCCGGCCGCGCGCGCCTCGGCGATCTGGTAGGCGTCGCTGCTGTAGTCCTTGCGCAGCAGCGGCAGCGTGACGCGCTCGAGGCAGCGGGCGAGGAAGCCGAGCTCGCCGGCGAAGAACTCGCGGTCGGTGAGCACGCTGATCGCGGCCGCACCACCGGTGGCGTAGTCCGCCGCGATCTCCGCGGGGTCCGCATTCGCCCGGATCGCGCCTGCGGACGGCGACGCGCGCTTGATCTCGGCGAGCACGCGCACCGGCGCGCCGGGAGGCCGCGCGAGCGCACTGCGGAGACCCCGGACAGGTCCGGCGTGGATCGCGAGCGCCTCGATCTCGCCGATCGGGCGCGCCGCGCGTGCCGTGGCGACCTCGACTCGCTTAGCCGCGAGGATGGTGTCGAGGATCGTCACCCGTCTCCCGCCTCGGATGGCAGGTCGGCGACCGTGAGCTCGGCGAGCCGCGTGTGATCGGTGTCCACCGGCATCCGGCTGACCTCGCGCCACTTGTGGAGCGTGAGCCGCGCGGCGCCGTCGACCGCGACCATACGAGCGCGGATCATCTGATCGGGCAACCGGTCGAGATCCAGCCGGCCGGGCTCGAGCAGCTCGAGCGCGAGCGCCGCGGTCATCGCGACGGCTTGCAGCACCGCCTCGTAGCGCTCGCCCGGGCCGACCTGGCGACCGGCGAGCAGGTCGCGAAGGATCGCCGCGTTGTGCCCGGCGTCGCCACCGGCGAGGCCCGCGGGATCGAGCTCGCCGCACCCGAACTGCGCAGGCGCCAGCGTGAAGCTGGTCAGGTGCCGTCGTCGAACAGCGCGACATGGGTGTCGCCACGCACCGCGAGCTCGTCGAGGCCTCCGGCGCCGTGAACGACCGCCGCGCGGCGCACGCCGAGCGCGCCCAGCGCATACGCGACGGGCTGCACCACGCCCGGTCGTAGACGCCGACCAGCTGGTGCTGGACGCCGGCCGGGTTGGTCAGCGGGCCGAGGAAGTTGAAGATCGTGCGCGTGCCGAGCTCGCGTCGCGGTGCCGCAGCGTGGCGCGTGGCGGCGTGGAACCGGGGCGCGAACGCGAAGCCGATGCCGGCGACCTCGATCGAGCGCGTGACAACCGCGGGCTCGCAATCGATGGCGACGCCGAGCGCTTCGAGCAGATCGGCCGAGCCGCAGCGCGACGATTGCGCGCGGTTACCATGCTTGGCCACGATCCCACCGCAAGCGGCGATCAGGATCGCGGCGACCGTCGAGACGTTGAACGAGCCGGAGCTATCGCCGCCCGTGCCGCAGGTGTCGATGCTGTGCTCGATCCGCGGACACGCGAGCGGCGTGGCGCGACTCCGCATCGCCGACGCGGCCCCGACCAGCTCGTCGATGCTCTCGCCCTTCGCGCGCAGCGCGATCAGGAGGCCCCCGATCTGCGCCGGGGTCGCGGCGCCATCCATGATGTGTCCGATCACCTCGGCCATGTCGGCGCGCGACAGATCGTGGCCGTCGAGGGCGCGGGCGATCGCGCGCACGATCGCGACCGTCACGCGGCCGACTCCTGCGCGTGGGCGCGCGCGAGCCGCAGAAAGTTTGCGAGCAAGGACTTGCCGGCCGTGGTCATGATCGCCTCCGGGTGGAACTGGACGCCCTCGAGTGGCGGGCCGGCTCGCGCGCGCCCCCACGCCCATGATCTCGTCCTCCCACGTCTTCGCCGTGACCTCGAGCGTGTCGGGCATCGACTCGGGTGCGATCACGAGGGAGTGATAACGCGTCGCGACGAACGGATTCTCGACCCCGGCGTAGAGGCCCTTTTCATCGTGGAACATCTTCGAGGTCTTGCCGTGCATCACCCGCGGCGCGCGCACGATCCGGCCGCCAAACACCTGGCCGATGCACTGGTGACCGAGGCACACCCCGAGAATGGGCAACGTGCCGGCGAACTTCCGGATCACGTCCATCGAGATCCCGGCCTCGTTCGGCGTGCACGGACCAGGCGAGATCACGATCGCCTCGGGTGCGCGGATTGCGATCGCCTCGACCGTGATCGCGTCGTTGCGCTCGACCGTGACCTCGGCACCGAGCTCGCCGAAATACTGGGCCAGGTTCCAGGTGAACGAGTCGTAGTTATCGATCAGGAGCAACTTCACGACGTCTCCGCGGTGCGTGCCATGGCGACCGCGCGCAGCACGGCACGCGCCTTGTTCACGGTCTCGATGTACTCGGTCTCGGGCACGGAGTCAGCGACCAGGCCCGCACCGGCCTGGACGTAGATCGTGTCGTCGACCGAGACCAGCGTGCGGATCGCGATCGCGAGATCGAGGTTGCCGGTGTAGCTGACATAGCCGACCGCGCCACCGTAGATCCCGCGCTGGTGCGGTTCGAGCTCGTCGATGATCTCCATCGCGCGGATCTTCGGCGCGCCCGACAGGGTGCCCGCTGGAAACGCGGCGCGCAGCACGTCGAGCCAGGTCTTGCCAGGCGCGAGCGTGCCGGTGACATGCGAGGTCATGTGCATGACATGCGAGTAGCGCTCGATCACCATCCGCTCGTTGACGTGCACGGAGCCGACCGCCGCGACCCGCCCGACGTCGTTGCGCCCGAGATCGATCAGCATCAGGTGCTCGGCGCACTCCTTGGGATCGACCTGTAGCTCATCGGCGAACCGATCATCTTCACTCGCTGTCGCGCCACGTGGCCGCGTGCCCGCGATCGGACGGACCTCGACGCGATCGCCGCTCAGCCGCACCAGCGTCTCCGGCGATGCGCCGGTGACCCGCGCTTCTGGAAACTCGAGGTGGAACATGTACGGCGACGGGTTGATCACGCGCAGCGCACGGTAGACATCGAGCGGGCGCGCACCGGCCGCGGGCTCGGAGAACCGCTGCGACAGTACGACCTGGAACGCATCCCCGGCGAGGATGTAGTCCTTGACCCGATCGACGGCGGCGCAGAACGCCTCGAGCGTGAACGACGACGGCGGCACGGCGTTCGACCCGACCTCGCCATACGTAGGCGGCTCGAGCGCGGGCAGCGGGCGCCGCGGCGCGCGTAACTTCTCGATCACCGCGTCGATCCGCGCGCAGGCCCGGTCGTACGCGAACTCCGCGCGCTCGGGTCGCGCGACGTACGGCGTCGCCACGACCTTCAACGTCTGCCGCAGGTTGTCGAAGATCAGCAGCGTATCTGTGATCACCATGCACAGCGGCGGGAGCTCGAGGCCCGGCCGCGCGCGCGCCGGCAGCTCCTCGAACGCACGCACGCAGTCGTAGGCGATCCAGCCGACCGCGCCGCCCCAGAACCGCGGCAACCCTGGAACGTCGACCGGCTTCAAGTCACCCAGCACCTCGGCGAGCGCGCTCGTCGGATCCGGCGTCGCCCACTCCGCGGTGCGTGGCGGGCCGCCCGCATCGACATCGAACCAAGTGACGGTCGCGGTGCCGGTGCCGGCCGCCGACCACCGGACAACCGCGCGCGGGGCGACTCCGACGAACGAGTACGCCGCCCAGGTTGCACCGCCGACCACCGACTCGAGCAGGAACGAGTAGTCCCCGGCGCCCAGCGCCGCGTAGGCCGAGACCGGCGTGTCGCTGTCCGCCAGCAGCTCGCGGTAGACCGGGATCAGGTTCCCCCGTGCTGCCGCCGCCACGAACTCGGCGCGCGAGGGTGTGTACATCGGCGCGTTTATACCCTGCCCGCGGTCCGGACGGCCGGGAGTGGAACGATCCCGATCTTTTCGAACACGTTCAAATGATGGCTTGACCGGCCGCGCATGTGGATCCATGTTTTGAACATGTTCAGATCGGAACGCACGGTGATGGCAGCGCGGGTCCAGCGGATCGCATTTGGCGTCGTGCTGATCGCGGGTGCAGGCGTGCTGTTCGACCGGCTGATCAGCCTGCGTGCCGGCGAGATCCATGCGTGGGCCGTGCTGCCAGGCGCGTGGGCGGCGGCGTTCTTCGCGGGTGCGCTCGCGCGACGATTCGCGCCAACCCGCGTTCGCGATCCCGAGCGCTGGTTGCTCGCGAGCCTCGTGCTCCCCGGCGTCGGGATCTCGATGATGTTGCCTCTGCTCGTTCACTTGCCGTTCGCGCTCGTGCTCGGCGGACGTCACGGATTCGATAGCTGGGCACAGTACAGCCTGGAGATCACCGGCACCGCCCACGGTGCGCTCGCCTTGCTCGTCGTGGCCCGTGCCACGGGGCTCGTGCGAGGCACCGGCTTCACGCCGACACCGCACAAGATCTATCTCGTGGTCGTGATCGTCGCCTGCATCCCGTACATCGTGCTGTTCGCGATCCCGCCGCTCCTGGTCGCGCTCACTGGCATCGCGATCGTGCCGTTGCTCCGCCACATGGCAGTGATCGTCGAGGCCGAGCGCGCCGTGCTGACCGCGGTGCCGACCGCGATCACGCGGGTGAAGCCGCGTACGAGCTCCGTCCTCCCCGCACGTGCGGGACGCATCGCATTCGGCACGGCCTTGATCGCGGGTGCCGGCGTCCTGGTCCACCGCGTGCTGACCAGCGAAGGCGTCCTGGGTGCAAGGACTCGCCCCGAGGACCTGTGGACCACGTCGTTCGATCAGCATCCGGTGCATGCGTGGCGGATCCTGGTCGGGGCCTGGGTCGTCGCATGGATCGCTGGCGGGCTTGCGTACTCGCTGGTCGATCGCCTGCGACGGACACCTCGCGACGCGGATCGATGGCTGCTCGCGAGCTTCGTCGTGCCCGGGGTCGGGATCGCGCTCACGCTGCCGCTCTTGATGCACCTGCCGCTCGCCATCGGGATCGGGGCGCTGACTTCCGACACCGGGTGGTGCAACTCGTTCGACGCCTGGGTGTGGCGCTCTCTCCTCCTGACCGGGGTTCCCCATGTCGCGTTTGCGGTGCTGATCGCGAAGCGGTCCCACGGTCTCGTGACCGGTCGGGGCTTCACGCCAACGCCGCGTCAGTGTGTGCTCGGCGCCATGTTCGTCGCGTGCATCCCTGGCATCCTGTTGTTCGGCGTTCCACCGATCCTCGTCGGGCTCACCGGCATGCTGATCGAACCGATCCTCGCGCGCATGCCCGCACGCATCGCCAGCGAACGAGCGATCTTGAACATCCCGCAGGCGCTCGTGGTGGATCGCCGATGACCGCCTCGCGCTTGACGAAGCCATCGCGGAAGCAACCGCGCACGCGTGCGCGCAAACCCGCCGAGGTCGTGCCGGTGGGCGAGCCGAAGAGCCAACCACCGAGCGCCGAGAAGAAGAGCGAGGCGACCCGCAAGCGCGTGCTCGAACGCGCGCTCGTGCTGTTCCAGAAGCGCGGCGTCGACGAGACCACGATGCGCGACATCGCGAAGGCCGCCGGGCTGTCGCTCGGTGCCGCCTACTACTACTTCCCGTCGAAGGACGCGCTCGTGTTCGCGTACTACGAAGACAACCAGCGCGCGATCGACGAGGTCGCGTCGCGCCTGCAGGGCACGGTGCGCGAGCGCCTCGGCGGCATCCTCCACGCCAAGCTCGAATCGATCCGGCCGCAACGGCGGATGCTGGCGTCGATCATCAAGCACCTGGTGGACCCGGGCGATCCACTGTCGACGTTCTCGCCGCACAACCGGGCGATCCGCGAGCGCGCGATCGCGGTGTTCGCACACGCGCTCGATGGCGCCGTATTGCCAGAGACGATCCCGCTGGTCGCCAACACGCTGTGGCTGTTCCAGCTCGCCGCGATGCTGCTGTACGTGAATGACGACAGCACGAACCAAGGTCGCACCCACCGGCTCGTCGATGAAGCGCTCGATCTCGTCGTACCGATGCTCCCCGTGCTCGCGATGCCGTTCGGACGTGCGCTGTGCCACAACGTCAGCGGCGCGCTCGAACGAGCAGGCCTCACGCTCGCGAGCGTCAGCGCACATTGATCACACCGTGTGCCCCGACGACGAGCCATCACGCGTGGCACGTGTAAGCTCGTCGGCATGCGTACATCAGCCTGCGTGATCGCTCTGCTCTTGCTGTCGGGTCCGGCGGTTGCCGACCGGCAGGTCAGCGGCCGCCTCGACCTGGTCCCATTCGGGACGCTGCGGACCAAGGAAGCCGACATGCAAACGATCAAGGTCGACACCGATACGGCCATCGGGATCGGCGCATCGATCGAGTTCCCGATCGCGCGCCAGTTCTCCATCGGGTTCTCGCCGCGCTACCTGTTCAAGGTCAAGGGCGAGACGTTCCGCGACTCCGGCAGCCAGCTCGATCTCGCGGTGCGCGCGAAGTTCGAGTTTCCGGTCAACCCGCGGACCAAGCTGTTCGCGTTCCTGTCGCCGGGCTACTCGCTGGCCAGGGTGCCGGACGGCAGCGTGTTCGCCGGGCTGGATCCCGCGGGCCTCATCCTCGGCATCGGCGGCGGCGCGGACATCATGATCAGCCGCCGGGCGTTCATCACGCTCGAGCTCGGTTACACGTGGGGCTTTCAGGGCGCATCGGAGGACGGCTTCAAGTACACGTACGCGACCAACCTCGCGCACCTGGGATTGGGCATTGGCTCGCGGTTCTGAGGTGATATGACTCGCGGATGCACCCTGCCCTGCAAGCCACGCTCGCTGCCGTCGACCCGGAAATCGCAGAGCTGATCGCCGCCGAGGAGCGGCGCCAGCGCGACAAGGTCCGGCTGATCGCGTCGGAGAACTATGTCTCCGGCGCGGTGCTGGCCGCGACGGGCTCGGTGCTGACCAACAAGTACAGCGAGGGCTATCCGGGCAAGCGTTACTACGAGGGCCAGCAGTACATCGATCGGGTCGAGCAGCTGTGCATCGATCGCGCGAAGGCCCTGTTCGGCGCCGAGCACGCGAACGTCCAACCGTACTCCGGCTCGCCGGCCAACATGGCGGTGTACTTCGCGTTCATGAAGCCGGGCGACACCGTGATGGGGATGGGGCTGCCGGCCGGCGGTCACCTGACGCACGGCTGGAACGTGTCGATCACCGGCAGCTACTTCAAGGCGGTGCAGTACGGCGTGCGCCGCGACACCCATCGCGTCGACTTCGACGAGGTCCGCGAGCTCGCGCGCAAGGAGAAGCCGAAGCTGCTGTTCGCGGGTGGCACCGCGATCCCGCGCACGATCGAGTTCGAGACCTACGGCGAGATCGCGCGCGAGGTCGGCGCGGTGTTCGTCGCGGACATCGCCCACATCGCCGGTCTGGTCGCGGCGGGCGCGCATCCCTCGCCGGTCGCGATCGCGGATGTCGTGTCGACCACCACGCACAAGACGCTGCGCGGACCGCGCGGCGGCATGCTGATGTGCAAGGCGATCCACCAGAAGGCGATCGACCGCGCCGTGTTCCCCGGCCTCCAGGGCGGCCCGCACAACCACACCACCGCCGGCATCGCGATCGCGCTCAAGGAAGCGCAGACCGCGGAGTTCACGGCCTACGCGCACCAGATCGTGGCCAACGCGCGCGCGCTCGCGGCGGCGCTGGTCGAGCGCGGGTTCGCGCTGGTCACCGGCGGTACCGACAACCACCTGATCCTGGCCGACCTGACCACGAAGAACGTGTCGGGCAAGATCGCGGCGAAGGCGCTCGACGCCGCTGGCATGGAGCTCAACTACAACAGCGTGCCGTTCGACCCGCGCAAGCCGTTCGATCCGTCGGGCATCCGCCTCGGCACGCCGTCCGTCACCAGCCGCGGGATGAAGGAGCCCGAGATGAAGCAGATCGCGGCGTGGATGGACGCGGTCGTCAACGCGCCGAGCGACGCCAACCTGCACGAGAAGATCGCGGGCGAGATCCGCGAGCTGTGCGCGAAGTTCCCCGCGCCTGGCATCCTGATCTAAGGGATCCAAGGGCAATGTCGATCGGGTAGCGCCAGCGCGCTGACCTGCTCCGGAATGTTCGGCTGTTGTCCGGATCCCCTGTTTCGGACGATCGGGACGATCACGATCGCGCGATAGCTCGCCTGTCGGATCGTGTTCTCGCAGCACCGAGCGCAAGCCCGGATCCGGGTCCGAACCCGGGGACGTTAGCCGTGAGCCGATCGGGATCCGAGGACCGAATCCGTCAGCGGACCGGAGCGCGCGCTCCTGGATCGTCTGCTCGCGTTGCTGTGGAAGCTGACCAGCTCACCCGAGTTGCAGCCTGTCAGGCGCACCGGGGCGAAGCCACAGGCGAGCTCAGGTCATCCTCCCGCGGGCGAGGCGATGCGCTTCGCAGGACGCTCGTGCTTGGAGTGCGTCAGGCCCCAGCACAGGGCGAGCAACCGATCCAGCGTCACGCGCGCGGACTCGTCGTC
>JBBJLY010000136.1:0-22033 GCA_037720695.1 Kofleriaceae bacterium | reverse complement strand
ACGTACCTCACCGGATGAGTCGCATCGCCTCCATCGGGGCGAGCGTGCTCGCCGGGACGCGCGCGGCGCGCGAGCTGTGGCAGGTCTATCTCGCCACGCTGGCAGGCCTCGTGCGCTCGCGCTCGCGCGCCCACCGGCCGCGCGGCGAGCTGGTGCGCCAGGTTCACGCGATCGGCAATCGCTCGCTGCTGTTCATCGTCGTAACGCTTGGCTTCATCGGGATGGTGATGACGTACCAGGCGTGCCTGCAGCTTGGCCGCGTCACCGGCGACTACTCCCAGATCGGTGGCCAGTTCCTCCGCCTCATCATCTCCGACTTCGGGCCCACGCTGACCGCGCTCATGCTCGCGACCCGCGTCGGTGCCGGCATCGCGGCGGAGATCGGATCGATGAAGGTCACGGAGCAGATCGACGCGCTGCGGATGAGCGGCGTGCTACCGGTCGATTACCTGATCGTGCCGCGGTTCGTCGCGTGCCTCGTGATGACCGTCGTGCTCTCGGTGCTCGGCAGCCTGGTGATGCACGCGGCCGGTGGGCTGACCGCGCAGCACTCGTTCGGCGTCAACCCGACCACGTACTACGACCTGTCGTTCATCCGGCCGCGCCACGTCGTGCTGTTCGTGGTCAAGGCGGTGTCGTACGGCGCCGCGATCCCGGTGGTCGCCGGGTTCTGCGGCCTGCGGGCGCGCGGCAGCTCCGAGGGCGTCGGCTGGGCGACCACGGCCGCGGTGATCGGGAGCTCGTTCGCGGTGATCGTGCTCGACTTCGTGATCTCCGCTGCAGCGCTGTTCCTCACCGACGGTGACCTGTGAGCTACGTCGAGTGGCGACAGGTCCACAAGGCGTTCGGCGATAACCCCGTGCTGCGCGGCATGAGCCTCGCGGTGAACCGCGGCGAGGTCATGTACATCATCGGCACGTCGGGCGTCGGCAAGTCGGTGACGATCAAGCACCTGATCGGACTGCTGCGGATCGACCGGGGCGAGATCTGGTTTGACGGCGCGCGCATCGATCAGCTACCCGAGCGCGCGCTCGCGCCGATCCGGCGCCGGATCGGGATGGTGTTCCAGAGCTCGACCCTGTTCGACTCGATGACGCTGGCGGAGAATGTCGCCCTACCCCTCCGCAAGCACGGCAAGCTGTCGCACAAGGCGGCACTCGCGGAGGCCCGCACGCGACTCGCCGAGGTCTACATGGTGGAGCACGCGGACCGCTATCCTGCCGAGCTGTCGGATGGCATGCGCAAGCGCGCGGCGATCGCCCGCACCCTGGCGCTCGCTCCGGAGGTCGTGCTGTTCGACGAACCGACGACCGGGCTCGATCCGGTGAGCGCGCGGCGCATCGATCGGCTGATCCGGGAGCTCGCGGAGCGTCGCCAGGTCACCGCAATCGTGGTTTCGCATGATCCCCCCTCGATCTTCGGGACCGCCGACCGGGTCGCGTTCCTCTACCAGGGTGTCGTCCACGTGGTGGCCACCCCGGGCGATTTACGGGCCTCACCGGACCCGATCGTGCAGCAGTTCATCACCGGGCAGTCGACCGGACCGATGGAGACGCCGGGCTTCTGATCCGGGTTGCATCGGGGCGGCGGAGGTTTCACTATCTTGGCCCGGGAGGCCTTGCAGATGAACTGTCCGTCATGTGGAACGATCAACCAGCCCAACGCCGCATTTTGCTCGCAGTGCGCGACCAACCTTCTGATCCCATCCGGCATGGGAGGCATGGGTGGCATGGGAGGCGCGGTCCAGCCGATGTACACGCAGACGCGCACGTCCGGCATGGCGATCGCGGGCTTCGTGCTGTCGTTCTTCTGCAGCATCCTCGGCCTCATCTTCTCGTGCGTCGGCTACAGCGAGTGCAAGAAGTCGGGCGGCACGGTCACTGGTGAAGGGCTCGCGATCGCCGGCATCGTGATCTCGGTGCTCGGCATGATCCTCGGCGTGATCTACGTGATCGCGATCGCGACGCTGACGGGCCGGCACAGCGGCTACTAGCCATGTATCGCGACGATCGCGTGGGCCATGGGCAACGAAGAGCTGCGCCGGATCGAGTCCGGCCAGGCTCCCGAAGACGGCCGCTCCAATGCGGTCACGGGTCGGATCTGCGGCATCATCTCGTCCGCGCTCCTGATGCTGGGCGGGATGCTCGTGCTGTTGATGTTGGCGACCGCTCACTAGCGAGGGAGAGCTCATGATCACCTGTCAAACCTGCGGCCACGCAAACACCCCCGGCGCCGCGTTCTGCTCGCAGTGCGCCTCGAACCTGCGTGCCGGCTCCGGCTTCATCAACGCGAGCCATGGCGTGCATGGTTACTCGTATGCGACGCGCGGCACCACCATCCTCGTGCTCGGCATCCTGTCGCTCGTCGTGTGCGGGATCATGGGGCCGATCGCGTGGGCGATGGGCAACTCGGACCTGCGCGAGATCGACCGTGGCAACGCGCCGCCCGACGAGCGCGGGAGCATCGTCGCCGGCCGGATCTGCGGCATGATCGCCACCATCCTTTTGGGGGTCTCCCTGTTGTTCGTGGTGGCCATCGCAGGTGTCGCGTCGAGCCACTGGTGAGTGGCGGCTTGGTCCGCGTCGCCGCGGGCCTGTGGGCGGTCGCAATCGTCGCCGGCTTCATGATCGGCGCCGCCGCTCCCACCGCCTGGGGCGATGCGATCGCGCATGACGGACCGGGTTGCCCGTGGCGGATCGTCACGGGCCTCAACTGCCCGTTCTGCGGCATGACCCGGGCGACCATCGCGATGGCCCGGGGCGACTTCGCCACCGCACTCGACCTTCACCCGCTCGCGCCGCTCGTGCTGGTCGGCCACGTCGTCCTGCTCGCGATCGTTGCGGCCGGGCGCGTGGACGTGCTGCTACGCGGACGGCGTCCGCTCTACTTGCTTGCTGTTATAGTCGCGATCTGGTTTTTGCGACTGGTTGTGTAACCCGAGGAGATGACCGAGATGAACTGTCCAGCTTGTGGTGCCGTGAATCAGCCCAACGCCGCGTTCTGCGCGCAGTGCGCGACCAACCTCATGATGCCGCCGGGCATGGCGCCGATGGGTGCCATGAACTACATGGCGCCGCCGATGCAGACCCGGACCTCGGGGATGGCGATCGCCGGGTTCGTGCTGTCGTTCTTCTGTGGCCTGCTCGGCCTGATCTTCTCGTGCCTCGGCTACAGCGAGGTCAAGAAGTCAGGTGGCGCGGTCACCGGGGGTGGGCTCGCGATCGCCGGCATCGTCATCTCGATCATCTCGATGCTCGCCGGGGTCGCGCTCACCGTCGGCCGCCACTAGTCCCAACTAGTCCGACCTGTCGGGGTGCACGTGTCACGTGCTCGTGCTCGTACTCGATCGTAGCCAACAGCTTCGTAGCTCATCGATCAACCGGGACAGCCAGGACGACGGAATCGGGGTCCGGGCTCGGCATCCACAGCAGGTGTGCCGCGGTTCGTGGACGTGGACGAGCACGTGACACGAGCACGACGAGACATCGGCCGCCACTAATCCCTCGGCCGCAGGAGAATCCGCCACGGGTGGCGCTTCAGGATCCGCCCGAGATCCTTCGCGTCCTCGGGGAACTCGGGATCCTTCATCAGCCGGCCGATCGAGCCCTCGCCACGCGCGAGCCGCGAGGTCAGGTCGGCGACCTTCGCGAACAGCGGATCGATCTTGTCGAGCGCGCCGCGCAGCCGTGCGATCGCGCGTTCGACCGCGGCGACCGCCGCCGGCCCGCGGGTCGCGATCCGCGCGCGCATCGCCGCGACGTTCGCGCCGAGCGGCGCGGCCTGCGCATCCAGCGTGTCGAGCACGCGCCGCACCTGTGCGGTCGTGACGCGCGCCCGGTTCAGGGTGTCCGCGATCGCGTGGAGTCCGGGCTCGCCGCCGAGCCCGACGTCGCGCAGCTGGCGCGCCTCGGTGGCCAGGCCATCGAGCTCGACGCCGAGCGAGGCCATCCCGATCAGATTGGCGGGCACGAGCTCGTCGATCGTCGTGCCGAGCGCTCGCAGCTGGTCGCGCAGTGCGGCGAATTCGGGTGCGACCGCCTCGGCGAACTGCTTCGCGGTGGTCAGGTTGTCCCACGTCCGCTGCAGCACGCGATCGAGGCTCGGCGGATCGCGACCGACCAGCCGATCGCCTTCGTGCAGCGGCTCGAAGGCAGTCGCGGTGCTGGGGCCGATCTCGAGGTAGCGCTCGCCGAGCGGACCTCGCGAGGTGATGAACACGTCGCCATCCCGCGCGATCCGGCGCGCCTGGTCAGCGGCGATCGCGACACTCGCGACCACGCCACCTGCGGGATCGAGCGTGATCGCCTCCACGGTGCCGACCGCGCGCCCCGCGACGACGAACGCCGCGCCCTCCCGCAAGCTCCCGGTGCTCGCGAACGCGATCGAGAACCGGGTCTGCCGGGTCCACTCGATCCGGTCCGCGACGAACACGACGAACACGATCGCCGCGAGCCCCAGCAACAGCGTGACCGCCCCGACCCGGCGGGTCAGGCCCGCGTCCTGGGCGAGCAGGCTCACGCTACTCCTTCCAGAACAGCTTCCACGGATTGCGCTTGAGGTCGCGGATCAACTCGCGCAGATCGCTGTAGAGCTCGTCGCGCGCGAGCAGCGAGCCCGCGGTGCCCTTTCCCGCGCGCAGGTCGGTCACCAGTCCGTTGACGTTGTCGATCAAGCCGCCAGCCTGCCCTGCTGCTGCGGCCGCCTTGTCCGCCGCGGTGATCGCGCGATCGATCCGTTGTTCGGTGATGATGCCCGTGACGCGCGTCGCGTCGGTCATCAGCGCGACGGCGGGCGGCGTCAGCTCGGTCATCGAACGCTGTGCCGTCTTGAGCGTCGCGTCGGCGTCGGCGACCAGTGTCGCGATCGGACGGCCATCGCCGAGCCCGTGGTTGACCTTTGCCAGCGTGGTCTTCGCTTCCTTCGCGAGCTGCGCGCCGTTGACGATCAGCTGGGCGAGCTCGGCGCGGTTGTCGATCAGGAGCTTGTTGATCTCCGCGACCGTGCTGGCACCGTTCGACAACAGATTCTTGATCGCGTCGCGATCGTCGCGCAGCACGGATGACACGCCTTCAAGTACCTCGTACAGCCGCGCGACCACGAGGTCGGTCCGCGGTGGATCGTGGACGACCTGCGGATCGTGGATCACCGCGTTCGCAGCGATCGGCGGGCTCGCCCAGTCCTTCCCTGGCACGATCTCGAGGTACTGCTCGCCGAGCACGCCCGCGGTGTTGATGAAGAACTCGGCGTCGCGACGGATCGCCTCGCGCACCCGATCCTCGATCCACAGCGTCACCCGGACCTGGACGCGCTTGCCAAGCGCGGGATCGAGCTTGCCGCCGAGGAACTCGACTTCCTCGACCTTGCCGACCTTGATCCCCGAGACCTTGACCGGCGCGCCAGGTTGCAGCGAGCCGATATAGTCGAAGTCGACCCGCATCGTGAAGCCCGAGCGCAGCGAGAAGTTGCCGAGGATGAAGATGAAGCCGACGAGGATCGCGGTCGAGACCAGGACGAGGAGCCCGACCTTCCACTCGAGCCCGCGTTCGCGTGCCGCCATCCGCCGAGCGTAGCGGAAAACCCGGACGCGGCAGGAGCTACTCGCCGGCTCGCTGCAGGAACCCGCTCGTCAACCAGTACACGTTCCCATCACCCGGGTCGCTGGCGTCGGACCGCGTGCTCGTGAAGAACAGGTAGTTACCGTCGGGCGAAACCACCGGGCAGTAGTCGCGCGCCTCCGAGCTCACCGGTGCGCCCAGATTGCGCGGCTCCGTCCAGGCCGCGCCTGCGCGAAAGCTGAGGTAGAGGTCGCCGCCGCCATGCCCGCCGGGTCGAGACGACACGAACACCAGGTAGCTCTCGTCAGGCGCGATGAACGGATCGTATTCGACGCTCTCGCTGTTCACCGGCGCCGGCATGCGGTCGACCTGGTACCCGTCGCCTGCAGGCCGCGCCCGGAACAGGTCGCCCGTACCAGGCCCCGGATCCCACCTCGCGTAGTAGAGCGTGCCATCGCGGGTCAGCGACGGGTAGAGGTCGTCGGCTGGCGTGTTGACCGGCGCAGGCAGGTGAACCGGATCCCCGAACCCGCGGCCTCGACGCTCGACGAACCACAGGTCGGCGTCAGCGACCGGATCGACCGCGCCCGCGTCTCGCGGCCGGTACGACGAGAAGTACAGGCGGGAGCCGTCGGGAGAGAACATCGGGTCGACGTCGCTGTAGCGTCCCGAGAACGGGGCCACCTCGGGCGCGGTCCAGTGGTCGCCGGTGCGCCGGACCACCATGATCGTGGCGATCTGGTCGGTCGCATCCTTGCGCGAGAAGTACAGCTCCATCCCGTCGGGAGAGAACGCTGCGTTGAGATCGGTCGCTGGACCCGAGACGACACCCGGCGCGAACATCGTCGGCCGATCGCTCGCGACTTGACCGAGGTACGGTGGGGCGAGCGGTTGCGGACGACCGCCGATCGCGCGCGGCTCGTTCGCGGGTGGAGCACCGCACGCGGCGAGGCTCGCGAGCCCGACCGCGACCCAGCAGCGCGTCACGCGGCCGGCCGGCCCGCGCTGCACACGGTCGCGGGGTCCGCGCGCGTGAAGTCGGCGGTCCAGTTGGTCTCCCAGGTCTTGCCATCGCGCGAGAACGCCTGCTCCCACAGCGCGTGATCGCGATCGACCTTGTTCCAGTGGTAGCGGACCTTCACCGGCTGGCCGCCGTCCTCGTCGTCGCCATAGAACGTGCCGCGGTCGGCGGTGAAGCCGCCTTGCACCGGCGTCCCGAGCTTGCCGGTCTTGCTGTTGATCCAGTAGACCGACCACCGGCGTAGCCCGACGTCGAACGCACGCACGGTGAGCCCCGACCAGCCCTTGGTCGGGAATGCGAGCTCGTCGACCGTGACCATCCCGCCGAGGTACGGCTTCATGCACAGCGTGCCCGGGAACTCGTCCCACGCGGTGCTGCCGACGCCGCGAGTCTCGAGGCGGCGCTGCAGGGTGGTCCAGCCACCTTCGAAGTAGTCGAAGTCGTGCACGCCACCGGTCGGCAGCGCGATCGCGGGGAGCGTGCCGCGTGCCGGTGCCCCACATCCAACGACCAAGCACCAGATCACGAGCGACGATGGTCTCTGCATGGCCAGCAACCTGGCACGAAGATGGTCAGGTCTAAATAGCCACATGTTGCAGCATCGATAGGTCCATTATCAGCACGTGAAACGCGCACCCGACGGGCTCGCTCCGATCATCGCGCTCGATCGGCGGCGGGCCGCGCCGCTGTACGCGCAGGTCTACGCCGGATACCGCGCCGCGATCCTCGACGGGCGGCTACCTCCGGGCCAGCGCTTGCCGTCGACCCGCAGCTTGGCCCGCGAGCTCGCGATCTCGCGGATCCCCGTGGTCAACGCGTTCCAGCAGCTGGTCGCGGAGGGCTACCTCGTGGGTCGCGTCGGCGCCGGCACGTTCGTGTCGCCGGCCTTCGCCGCGCGCGTCGCGACGGCACGAGCAACCCCCAAGCGCGTCGTGCCACCGGGTCCCCGGCGTGTACCCCGCGACCGCACGCCTGCGGTGGCCGAACCGTGGCTCGACTGCTGGGGCGCGTTCCGCGTCGGTCAGCCCGCGCTCGAAACGTTTCCCGCGGAGGTCTGGGCGCGCCTGGTCGCACGCTGCGCACGACGGCTGCCGCGCCGGCAGATGAACTATGGCGACCCGATGGGCTTCCTGCCGTTGCGCGAGGCGATCGCAGACGTGCTCGGCACCGTGCGCTCGGTGCGCTGCACGGCGGACCAGATCATGGTCGTCAGCGGTTCCCAGCAAGCGCTCGCGATCGCCGCTCGCTCCTTGCTCGCGCCGGGCGACGCGGTGTGGATCGAGGAGCCGTGCTACGCAGGCGCGCGCGACGCGCTGGCGCTCGCCGATGCGCACCTGGTCGGCGTGCCGGTGGATGGTGACGGGCTCGACGTCGCGGCCGGGATCGCGCGTCACCGCCGTGCCCGCGCGGCCTATGTCACACCATCGCACCAGTATCCGCTCGGCGTGATCATGAGCGCGCCGCGGCGGCTCGAGCTGCTCGCGTGGGCGCGCAGGACCGGTGCTTGGGTGATCGAGGACGACTACGACAGCGAGCACCACTACGAGCATCAGCCGATCGCCTCACTGCAAGGGCTCGACACCGATCAGCGCGTGATCTACGTCGGGACGTTCAGCAAGGTGATGTTCCCGGCGCTGCGCATCGGCTACCTCGTGGTGCCTGCGGATCTGACGCCGCGGTTCCGGCGCGTCCGCGCCACGATGGACAACTTCCCGACGCCGCTCTATCAGCGCGTGCTGAACGACTTCATCCGCGAGGGCCACTTCATGCGCCACCTGCGCCGGATGCGCGGCGTCTACGCCGAGCGTCGCCGCGTCCTGGTGCGCGCGATCGAGCGCGAGCTCGGTGACACCGTCCAGGTCATCGGCGACCGCGCCGGCATGCACGTCGTGATCACCCTGCCACCGGAGATCCGCGATCGCGACGTCGCGATCCGCGCGGCGGCCCGAGGGATCTCCGTGATCCCGCTGTCGTCGTGCTACGCCACGGCACGTCCGCGATCCGGGCTGTTGCTCGGCTACGGCGCCACGCCGGTGTCGCGGATCCCCGAGGCGATGACCGAGCTCCGGCGCGCGATCGGTTAGAGCGGCGCGTCGATCGCTGGCGCGTCGATCACCGGTGCATCGATCACCACCGCATCGATCCCGCGCGCATCGAGGACGCGGGCGTCCGGCAGTTGCGTATCCGCCGGCGCGTCGACCGCATCGTCGGGACCGCCGTCGTCCTCGTCCGGACCGGCATCTCGCGGCGTCGTGCTCGAGGCGCAGGTCGGCTCGGCCCGCGCCAGGTCGCAGACCAGGCCGCGGTCGCATTCGGACGACGCGCTGCAGGACTCGCCGCTCTGCTTGAGCGAGCTACCGCCACAGGCGGCCAGCCCACCACCGAACGCCAGGACCCCACCGAGTGTGAGACCCAGGAGCGTCGCCCACCGCGAGGCACCCTGCATGCGGTTGAGGGTAACCCGAAACGAAACCGGGCCCGCGCCTAGAAACACCAAGGCGCGAGCCCGATAGCTACAGTGTCGTCGAGCGGCTTACTGCCAGCCGCCGCCGCCACCTTGTTGCGGCGGATAACCGCCACCACCCGGCGGCGGATAGCCTCCGCCGCCTTGCGGCGGATACCCACCACCACCTGGCGGTGGATAGCCTCCACCTGGCGGCGGATAGCCTCCACCTGGCGGCGGATAACCGCCACCCGGCGGATAGCCTCCGCCCGCGTTACCGGCGAACAGCTTCTTCGCTTCCTCGTAAGCGGCGGGTGACGACATCATCAGCACGCCAAAGTACGCGACCACCGGCAACAAGGCGTGGAGGAACATGAACAGCGCATTGCCCTTACCAGGTGCGTGGACGAGGTGGGCGAGCAGCAGCAGGACCGGCGACACGACGAGCCAGGCGAGCAGCACCGCCGTGATCAGCGGACCGAGCGCATCGACTGCCTGCAGCGCCGGCGGCAGCTTCTGCGGCGGCACGACGAACACCACGCACAGGATGCCGAGCAGCACGACCAGGAACCACAGCAGGTTGTGGATGACGAGCAGTGCGGGCGTCCCCGAGAAGTGGAACGCACCCTTCGCGATGTCGATGAACGGCCCGATCAGCATGACCGCACCGACCGCGATGATGATGCGCGCGACCTGATCCTGCGGCTGCGCGATCCGGACCATCAGGCCGAACACGAGCACCGCGAACCCGAGCACGTACAACGTCATGAGCCCGCCACCCGTGGCAGCAGACGCTGCCGCGGCCATTGCCTCGGCAATCGCGTGCGCCGCTGCGGCGGCTTCGGGCCCCGACAGGCCGGCCGGGAGGTCGGGCATCATCGCGCCCCCCACCATCCCGAACATCTGCGGCAACGGGTTGCCGACGCTCGCGACGAAGATGCCGATGAACGCGATCGCGAATGGCAGCCACTGCAGCACGATCGGCGGCACATTCTTGCGCATCTCGGCGGGTGCCACCGAGACCAGCAGGTACGCCGCGCCCGCGATGATGGGCCAGATCATGGTGCGGAAGATCGCGCCGCTCCACGAGAACGTCAGCGGGCTGATCGTGCGCGGCACGATGACCGAAGCGACGAGCGCGACGCCGGCGAGGAACAGGATCTTGCGCTGGACCGCCGGATCGCGAAGCCGCGCCACGGGGAATCCGAAGATCGTGCCCGGCGCCGAGGTCGGCAGCTTGCGCGCGAGATCGTCGAGCGGACCCGGCATGTCTTGCTGCGGGGCCGCGAACGGATTGTTGGCCTGCGGGTACTGCGGCGGCTGCTGCGGGAAGCCAGGCTGCGGCTGACCGTACGCCGATGGCTGCTGGGGCTGGCCGTACGGCTGCTGGCCGTGCGGCTGCTGACCATACGCAGGTGGCTGCTGCGGCTGGCCATATGGCTGCTGCGGCGGCTGACCGTACGCAGGCTGCTGCGGCGGCTGGCCATACGGCTGCTGACCCTGCGGCGGCTGACCATACGCAGGTGGCTGCGGTTGCTGGCCAAAGCCCTGCGGCTGGCCGTACGGCTGCTGGCCGCCCGGCGGCGGAAATCCACCCGGCTGCTGGCCGCCCGGCGGCGGAAATCCACCCGGCTGCTGGCCGCCTGGCGGTGGATAACCACCCGGCTGCTGCGGATACTGCGGCTGCGCCTGCTGCGGCGGATATTGTGGTTGTTGCTGCGGCGAGGGGAACCCCGCCGGTTGCGGCGGCGGAGCGAACCCGGCCTGCTGCGGTGGCGAGAACCCCTGGGGCGCGCCGCCGCCCGCCGGTGGCCGCGGGATCACCGGGGCAGCGTGCCCGAACATGGTCTTCGCCGGCTGTGGAGCTGGCGCGCCCTGCTGCATCGGGGGCATCGGTCGGCCGCACGTTCCGCAGGCGGGTGCGTTCATCAGCACGGCCGCGCCACAGTACGGGCACGGCCTGGTTGGAGTGGCCATTCGGTCCCCTGTCCTTTCGAAAGTGAACGGTAACGCAGCGCTACTGACACCGCAACGAAGTGACCGTGATATTGGTGATCTGTGGCGCGCCGGCTTCCGGGACACGACGCCGTACGAGGAGATGCGGTCGAGCTTCGCATCGCCGATACGACCGTGCGTGCATTCGCAGATGAGAGTATCGCGGCGGCAGCGCTCGCGAGCGGATCACGCGTGCTGTCGCGGTCGCTGAAGTATCACCGACCGCGCACGTTCTTCTGTTTCGAAGGCCACTGTAGCGGCTGCCTCGTGCGGCTGGCTGGCGTCCCGAATCTGCGCGCGTGTCAGGCGCCGTGCACGCCGGGTGCGGAGGTCGAGGGCCAGAACGGGTTCCCATCGGCGGAGATCGATCTGCTGGGCGCGGTCGACTTCCTGTTCTCGCGCGGCATGGATCATCACACGCTGATGACCGGATCGTCCGTGCTGAACAAGCTCGCGAACAAGGTGGTCCGCCAGCTCTCGGGGCTCGGCAAGCTGCCAGATCACCCTGCCGGCGAGCTCCCCGAGGTCCAGCGTTACGACGTCGACGTCTGCGTGATCGGCGGCGGACCTGCCGGGCTCGCGGCGGCCGCGGCGTGTGCCCGTGCCGGTCGCACGACCGTGCTGATCGACGACCAGCTGCGTCCCGGCGGAGCCTGCGCGCCGACCCGCGCACCGGTCGCGGTGCGGCCGAGACGGCGTGGCGCGACGCGCTCGATGCCGGCGTCGCGGTGCTCGCGCGCTCGACGGCGATCGGCTTCTTCCCCGAGGATGACGGCGGCGTGCTCGCGGTGTCCGCGCCGGACCGGATGTACCGGATCTACGCGCGCCACCACATCTGGGCGACCGGTGGATATGCGGTCAACCTGCCGTTCGCCGACAACGATCGTCCCGGCGTGCTCGCCGCACGCGCGATCGGCCGGTTGCTCGTCGATCACGGGATCCTCGCCGGCGAGCGTGTGTGCCTGGTCGAGGTCCCCGAGCTCGCGAGCGACACCAGCGCACTCGCGGCTGCGCTCAAGACCGCCGGCGCAGAGGTCACGCGCGTCGAGCTCGAGCGAGTGACCGGCACGCGCGGGCGATCGTGGACAACGCAGGTCGACACCACGTCGGGCAAGATCGACTGCGATGTGGTCGGCGTCGCCGGCATCCCCGCACCCGCTTCGGAGGGTGCGCGCCAGCAAGGCTGCAAGGTCGTGCTCGATCCCGCCGCGGGCGGTTTCAAGATCGTGATCGACGCCGAAGGCCGGACGAGCACCGCCAACGTATGGGCGTGCGGCGACGTCACGGGCTATCGCGGACCCGCCGCGGCAGCTGTCGATGGCGCGCGTGTCGGGGCCATCGTCGCCGCGGCGGCAAGGTAGGATCGCGGCGTGGCGGGCAAGATCGTGCTGTGTCGCTGCGAGGACATGACGCTCGCAGACCTCTCGCATTGCGTGTCGCGCGGCTATCGCGACATCGAGGAGGTCAAGCGCTACACCGGGTTCGGCACGGGACCGTGCCAGGGCAAGGAGTGCCTCGCTGCCGTCGCGACCGAGCTCGCGAAGCTGACCAATCAGCCGCCCGAGGCGATCCCCCCGTTCACCTCGCGCCCGCCGCTCGCACCGACGCCGCTCCGCGTGCTCGCGCGCGATCCGGGTGCGCACGTGTTCGAGGACGAGGAGTCGTAGATGCAGCCCGGCGCGCCCGACGACGAAGAGGACGAGTCTCGCGCCGACGTCTCGGGCGAGATCCGGCTCCCGGCGACGCTCGAGGCCACGGGGCCGGTGCCGGAGAAGGCGGAGATCGTGATCGTTGGCGGCGGCGTGGTCGGACTGTCGATCGCGTATCACCTCGCGCGCCGCGGGATGTCCGACGTGGTCGTCGTCGAGAAGGGGTACCTCGCGGAGGGCGCCTCCGGTCGCAATGGTGGCGGCGTGCGCCAGCAGTGGTCGACCGAGATGAACATCCGGTTGATGCAGGAGTCGGTCGAGCTGTGCCGGCGGTTCGCCGTCGATCTCGGCGTCAACGTGTGGTTCCGCCAGGGCGGCTACCTGTTCCTCGCGCGCAACGCGAAGGAGGTCGCGCGGCTCGAGAAGAACATCGATCTGCAGAACCGATGCGGCGTCAAGACCCGCATGCTCGCGCCTGCCGAGGCGCAGGACATCGTGCCCGAGCTCGCGCTCGATGGGATCGTGGGCGCGTCCTACAATCCGTCGGATGGGATCCTGTTCCCGTGGCCGTTCCTGTGGGGCTACGCGCGCCAGGCCGCCGCGATGGGCGCGCGAATCTTCACCCAGACGCAGGTCACCGGGATGGAGCCGCTCGCCGGTGGTGGCTACACGGTCCACACGGCACGCGGATCGGTCCGCGCGCGCCGCGTGGTCAACGCAACGGGTGCGTGGTCTCCGAAGCTCGCGGCGATGCTCGGCGTCGACGTCCCGACCTGGCCGATTCGCCACGAGATTTGCTCGTCGGAGCCGCTCAAGCCGTTCCTTCGGCCGATGGTGTCCGAGCTGTCGAGCGGGCTGTACTGCAGCCAGTCGATGCGCGGCGAGATCGTCGGCGGGGTGTCCCTGCCCGGTCACGAGCCGACGTATGCGATGGGCTCGACCCTGCAATTCCTCGCGACCTACGCGCGCCGGCTCGTCCGCCTGATGCCGATCCTCGGCGAGATCAAGATCCTCCGACAGTGGGCGGGGCCCTACGATCAATCGCCCGACGGCAACCCGATCCTCGGCGCGACGCCCGAGCATCCCGACTTCTTCCTCGCGTGTGGCTTTGTTGGCCACGGCTTCATGATGGCGCCGATCCTCGGCAAGCTGTACGCGGAGTGGCTGACGGGCGCGCCGCCGCACGAGATCTTTGCCCGCTACACGCTGACGCGATTCCGCGACGGCAGTGGTGCGGCGCACCCCAAGGAAGACTTCAACATCGGGTAGGCTGGGACGGGGTACCAAATGACCGTCCGGACCACGGAGACGTCGACCACATCGACCGCGGGGCCGTTGCGGCTCGTTTGCTTCGAGCTGCGCGGGCAGGAGCTCGCGCTGCCGATCGAGGCCGTCCGCGAGACGCTGCCGATCCAGCCAATCACGCGCGTCATCCTGACGCCGCCGGCACTCGCGGGCGTGTTCAGCTTGCGCGGCGACATCCTGCCCGTGATCGACCTCGGCGTGCTGTTCGGGCTGTCCCGCACCGAGGTCGGCAGCGACTCACGGATCGTGGTCATTCAGGACGCGACCGGCACGGCCGGAGTCGTGGTGGATCGCCTGCGCGACCTGCGGACGATCGACACGTCGATCGAAGGTCAGCAGCTCGAACCGCCGCCGACCCACCTAGGACCCGGCGTGGCGCAGCTCCTCGTTCGGGATTGCGGCGACCGCGACGGGAACCGTGCGCGTGCTCGACGCCGAGGCCATCATCGGTGCCGAGCCACTGCGCGAGCTGGCTCGCAACCCGACGCCCCCTGGGCGGATCACCGGCGCGCCCGAAGGTAGGCCTGCATGACTCCCTCCCGCTTGCCCAAGGGCATCCGGTTTCCGATGTTCCTGAAGTTCTTGTTCGGCTGCCTGCTGCTCGCCGGATTCCTGATCTTCGGTGGCGCGTGGCTCGTCAGCAGCAAGCAGCGGCTCCAGAGCCGCGGGAAATTCCTCGTCAAGCACCTGCAGCGCTACGAGTTCTATCAGGAGCGCGCGGGTCGCACGATGACCGGCACGCTCGAGTTGCTGGCCGCCGACAGCAAGCTGCACGCCGCGCTCGCCAACCGTCCGCCCGAGCCGGAATCACCTGCGCCCAACACGCCGGGCGCGCTGGTCGCGCCTTCGACGACTCCCGACGGAGCCAAGGCGACGCGCGCACAGATCGCCACGATCGGTGAGGCGATGCACAAGCGCCTGATGGCTGAGAACGGCATCCAGCCCCACGTGTTCGTGATCTTCGGCCCGACCGGCAAGCAGCTGTGGGCGCCGCCGAAGTCGCCGATCGATCCCGACATGCTGCCGAAGCTCGCCGCGATCCAGCGCGCGAGATCGGGCAGCGTGTTCGCGCACCGGATCCAGGTCGTCGACAAGACGCCGTACCAGATGACGGCGCTGCCGCTCACGATGCCCGACAGCGACGAGGTGATCGGCGGCATCGCGATCGCGATGCGGCTGCAGGACATGATGACCGAGTACGCGACGCAGACCGATCGCGACACGCCGACCGGCCAGTTCCGGCCGTCGCTGCTCGATGGCTCGACGCTGCTCGCGAGCGCGCTGCCCGGCAACCCGACCGAGGTCGCACGCGCGATGCAACCCGACAAGGTAATCAAGGTGACCGTCGGCGAGGACACCCGCGACGTGATCCGGCTCAAGGATCACGACTACGACTTCTACTTCGAAGACCTCGACGGCTACAAGAACGGCGACGCGGTCACGATCGGCAAGATCTACATCGCGCGCAGCCGCGCGAGCGTGATCGATCCGGGCAAGTCATTGCCGTGGGTCGAGATCATGATCGGGATCGCGGCGTCGATCGCGATCGCCCTCATGCTCGGCTTCTGGGTCACCCGGCCGATCAAGCAGATGGTTCGCCAGTCGCGCGACCTGCTCGCCGGCGACACCGATCTGACGCAGCGGATCGTGGTCAGCTCGCGCGACGAGACCGCCGATCTGGCCGAGAACATCAACCAGGTGTTCGCGCGTGTGCATCACCTCGCGACCGGCGTGCAGTCAGCGGCGTTCCAGGTCGGCGCGTCGAGCGCGGAGATCAGCGCGGCGTCGCGCGAGATGCTGTCGGGGCTAAAGGATCAGACGCTCAAGATCGAGAGCTCGACCACCGCGGTCACCGAGTTGTCCGCATCGATCCAGCAGGTCGCCGGCAACGCGGCCCAGGCGACCGACGCCGCCGAGCGATCCAGCACCGCTGTCAATTCGGCCGTCGAGCGCATGGAGCAGATCCGCGTGGCGGTCGACGACGCGGCGTCCAAGATGCGAGACCTCGGCGAGAGCAGCAAGCGGATCGGCAACATCGTCGAGGTGATCCGGCAGATCAGCGAGCAGACCTCGATGCTGGCGCTCAACGCGTCGATCGAGGCCGCGCACGCCGGCGAACAGGGTCGTGGGTTCGCCGTGGTCGCCGACGAGGTGTCCTCCCTGGCGCGCCGCGTCGGCCAGTCGGCCAAGGACATCGAGGCGCTGATCCAGACCGTCAAGGAGCAGACGCAGGCCGCGATCGCGTCGATGGACATCGGGACCCGTGAGGTGGTCGGCGGATCGCAGCTCGTGACCTCGACGCTGAACGGGCTCGGCGAGCTGATCACCGTCGTCAAGGACACCGCGGTCGCCGTGCACGAGCAGGCCGTGGTGTCAGACGAGATCGCCCGCAACATGGACGCCGTGCGGCACATCGCGGGCGAGGTGCTGCACGGTTCCGAGGAGTCGGTCGTCCAGGCCGAGCGCCTGCACGAGCTCGCGTACGAGCTCGAGGAATCGATCGGCGGCTTCAACCTCGAGGGCAACAAGGTCCCGCTGAGAGCGCGCAAGGCCAGCGCCAGCAACGGCGACCCGGCGCGCGTCCAGCGCACCCTGCCCGCCGGGGCGTCCGTGCGAAAGCGCCGTCTGGTGGAAGACCCGATCGAAAAGGACGCGTAACGCGTGGGCCTCGCGCCAGAGGTGATCGCCGCGATCGCGAATCGGCTCGCCGAACGTGCGGGACTCGAGCTCCCCGCGTGGGTGGTCGATGCGCGCGCGACGGCCCGGATCGCCGCATGCGAGCTCGACCCCGAGGCGTACGTCGCGTGGATCGGATCGGGCCGGGGCGCGGCCGAGCTCGACGAGCTGATCGAGGCAGTGCGCGTCGGGGAGAGCCGGCTGTTCCGCCATCGCTCGCAGATCGCGGCGCTGGCCCTGGCCGTGATCCCGGCCTTGCGCGCGCGCGGCAAGCGGACGATCAAGGTGTGGAGCGCGGGGTGCGCCGCCGGCGAGGAGCCGTACACGCTGGCGTCGGTGCTCTCGCGCGCTGGCTTCGTCCCGGCGATCACCGCGACCGACGTCTCCGCCGATGCACTCGCGATGGCCGAGCGCGCGGAGTATCCACCGGCGGCGTGGAATGACATCCCGGCCGAGTGGCGCGATGACTTCGTGCTCGACGGTGAGCGCGTCCGGGTCCGGCCCGAGGTCGCGGAGCTCGTGCGGTTCGAGCGCGCGAACCTCGCAGACGCGACCGCGATCCAGCGCGGGTGTGACCTCGTGTGGTGTCGCAACGTCCTCATCTACTTCACGCCGACCGCGCGCCGGCGCGTGATCGAACGCTTGATCGCGGCGACCGTGCCCGGTGGGTTCGTGTTCGTCGGCTACAGCGAGCATCTGCGAGACATCCCCGAGCTCGAGGCGGTGCGCGCCGGCGATGCGGTGTATTACGTCCGCCGCGAGGCGCCTGGGCTGCCAGGCGACCACCGCACGCCCGCGACCGGCGTCCCGATCCCGCCGCGCCCGCTGGCGGAGCGGCGGCGCCGCGATAGCGGCAAGCAGCGCACGCTCTCGCGGACACCGCCCCCGATCAAGCCTCCGGTCACGTCGCCGACCGAGGACACGCTGTCGCTGCGCGGCCACCCGAGCGCACGCGTCGTCACCGCGGAGCTGATGGCGCGGCTCGGGATCGCCGGGCTCGCCCGGCTCGTCGTCGATCTCGACACCGCCGATCTGCTCGGAGACGACCTCGCGCCCGTGCTGCGCCGTGCCCGCGCCGCCGCGCGCGCCGCCCACGTCGAGCTCGAGCTCCGCGCGACCCGCACCGGAACCCGCCGCTGGCTCGCCCGGCACGAGCTCGACGAGGACACGCCGTGAGCGTGCCGCTGTGGGATCAGTTCGTCGTCCATGCCGGGCGCGACGCCGCCTATCTGGCGGATGCGTTCGGCGACGTCCATGCGGTCCGGCGCGCGGACACGGCCCAGCTCGCGCAGATGGCGTTCCATATCGGGCTGTCGTCGCTCGGGATCGGGGCCGAGCCGGTCGGCCGCCTCGCCCTCGCCTGCGAGCACGCGCTCGACCGCGCCTCGGCGCTCGACGACACGCAGTGGGGCACGCTCGCGCCCGCGAGCGATGCTCGCCGAGGCGTTCGTGCAGCTCGCGAACGCCGACAAGTCCGGCGCGCGGGTCGAGAACCTGCCACTCGAGGCGCACGCGACCGCGCTGCTCACCGGCACGGTCTCGCTCGCGACCGCCCCACCCGCCGTCAGCACGAAGGTGATCGAGCACGCGCCGATCACCGCGCAGGCGGCGTCGACCGCGGGCTTCGTGTGGACCCCCACCGTCGACGACGACATGGTCGAGCTGTTCTTTGACGAGGCCAGCGAGCGACTCGAGGCGCTCGCCGGCAAGCTGGTCGAGATCGAGCGCCGGCCCGCCGATGGCGACCTGCTGCGGGACGTGTTCCGGGACCTTCACACGATCAAGGGCTCCTCCGCGATGGTCGGCCTGCAGCCGGTCAACCACCTCGCCCACGCGGCCGAGGATCTCGTCGGTCAGATCCGGGATGCCGGCCGACCGGTCGATGCTCCCGTGATCGACGCGTTGCTCGCCGCGCTCGACGCGTTGCGGGCGATGCTAGACACCGCACGGGCGCGCGCACCGATCGCCTACGATCCGAGCGCCGTGATCACGCGGCTGCGGAACCCGTCCGCCACCGCGGAGCCGGTGCACATGGCGGACACGGCCGCGGCAGATCCAAAACAGGCAGCCAGCGCGGATCGCGCGCGGCCGACGATCCGCGTTGACTTCGAGAAGCTCGATCGGCTGATGAACCTGGTCGGCGAGCTGGTGCTCGGCCGCGACGAATTGCGCGGCGCGGTCGCATCGCTCGGCTCGGTCACGTCCGAGCTGACCAGCGATCGCGGCGTCGCACGCAAGGTCGCCAACGTGCGCGGCGCCGGCGCGGTCGCGATCGACGGCATCAACGAGGAGATCTCGCGCGTCGAGCGGGTGCTCGCCGAGGTCACGACCGATCTCGACCATGGCACCGACCGGCTCGACGCGATCTCCGCCGAGCTGCGCGAGCAGGTGATGCGGCTCCGCATGGTCCCGGTGACCGGCGTGTTCCGCAAGCACGTGCGCACGGTGCGCGACCTCGCGGCCAAGCTCGGCAAGCGCGCGCGCCTCGTGCTGCACGGCGAGGACACCGAGCTCGACAAGCTGCTGGTCGAGGCGCTCGACGAGCCGCTCATGCACCTGGTCCGCAACTCGGTCGACCACGGCCTCGAGATGCCGGAGGAGCGCGCGGCGGCGACCAAGCCCGCCGAGGGCACCGTCACACTCGCGGCCGCCCACCGCGGCAACCAGGTCGAGATCCGCGTCGCCGACGACGGGCGTGGCCTCGATCCGGGCAAGCTCAAGCGGCGCGCGGTGGAGCGCGGGCTGATCAGCGCGCCCGAAGCGGAGGCCCTCGACGATCGCGGCGCCCGCGAGCTGATCTTCCGGCCCGGGTTCTCGACTGCCGCGACGGTCAGCGAGGTCTCGGGCCGCGGCGTCGGTATGGACATCGTGCGGCAATCGATCGTCACGCGGCTGAAGGGAACGATCGACGTCGAGTCGACGCCCGGCCAGGGGAGTGCCTTCGTGCTGAAACTGCCACTCACGCTCGCGATCATCCAGGTCATCGTCGCGCGCGCCGGCGGCGAGGTGTTCGCGATCCCGCTCGACGTCGTGCAGCGCGTGCTGACGGTCCCCGCGAACGAGGTCGCGCTGGTGTCCGACCGCGAGGTCGTCGTCGTTCGCGGCAAGCACGTGCCGGTGATCCGGCTCGACTCCGTGCTCGAGCTCGACGGCGAGACCGAGGGCGACCTCCAGCTCGTGCTGGTCGACCAGGGTGGTCAGAGCTACGCGCTGGTCTGCGATCACCTGCTCGGCAAGCGCGAGATCGTGATCAAGTCCCTCGGGCCGATGCTGGTCAACGTGCCGTGCGTCGCCGGCGCGACCCTGCTCGGCGACCGCGTCGCGCTGATCCTCGATGTCCCCGCGATCATCCGGCGCGCGCTCGATCGGCCGAGCGGCCCGCGGCGTCAGGTCAAGCGCGCGGCCACCGCGTCGTCGTCTCACGTGCTGCTGGTCGAGGACTCCGACATCGTGCGCGAGTCACTGCGCCGGATCCTCGCCGACGCCGGCTATGTGGTCACCGTCGCGGTCGATGGCGCGCATGGCCTCGAGCTCGCGCGGTCGCGCGCCTTTGATCTGGTGTCGACCGACGTGATGATGCCGCGGATGGACGGCTACGACCTGACCCGGGCGCTCCGCGCGATGCCGGAGTACGCGAACATCCCGATCGTCATGGTCACCAGCATGGGCGAGCGGATCGACCGCGTGCGTGGCTTCGATGCCGGCGTCGACGAGTACATCACCAAGCCCCACGACCGCACGCTGCTGTTGAAGGTGGTCCGCAAGCTGCTGGGGCACGGCGAGGGCGGCGCATGAACATCGTGATCGTGAGCGACGAGCCGGTGCTCGCGGCGCTGGTCCGCCGGCCGCTCGAGCCGCTCGGGCATACCGTCACCACGGTCACCTCCGTGCGCGAGCTCGAGGCGCGGATGGCGGAGCTGGCGCCTCGCGCCGCCGTGCTGCCCCGCCGGCTCGTGGATCGCGACCTCGATGCCACGGTCGAGCTGCTGCACCGCGCGGCCTCGCCGGTCGCGGCGATCGTCGTCGGCGTCGCCATCGCGGACCGCGCGATCGCGCACAAGGTCGACGCCGACGGCTTCCTGATGGTGCCGTTCAGCGACGCCGAGGTGCTCGAGGTGCTCGGCGCGACGACACGCGCGAAGAAGCTGATCCTGCTCGCGGACGACTCGCCGCTGATTCACCGCCACACGGTGCCGATCCTGGAGGACGAAGGCTATGAAGTCCGCTCCGCCTACGATGGCGCCGAGGCGGTCGAGCTCTCGCGTCTACACCAACCGGATCTCGTGATCACCGACGTCGAGATGCCGAAGCTCGATGGCTACGGCGTGTGCAAGGCACTGAAGCAGGACCCCGGGACGTCGCACGTGCCGGTGCTGATCTGTTCGTCGCTCGGCGAGGCGACGGATCTCGAGCGCGGCTTCGATGCAGGCGCCGACGATTACCTCGTGAAGCCCGTGATCCCCGAGGAGCTGTCGACCCGGGTGCGGGCGCTCGTCCAGGGCACGCTGCCCGGTGCGCGCGAGAAGGTGCTCGTCGTCGATGATTCGCCAGCGCAGCGCCACTACGTGGCGGATTGCCTGGCGCGCCAGGGCTTCCAGGTATCGACCGCCGAGGACGGCAAGCTCGCGCTCGCGAAGGCGGCCAGCGTGCGCCCGGCGCTGATCGTCAGCGACTACGAGATGCCGAACATGACCGGCTTCGAGCTGGTCCACGCGCTGCGCCGCGATCCCGAGCTACGCCAGATCCCGGTCATCATGCTAACCGCGCGCGACTCGAAGCGCGACATGGCGCAGATGCGCGCGGCGGGTGCGTCGGCGTACCTCGTGAAGCCGTTCTCGCAGGACAAGTGCATCGCGCTGGTCGAGCGCACGCTCGCGGAGCGCCGGCTGATGGCCTACAAGGAGGCATCGTCACTGTTCATCTCCGAAGGCGCGCGTCAGGCGGCGGAGGAGCGCGCGACCTCGGGCACGTTGCTCGCATTTCGCGCCGACGAGCGCGTGGTCAGCGTGATGTTCAGCGATCTGGTCGGCTTCACCCCGATGTCGGCGTCGTTGACGCCGTACCAGCTGATCACGCTACTGAACGATTACTTCGACGTCATGTGTCCGATCGTGAAGCAGCACGGCGGTGACATCGACAAGTTCATCGGTGATGCGATCATGGCGATCTTCGAGGACCAGCGCGGTCGGGAACCGGCGCCGGTGCGCGCGGCGCGCGCGGGACTCGAGATGCAGCAGGCGATGCGGGTGTTCAACGAGGGGCGCAAGCTCGAGCTCGCCATGCGGATCGGCGTCAACACGGGCACCGTGATCCGCGGCGACCTCGGTTCGCGCGTGTTCCGGCGCGACTACACGGTGATCGGAGACACGGTGAATCAGGCGAATCGCTA